>NZ_JADNMD010000015.1:0-142903 GCF_015556325.1 Clostridium sp. 1001283B150225_161107_B6 | reverse complement strand
AGTAGTTGCTGTTATATATAATACAAGGACTGAAGGTCCAAGAAAGAACTTTCAGCCCAGTTATTATCATAGAAGATCAGCTTTTACAGACTTTTCTTCACACACTCGAATTTCGCTTAGCTAATTTATTAACTCGTGAATAATATCACCTTTTCAACTCTTATCCGTTTTATGTTCCAATATTTTTATCGAATCCAAATAATCCTTCTCCACATCACTGAGGGTTCTGGTTTTATATTTTCTGTATTCACTCGTTGCTTTATCAACTGCTTGTTTATGAGTAACACTTCCGTTTCCTTGAAGTAACTGTTCGCCACTCATTGTAAGTATACGATCCAAATGCGCTGCCCAATCGCTCATAGTCATTACCTGTTCCCGCTCTGCCTGGCGTTCCGCAAAATCAAGATACCCTGAAACAAGTTGTCCCATCGCCCGAAGTTCTTTTTCATTCAGATAGTTTTTGGCAATGACAGCCTCCTTTAATGTTGGCTGGTTTCCTGCAAATGTCATAAGTCCCATAAACTCTTTTTCAGCATCCGCTCTGGTATAAATAACTTCTGCTGCAGTTTGTCCATGAATCGCATAGTGAATCTTATTCTGAACCTTTTTAAAGAACTGAATGGATATTTCAGCTTTCGGATCATAATCAATACTTGTAGCATAAATTTCTAAGACTTGCCTGTAAAATACCTTCTCAGAAGCACGTATATCTCTAATACGTTCGAGTAATTCTTTAAAGTAGCCTCCACCACCCAAATTCTTCAGCCGCTCATCGTCCAGCGCAAAACCTTTTCTCATATATTCCTTTAAAATGCCTGTTGCCCATATTCTAAATTGTGTGCCGCGCTTTGACTTCACACGATAACCGACCGAAATAATCACGTCAAGATTATAATAATCTACATCATAAACTTTTCCGTCAGCAGCAGTATAGGCAAATTTTGCCCATACTGATTCTTTAGATAATTCTCCTTCTTTAAAAACATTCCTCACATGCTTGCCTATTACGCTTCTATCTCTTTGAAACAACTCCGCCATCTGATCAATTGACAGCCATACCGTATCTCCATCAAAAGTTGTATCTATCTTTGCCAAACCATCTTCTGTTGTGTAGATAATAATATTTGATTTCCTATTAATATCACCTTGACTATTCACTCAGTTCACCACCTCGCCTTTGCTATGCCTTTCCAAGTTATATTTCTTCTTCAATTCTCCTCGATGATATTTTTTTCCTTCTTTTTTTCTTTTTGGTCAGTTTCGTTGGCTCTGCAGTTTCCAAAAGAAATAATTCGTTAGGCTCTATTTGACGTATATTCTTAAGCCAAGGTCTTTTCTCTTCCTCATCAAATGTACTGTCAATTAACCTAATTATTTGACGTTTTTCCCACAAATTTGACCTTGAAAAACTTTTACGTATTTCAAGCATATCTTCTCGGTTAGCCAGACCATATAATGCATCTAGTAACACTCTTCCTACATATGCGCCTGAATCCCTACGTAAGTTTCTATATTGCTCGATTAAAAACTTTTTGTTTGAAAAGCAATCACTCCCAAAAAGTCTAATATACGAAACCATTAAATATTCGGGAATAAACCTACTTTCTTTTATTTGCTTTGTAAAATATATATTTATTTTTTCAACATCCTCAAGTGTAAAAAACTCTTGATGTTTGATTAATGTATCTATATAGTAAGGTGTTAACTGTAAATATTTATCGATTATAGCTAATATTTCTACTAACATACTATATTTTCGTTGTACAATACAAGCTTTTATAATCTCAATAAATTCTGAAGACTCGACTAAACAATTTATCTTTGCGCTTTCCAAAAGGCCCTCTATATTTAACACTTCTAATCTTTCTTTCTCACTATTTGAAGGTTTTCTAAAATTTGTTGGTACCGTTCCACCATATCCTGCCTTTATTATAAATGGATTTTTTTCGTCCTTCTCTTTTTTTGTTTTGGTATGAACTTCCGTGGCATGCATATACCTATCATTAGGTTCTATTTTTGTCTTGCTCATATTAATTGACAGGCCTTCCTGTCCCAAGCGATCAATCAGAACTGTAAGCCAATAGTGTGCCACACTTGCATTGGGCGCAAAAAATCTATAGTCATCCACATATCTAATAAAGTCTACCCCCATTGAAAGAAGATAGTTGTCAACCCCAATTAAATTAGCCTCTGACAATATTCTACTAGCGTTAGATCCTACAGGTAAACCATAAGAATCACGATTTGACCAAAATAGTAACAATTCATTAATCAAATTTACAATATTACGATTACAATTAATTGATAGTAATGTATTCTGTAGTCGATGTAAATTTAATCGTTCATAGTAATTTGCTATATCACATGAAACTATTAGATTAGCTTTCTTTTGCTTTGCTTTTTCACTTACTCGATTCCTAAAAGCAGTGATGGTGTAATTTTTATTCCACAAATATCCATTGTTAGGATGAAATCTATATGAATACACTCTTTTTTGTGATATAGGAACCCGTGCCTTTTCTATTGTTTCTGCAAGTGTAAGAACAAGCGCTAAATACTTAATAGTATCATGTGGTTGTATTAATGCACATTTTCGAAAACCAAAAGCAATATTTTTAGGCATAAGCATGCAATCTATAGCATTGATTCCCAGTCCTGAAACCGAGCCCGAACGAATGGATCTAATCGTTTCATCATAGATTCGTTTTTTAAACAATTCACTTTTTGATAAAAGATCCACCTCAAATGGACGAGCAAATATATCAGTAAGCCCCTCTTTCATGACATTCCTTATAGCCAATTCAACTGATTTCTCTAAATTCATTATTTTACCACCACATATTTACGTATTTTTTATTAGTTTATATATCTTTCAACTCATTTATTTCGATCAAAAATACTTGATTTTTCCAATTCTTTTCCTCCATACCCAAAAGAACAGTAATCATAATAATCGTTTGCAGTACATCACCAATAATCATTAACACGAATGATTTAAACCATGTGTTGTGGTTCATATTTTTATTACTCTATTTACTTATATTGGTATTTCTGCTCTCGTTTACGGAAAGCATCTTCTCCCCCTTCCATAATTTCACAAATTCCTTCTCTAATAATTTTTTCTTCAATGCAGCCAGTTTTTTTATCCTTTCTAAAAGTGACTTTTCCCTGATTATTACGTTTCAAAACAACAATGCCCTCCGCATCGCCCAACACAGGAATATTAGGATTATGTGTAACAATAATGATTTGTCGCTTACTCTTCATTTTTCTTATAGATTTTACAACAAGCGAATAAATCAAACTATTGTCTAAATCGTCTTCCGGCTGATCAATAATTAATGGATTCTCACCGCTATTCAAAATAAATGCCAAAATAGCTGCACTCTTTTGGCCTGGTGAACCTTCGTTAGCTGCATTTAAAGATTCAGCATATCTAGCCACATCTTTATTGGAATGATCAATAGCCTCCTGCAACCTTTCATACCCTTTTTCTTTCCTTTTGGATCAGACGTGCCTTTCACTTCAAATATAATCGCTTCATCTCTTGGCGATGGTGTTGTCCCTAATTTAAACCCTAACACATCACTGCCTTGTGGTGATGTGTTCCGATTAAATTTACTACGGTATCGGATTCTGGGTACATAATAACTCTGAATATATTCGATATAATCTGCCACAAGAATCTCACAAAAATCTCCTACACGAGTTGCGGGTCCCGGCTTTGCTTGTCCCGTGAAAACATAATCTCTTAAGAATTCTTCCCTGCTTATCCCCGTTCCTTCTCTTTCCATATCCAGAGCATCTAGGTAACGATACTGTTCCCGAAAATGAGCTGCCCACTCATCAAGCACTGCATCATTCTCCGATACCTCAAGGCAACGAACCTGTATTTCCTTTCCGTCTTTTGTCAGCAAACTTTGCTCTTCTCGATACCCATTAATGTACTCCATCTATAATCACCCTTCTCTTGAACATCATCTCAATTACCGAAATTAGATAAATTTCTTCTCAAATTATTATAAATACTACTTATTCATAAAATCATGTCTTAAACATAATACCTATATTTCATGCCTTGTAAATATCTAAAGCAGATCTCCCTTGTTTACCTTTTCCCTTATTAAATCCACCATCGTTTAGTACTCATACAGTCAGAAACTATAATAACAGTGCTGATACTATGGTTTCTAGCTAAATGGCACACTAGGTTAGCACAATATTTCAGGGACATCTATTCGGCAAACACAATATTGGTAAAAACGCTAAAATTAATCAACCTATATCAGCCAAATCTCCTATATAAAATAGTATCATACTCCCCTCGCTATTACCATCTAAAAGATTTCTGCATTTCCGTTTATTTATCCCTATGCAAAATAACATTCTCAACTATCTATTATAATTCACACATCTGATATCTCTCTTTTTCAGCATAGCAAATTATCAACTGCTTATCATAAACATCTATTCTCTTCACTCTAACCTTTACGACATGTTCATCATATTCCCCATTACACACAACTTTTCCCAGCATATCTCTTACATATTGATCGTTCAAGGTAGGTGAATTTTTACACTCCGTCTTTCCTTTTTCCATCCTTGTCCCGCATCTCCATACAATCTTCCCACGCTCCGTTCTACGCCTGAATCCTCCCCCACAATCCCCACATACCAATAAATTACTAAGCAAATATTTGCTGCTATATCGGTTACCACTGCTAATCTGATTGCCGTCAGCTGTTCTGAGCAGTCTGGCTCTATTAAGCATTTCTGCCTGCACTTTATCAAATATTTCCGAAGAAATAATGGCCGGATGACTTCCTTTTACATAATATCTGGTACGCTGTCCTACATTTTTCTTTCGTATACCATTTAGATAATCCTCTGTAAATGTTTTCTGAAGCATCATGTCTCCCTTATATTTCTCATTCTTTAGCATTTGTTGTATTACATTTGCACTCCATACCTCTTTACCTGTAACCGTTTTTATACCATTATCTTCCAAATACTTTTTAATCTGTGAAAATGTGTATCCCCTCAAATATAACTCAAAAATTAATCGTACTACTTTAGCCTGTTCAGGAACAATTACCAATTCCCCTTCCACACACCGATACCCCATAAAATGTTTATAGCTGCTAAATAATCCTTCTTCAGATTTTCTTTTAATACCCCACTGAATATTCTCACTCAAGTTTCTGCTTTCTTCTTGTCCCATTGCTCCTGATAAGGTTATTGCCGCTTCTGCATCCGGATCAAACGAATTCACATTTTCAATTTCAAAATACATTTGAATCCCCCTTTCTTTCAAATATCTCATAATCTGCAATAGCTCTACCGTATTCCTGGATACTCGTTTTGCTGATTTAGTGATTATGTAATCGAATTTCCCCTCTGTTGCACTTTCTAACATATGTTTCAATCCGTTACGGCCCTTTTTCCTTAATCCACTTCTTCCACAATCCCAGAACACCTCTGAAAATACCCAACCTGGATGATCTGATATCTGTTCTGTATAAGCCATAATTTGATGAGCCAAACTGGCTAACTGCGTCTCTTTCTTAGTGCTGACGCGGCAATATGCCGCCACACGCAGCGGTTCCGTATTCTCTTTTTTCACAGGTATATAATATATCTTTTTCACAACACCCCACCTCGTCTCATCCATAAGGAAAAGGCGCGAAAGCCAAAAGCCTTCACGCCTCACCACACGACAACTATCCAATCTCACCTAATCATCATTTAACACTCTTTTGCAACAGGACAATACTTTCCGTATGTGTCGAGTGGGTGATAATGATGTCGAAAAGGTATAACTTCCCTTTGGAGGAAACCATATTTCAACATTCCGTTACTTACTTGTTCCATCCAATTTATCCAATTCCTCTATACTCTCCAAAAAATGACATTCCACAGGGGACAATACATATTCCTGATTTTTTTTATATTTCTCATACTCAGAATGTGCCTTCTCCAATGCCTGCTGATGTGTTACTTTTCCCTTTGTATTTAAGATATCCCGTCTGGTCATCTTTAGATAATCATCTATCGTCTCCAACCAATCTTTCATATACATAGGTTCCTGATTCAAAGCATGTACCTCGGCAATATCCAAATAAGCCGCAACAATTTTATTGAGCGCATCCAGCTCTTTTTCATCCAGATAATTTTTCGCCACTTCTACATCAGACCGTTTTATGCTGTTTCCGCTCCATGAAGTCAATCCCATATTATCCTTATCTGCATCTGCTCTCTGGTAAATCACCTCGGCCGCTGTATGCTTATGCGCGGCCCAATGCATCTTATTCTGAACCTGTTTAAAAAACAAAACAGAGCTTTCCGCCTTGGGATTATAGTCAATACTGGTTGCGTAAATTTCCAAAACCTTTCTCCAAAATACTTTTTCTGAAGAACGAATATCGCGGATACGTGCCAACAATTCATCAAAATAATTTCCACCGCCAAGGTTCTTCAGGCGGTCATCATCAAGAGCAAAGCCCTTTTTCATATATTCTTTTAAAACATTTGTAGCCCAAATTCTGAATTGAGTGCCACGCAAAGATTTAACTCGATAACCAACGGAAATAATAACATCGAGATTATAAAAATCCACATGATATCTTTTTCCGTCGGCTCCAGTTGTTGCAAAATTTGCAACAACTGAATCCCGGCTTAGTTCACCTTCTGAAAAAATATTTTTAATGTGCCGGGATATCGTAGACTTATTCCTTTGGAATAACTCTGCTATTTGATCTAATGATAACCATACAGTCTCATTATCAAAAGTAACTTCAACCTTTGTGACTCCATCTTCCGTCGTATACATTAAAATATTTGATTTTTCCAAGTCTCCTCTTACCTCCTAAAGTCCTCTATATTAAAAAAAATGATATTCATAAGGTGCTTCCATTTGACTGTTTCCACACGCTGCAACAGGACAATGGATTCACAAGCAGTGCAACTTTACTATTATACTCACTATCAAAAATTCTCTTTTATCTCGCCTAGGCAAGAGTTTGACTATCTATTTTACCTACAGTTTCTAACACTACTCGCATTTCCTATTTTTTCTTGCAAGTGCTGCCACTTCCTTACGTTCTTTATCATTTAATTGAAAAATCAAATTATATCTTTTAAATTACTATTAACATATTGAGTTACTTTAATTCCGATACTTGTTAAAGAATCATAGTCTATTAACTCTATCTGAATCAACGTATTTGTTCCTTTCTCCGACAATATATATCCATGTTAGCGTCTCTCTACTTTAATCTTCAATAAACTTCTAACCTTTTGCTAAAATGTTCATCCCCTTTCAGTAATACCAAACAAATATCGATCCAACCAAACAAAAACACATTCTCATATCTATCTGAAATCGCGAAACTCTTTGATTTACTGCGGTTTTCTTGACAGCAAGCAAGCCGTCTCGACATGCGGTGAAAGTTGGGTTTTATACTACATGGCAAAAGAATTTATTATAAAAGTGCGGTGGGTAAGTTTAATCTGTCCATTCACCCCACTTACCCCATTTTAATTAAAATCACCCCTTTAACAAATTTTTCACATAAATTATGTGGTAGATAAATATGAAGCTTTTTTTCATAGGTTATTTACTTACCGACATCAATATTTGTTCAACTTTATTTAAAAGGTAATCCGATGGTTCCTCACCATTTTCCTTCATATATATCATTTTTATTAAATCATTATCATCCAAGCTAATAATTAATTTTGCACTTTCTTTTAAACACCCTAAAGTTGCCTTCTGGGCATTTGAATCAAACCCCTTTCGTGAAATAATGAAAGCCACATTCCTTAGCGCGACAGGGAATAAGTATTTTTCTGTAATATATATTAAGTTTTGTGAAATGTAATCCGAATAATTTTTATATTCAAAGACAACAAATTTTGTATGATAAAATGTTATAAGAAATTTCCAAAACTCCGTTGTCCCTTTTAACGAGCACAACAAATCCATACGGAACATCTCATCATCTGTTTTATGCTGTTCTGAAATTTTAAAAAACTCTGTGTCAAATAGATATTTTATTATTTCTGTGCAAATTTTTTCATACTTCTTATCTGCATTATCCAACCTACCCGATTTACATTTTTCCAGCTTCTCTTGAAAAACTTCTACATAAGATATTGTCTCTTCATCTATTGTAATGTCATTTGTTTCTACTTTTATATTTATTGGTTTTTTTGCTTCTACTTCCAAAGTGGAGTATGGAATGCAACTTGTCAATAATTGCAATAAATCCTTGTTTTCCTCACATAAATATATCAAATTACCTATATCCCATATTTCCACATCAAATCTATCAAAAATATCTCTTTGTGAATCTTCATCGATTTCGCATGGCATGACAATAACAAAAGAGATTTCTTCAGCTCGATTATTAGAAAGCATAATCTGTTTATATTGCAAAATTTGCTTTAAAGCATTATTAAGAATAACCTTTGAATTGTATAAACTTCTGTAAGACTTCACTTCTATAACTATTTTTTTATCTTTTTCCGCAACTATATCTGCTCGCATACTACTTTTAGGCTCGTTGGATATTTTTACTTCTCTTAAAATATTTTTATATCCTTGATAATCTAATAATTTTATTAAAAAGCGCTCTATAAATTCTCTTTCAGTTATATCCCCACTATAACCATCTTTTACTGCATCTTTGGTCGTATATGTATATAAACATTCTGCATCATAAAACCAATCTTCAGATGATTCTAAATTTTGCAGCACACCCAAAGCCTTTATATGTTCTATATTCAACAGTTCAAGGCAACTTTCCTTTTTTAAAAATTGAGCCTCATCACAAATCATAAAATTAAATCGGCTAAAGTTCAATCTGTTTTTAATAACATCTTGATATGTCGTAATTAGAATTTTTTGTTCTTTTAGTTCATGTACATGTGTTGCTATACTCACATCTTCAATCATTTGAAATACTACAGTTTTTATCTGCTCACACAGCATAGACCTCGATGACAAAATTAGTATAGATGCATTATTATTTTTTAATATTGTTTGTATCGCAGCCGCAATAATTACCGTTTTACCAAGCCCTGTTGATATATACATTTTGGCTTTACATTTATCAGATTTGAAAAATTCATATATATTCTCAACCGCCTCTTTTTGATAATATCGAAGATTTTCCATATACGTCACTTCCCTTCTACTGCCATCCTCATGTATCTTTACCTTACTAATTATTATCCCTTATCTGTCCCTATCTAATTGCTTTAATAAGGCGATATGCCGAGATATTCACGTTTTGCTAAAGGGTATGGGTTTTGCCGGATTGTATCTTTTCTCCAACAAAACCCTCATTTTCAAACTCTCCGGCGTTATCCCCGTCCCCCTATCTGCGGAAACTTATCCATCTCACCATCCGCAAAAACACAACTCCATTTTCCCCAAATACTCCCGCAAACCCGCCTAGAATCAAGGTTTTCTCACGAGAAGCGTGACGGTTTCCACATGTGTTGAGGCTGTGAAAAAGATTCCCCAAAGGCGCAGTTTGGCCTTGGCGGAGCCATTATAATTCCTGCCAAAATGGACGCCGAGCTTTTTTTTGACACTCGTTTTGTCCTGTCCTGCTTTTAGATTATACCATAGATTTTTAGATTTGGGGCTGCTCATGGCATCACCAAAAAAGAAATGATTTTGCCAGTAGTAAATACTACCAACAATAAAACCCTTGATGTTGATACTTATCAAGAGCTTTATTCTTCGTAGCATTCAATTTATATTATCTCTTTTTCTTCGACCATTTCACGGGCTTTCATCGCCCATTCTACTTGTTGTTTTGAAATATCATATCCCTTAATATAATCCTCTTGAAAATTTAGATGCCAGAATATACTTGGAGTACAAATATAAACATCTTGGTACTTCACTTTTTCACTTTCTTGGCATTCCAGCATCTTGGAAGCTACATTTCTGATTACACTATGTTCTGGCGTCATATCCAGACAGTCATCAAAAATGAACAAACCATACTGCTTCATCGGCAAGTATCCACCTGCATTTATTTTCGCTATCTTTTTCTGAAATGCCTTTATAGAGTATCCGAAGTCATCCGACTCAGAAATTCCACTTAAAATACCTCCTTCTAATTTCCCTCCACACCTTTCAATCTGCTTTTTTAGCTTGTCAGGATCACTATCCTTATCATAATTCAACTTAGTATAAAGACTTTCGATTTCCTGTTGTTTCGAATTTCTACCTTGTGTCACTTCAATGCCAATTCCGTTTGATTCATCCTGCAAATCTGGCTTATCACTTATTTCCAAATCAAACTGGGTTGAAAACAGACTTTCCAATACTATTTTGGCGTAACATTCATAATAATCTAATTTCGTATGTTCTGGTAAAGGTTTGTTTTTATCCATAATTCCACCCCACTATATCTAAAATTTATATTTTGCCTTTATTTTATCACATATATCGGTATGAAGTATACTACTACAACCTCTGCCAACAATAAAACCCTCAGCCCGCTGTCTGAGGATTTTATTCTTAACAGAGTTTATGTACCCGGCAGGAGCATTCTTTCTGGATCGGCCCCCGCCGTCTTTCAGTCCTCAAAATCCATCCGCTGTGTTATCACAATGCCGGATTGAAACTGTATCTCTATCTTGCTTTCATTGATGACTTTGATTGCCCGCAGCAGTCGCCTTACGAGATCATCATCAAATTCTTTCTTCAGGTATCTCGCTTTTTTCATGTAGGTTTCCATGTCCTGCATCCTCTGGTCGTAGGATTCCGCCAGTTGCTGCTCCCGAACCACCTTAGCTTTTTTCTTCTTCAGCTCCTTAATCTCATCCGCTATGATGCGGTACTCCTTATCGAATACCTCATCCGCGCATTCCGATTTTGCGCTGTCCTCGATGAGCTTCATCATCTTCTGCTGGAGTTCTTCGATCCGCCCGTCATATTCCGTTGGCTCTGCGGCTTTGGAGTAGCTCCCTATGATCCGGATGACATTCTCCCGGAACGCCTGCACAAATTCACCCTGATCCTCCACCACGCTGTCGATGGCTGCCATAATCGCTTCATGCAGGTTTTCTTCCTTTAAGGTTGGGGAATGCCTGCACCGTTTGGAACCGTGCTTTAAACGGTTGTCACAACGCCACACCGCCCGTTTCTGCCCGTATTTTGACCAGACCTGCCTGCGGTATGGCTGCCCGCACTCCGCGCAGACCATGATGTCCGACAGCACATATTTGGCGCTGTATTTGCCTTTGATTTCAGCGCCCTTTTTCCTAGAGGCTGGCCGGTAGATGCTGGCTCTGCGGGCTTTTTCCTCCTGTACCCGGTGGAACAGTTCCTTGGGGATAATCGGTTCATGGTCATCCTCGATATAATACTGCGGCACCAGTCCCCGGTTCATTACCTTTTTCTTGGTCAGGAAGTCCACCGTGTAGGTTTTCTGCAGCAGGGCGTCGCCCATGTACTTCTCGTTGGAGAGCATTTTGTCGATCACCGTTGCCTGCCATTCCGTATGGCCCGTGACCGTGGGAATGCCATCCGCTTCCAGTATCCTTTTAATTCGGTAGCTACTGTTGCCCTCTAAAAAAAGACGGAAGATCCGGCGCACCAGCTCCGCTTCCTCTGGCACGATCACGAGATTTCCGTCTTTATCTTTAGTGTAGCCTAAAAATTTGTTGTGGTTGACGATGACCTTGCCATCTTCAAACCGCCGGACGATTCCCCAGTGGCAGTTCTCACTGATGTTCCGGCTTTCTTCCTGTGCCTGGCTGCTTAAGATGGTAATCAGCAGCTCGCCGCTGCCCTCCAGCGTGTTGATTCCCTCTTTCTCAAAAAACACCGCGATGTTCTTTTCCTTGAGCTTGCGGATATTCATCAGAGAGTCCACTGTGTTTCTGGCAAAGCGGCTGATGGATTTCGTGATGACCATGTCGATTTTTCCTGCCATGCAGTCATCAATCATGGACTGGAAGTCCGCGCGCTTTTTTGTGGATGTGGCGCTTTTCCCATCGTCAGCGTAAATGCCCGCCAGTTTCCAGTTGGGATTGCTCTTGATCTTTTCCGTATAGTAACTTACCTGTGCCTCATAGCTGCTTTCCTGCTGTTCCATCAGGGTACTGACGCGGCAGTAAGCCGCTACCCTCAGAGTTCTCATTTGCGGACGGATGGTCCGGTCATAAGCCGGCATCGCCGGTATGACTGAAATATTTTTCTTTCCTGCTGTTGCCATGTATGTAGTTCCTCCTTCTTCGTTATTAGACTTTGATATCAATGGACAGACCGTTCTGCAGATAGATCCGCAGCCTGCCATCCTCCTCTACAATTATTTTCTGGATGGTTTCCCGGAAAAGCGCCGGATCAAACTCTGTCTGCGGTTCCCTGTCCTCCAGTGCCGCTTTCAGTTTTTCTGTCTTGTACCTGCCGTCATCAATGGCCGCAGCCTGATACTGCGCCCTTGCCCGGTCAAATACCAGCCGCCTGAGCCCATCCGCTGTATATTGCCCGGTTTCCAGACATTCCTGTATCTGTCCGGCCAGCAGCCTGCTTGCGGCATTTTCCGTTTCCGGCTTTGATGCCATGCTCCGCTCCAGCAGGGCCGGGGCAGCGATGACATGATTGACTGCCGCAAGGAACGCATTTTCTATCTGTTCTTCTTTCAGGAAAATGTTGCGGCAGCGCACCCGGTTCCCTTTGATGTAATGCTTGCACTTCCAGCGCACGGTTTCTCCCGGCTGGTTACAGTGTTCCACATATTTCCGGTAGGGCTGGCCGCAGATTCCGCAGACCATGACCTCGCCAAACAGGCTTTTGTTGGCGTAGCTGTTCAGCTGCGCGATACGGCCAAGACTCTCTGCCTTTTCCCTGCGGCGCTTTTGCACCTGCTCAAAAATCCCTGCGTCAATCAGCGGGGGATAGAAATCGTCACCCTTGTATTTCTGGTTCTCCAGAATCTTCCCTACCGATCCATGATTCCAGGAGGGCTTATGGCTGGCATTTAAGACACCCTGCTCCGTAAGGGTTCTGGCGATCCGGTAGGTGGAAACCCCGTTTAAATAGTCATCAAAAATTTTCTTTATCATCTGTGCGGTTTCAGGTATGATTTCTGCTTTCCCGTCTGTAATCCGGTAGCCAAGTGGCATATGTCGCTGCATGGTTACTCCACCGCCTTTCCATAGGTTTCGTTCAGTTCCAGACCATTTTTCAGCTTAAATTCCAGCCGTCCCGGATAAACCGTTACCTGAGAAATAATCATCAGGAAAAGTTCTTCGTCAAATTCCTCTATAATAGTTGGCCGGTTTCGGAATACCGTCAGCAGGTATTCTGTCTGGGCGATTTCCTGTTCAAACACTTTCTGCTCCTTGAGCCGCTGTTGCCTGCGGTTTGACGCTTCCAGCTCTGCGTCAATCCGGTTACGCTGTTCTATAAAAACAGCAGAGCCAATGTCGCCGCCCGCAAGGACTTTCCGCAACATATGGCTCTGCTTCTTTAATTCCTGTATTTTTTGTTCCAGTTCCCCGATTTCCTGTTCCTGCGCCGGATCGCCCGGCACCGCCTTTAAAACTGCCAGCAGGGGAAGCAGGATTTCTTCGTAATTGCTGGCCAGCCGGTTCCAGAGTGTGAGGAACGTCTGTCTGATGACATCCTCCCTGATCGGCTTCTGCCTGCATTTTGTAATATCCGTGATGTGCTGGTGGCAGCTCCACTGGATTTTTTCATACGGTTTCCCAATGTAAATCTTCTGTCTGCGGAACGCAGCCCCGCATTCCCCGCAGATGATCCGGCTGCTGAATGCATACCGGTTCTGGTAGACAGCCACATCATCCCTGCACTGTTTCTGTCTGCGGTATTCATAAAGCTGGCGTACTGCCTGTGCTTCTTCTCTGGTGATGATTGGCTCATGGTTATCGGTGATCAGGTACTGCGGCAGCTCTCCCCGATTGGTTTTCCTTGTAAACGGAACTCCCTCTGTTGCATAGGACTTCTGCAGAAGCAGGTCCCCCTCATATACTGGGTTCTTCAAAATACCTTTGACCACACCTTCCTGCCATTGCTTTGCATTCCTTATGGTGGGGATACCCTCCTTCTGCAGTTCCTTTGCGATCACATAGGAACCCTTCCCGGACAGGTATTCTTCAAAAATTCGCCGGACAACCGCTGCTTCTTCCGGCTGAATAACCAGCTCTCCGTTTTCATCGTTTACATAACCGTATGCCGGATCGCTTATCGTATAGGTTCCGTTCTGGAACCTGCGGACGATTGCCCATTTATTATTGGTTGAAATACTCTCGGATTCTCCCTGCGCAATGGAGCTTAGAATTGTTAATAGCTGTTCGCTCTTTTCCGACAGGGTGTTGACCCGCTCCTTTTCAAAGTAAACGCCGATGCCAAGCTCTTTGAGCTGGCGGATGGCGCGGATGCTGTCCACAGTGTTTCTTGCAAACCGGGTAACGGACTTGGTAAGGATCAGATCAATCTTTCCCAGCCTGCAGTCCCGCATCATGTTCTGGAATTCATCGCGGTGCGTTACCTTCGTCCCGCTCCGCGCTTCGTCCGCGTAAATGCCGACGCATACCCAGCCGTCTTTTTCATCAATCAGGCGGGTATAATACTGTACCTGCGATTCGAAGGAGTTCTTCTGCTCCGCGGTTCCCGTGCTGACACGGCAGTAAGCGCATACCCGTATGATGGGGGTTGTTTCCTGTGTGTGGCGCTGACTGACAGGTTCAATTTTCGTGATTTTCTTTCCCATGTCTTTCTCCTTTCTGAGAATCGGCTTCTCCTGTTAGCACCACACAATACCACACCTTTTTCCAGATAGCTAGTGTTTTTACGCATATACTTCGGAAAGCTCCGGCGAAAAAGATTCACGGTTTAAGGCATCGATTTTCTCATATTCCTCCGGCTGCAGAAAGCCGTTTTTCAGCATCAGATCCAGCAGCTTTACTGCCAGTTTATACTGCATTTCCCTCGTTTCTTTTTTTGCTCCCATACAAATCCTCCTATAAGCTGGGACAGCTATTCCCTTCACCCAGACACGTTCCGATGAACCGCTGGAATGAAAAATCCAGTTTTCCCTCCATCGGGGAATAGACAGTAATGCCTCTCTGCCGAAGCTGCTCCAGATATTCCATTACCCTGCAGGTATCCCTGCCAATACGGGAAATATTCTGAACGAGCAGTACATCCACGTTTCCCGCCTGCGCCGCTTCCGTGACGCGTTTCAGTCCGGGACGGTTAAGCTCCATCCCGGACGCCAGATCCTCCGAACATCCGACCACAGGAAAACCCATCTGGTCGGCATAATCCATCAAAAGTTTTCGCTGCTCCTTGATTGCTCCGTGGGTGTCCTCCGGCGCATCAATGCGGCAGTAGACCCATGCTCTCTTTTCCTGATTCAATACTTTTTCCTCCTGACTTATAGATTTACATACATCTGCTATGCGGACACTGTCTGCTCCATACCGAGACTGACCGCCAGCGCCTGATCCACAAACTGCAGTTCCTCCGGTTCCAGCCGTCCTATGTATTCCCGAAGACGGGACCGGTCAATGGTCCGTACCTGTTCCAGCAGCACCATAGAATCCCGCCGAAGCCCGTAATTACCGGACAGCCGCACATGGGTGGGAAGAGGATGTTTGGAATGGCTAGTGGTTATGGCCGCCACAATGACGGTAGGGCTATAACGGTTTCCAATGTTGTTCTGGATAATCAGCACAGGACGCACTCCACCCTGCTCTGATCCAATGACCGGGGTCAGATCTGCATAGTAGACATCCCCTTTCTTAATCTGCATCATAAAATCCTCCCTCATCCCATAAAAAGTTCCATAATGGTAACCATTCGATCTTCTTCACTAAAATATTCCTCCGATGCCGCTCTGTCCACGGCAAGGATTTCTCCCGGTTCCTTATCCCCCATCTGTATCGGCGCCAGATACCCGATCAGCTCCTGGCACAGTTTCTGGTTGGGGCAGGTATCAAGGAATCCCCCGACGGTATCCACAATCAGGCGGTCCAGAACATCCGTTATCACCATCTTCTGGGCATCTTCAAAATGGCTGCCTATAAAATTAGCCAGATTCTCCGGCGTGGTGGAAATCAGGTACTCTTGTCTTACCCCTCCATCCAGCGGGTACAGATATGCATACCCCATTCCATCCGTATCCAGAATTTTTTTGACCATGTCATACGTTTCCTGTTCCATCGTTTCTGCTCCTTTTCTTTTTTTGGCTTTCATGCCACAAGGACGGCGGCAGATCAGATTCGCTTTTAAATATCTGCCGCCGTAGTTTCTAACATGAAAATATAAAACTTGTTCTTCATTTTCATCTGCTCCTATTTGACACTACTTCCCGGAGCAGAGTACCGTGTGGTACCCTATGGGCAGCGGCTACAGACCGGCTCTGGCTAAAAGCCGTCATGGGATTCTCACCCCTCCGAGGTTCTCCCGGAGCCGCCCTCATTGCGTGATCCCCTTCAGGGGGCTGTGACTGGACGGAAGTATCATTATAGGCTGTTCAGGTCATTGCAAGGCGGCCTGCCATGAGCCGCTTTGGGACGGACATTTCCCGCTCGGCACCTTCGATGCTATCGTTTTTGACAGAAGTTTTATCTCCTGCAGGTGGTCCTGGCGTATCCTCCGGGTCGCTTTTCCCTTCCGGGCTGAACAGCTAACGTATCTGTATCGCTGGATATGACCGCCTGACGGCGGTATTTTTCAAGGAACAGCAGAGGGAGAAATATTCCCTCTCACTTACTTCCACGTTGGGAGAGAAGTTTGAGAACCAAAAAATCAAAATTTCTTAAAAATTTTTCTGTAATTCTTTTCTCAGCTTCTCCAATATCCGCTGGCGGCGCTTATTGACTGCTTTCTGTGAAAGCTGAAACTCCGCTGCCAGCTCCCTCTCGGTCCGCTGCTCAAAATAGAGCTGTTCCATCAAATACCGCTCATCTTCAGAGAGAAGAGAAAGAGCTTTATGTAGCTGCTGGATTTCCATGTTCCGTATCACCACATCCTCTGTGCTGACAGCTTCCTCACGGAACTGAACTTCCTGCTCCAGCAGCCGTTCATAGGAATCCTCACGGCTGGGGATGACCTTCACGGTTTGATTCTCCTGATCCACGACGGTCTGCTCCGCCTTGAGGTCATATTCCTGATACTGCATTTTTCTTTCTGTGGTTCTAAGCACAGCGATGACTTCCTCGCTGGCCTCCGGATACAGTTTTCTGAAATCCGGAATTCGATATGGCTTTGCCATAGGCTTGTCCTCCTTCATTTTCGTTTGGGTTTGAAAACGAAGGACAAGCGGTGGGCTGCGGCATCGCCTTTCCGGTTCTTTAGAACAGAAAAGAACGTCCACTTTTGGCGTAATGCCTTTGTGGGCGTTCTTTTTTCTTTCGTGTCTTACATGGTCTGTCAGTTCGTCTTTAAGACCGTACTGGACCATTTCCAGAACTGCAATTTTTTTGGCTGGCCACCATCCAGCCTGTTTTTCTTATCTGTGGTTAAGTGTCGCTGCTACGAATGAGCAGCGGTGCGTCGGAATTCCAGCGCATAAAAATAACCCTCCAAACTCCAAAACGGAGCTTGAAGGGTCACTATATGGACATGAAAACACCACCCGTCAAGATACCGTTTTTTTTTGGCGGGCGTACTGCTTGCCAAAAAAAATGATATCTTATAAAAGGGAAATCCTGGGGAAATATTCGGGAGAAAACAGGGAAGAATATCGGGATATTTCGACAGAAAAAAACAGCCGCGGCAAACGCTACGACTGTTGATCTTCTGGTGAGAACTGATATCCAATTCCCCACACATTTTTGATGTACTCTGCTCCGGCAGGTGTCAGTTTCCTGCGGAGAGTCTTGATATGCGCCTTAACCAACTCATCTATGTTATATCCATTGCTTTCATTCCAGACAAGGCTGTATAACTGCTCCCGGCTCAGAACCTGTCCAGCATGGCTGGCAAGAGTAAACAGCAGTTCAAACTCTTTTCGCGTCAGATTCAGTGACTCCCCCTTTAAGGTTGCCTGATGGCGAACCGGATCAATAACTAAATCCATCCCAAAAGCCAGTGTATAACTTCGACTCTCTGTCGTATGTAAAGCGGCATAGAGTTCCATCAGCGACTGGGCATGGGCAAGGCATTCTTCTAATTCATATGGCTTATGCAGGTAAGCGTTTGCTCCTGCTCTCAAAGCAGATACTTTATCCCTTGTATCTGTTTTTGCAGACAGTACAAGAATCGGCACAGGTTTTGCCTGCCGGATAGCCTGCAGCAACTCTACACCATTCGTTTCTGACAGAAGGATATCCATAATAACCAGACAAAAGTGTTGCTTCGTGAACAGCTCGAAGCCCTCACGCACCGAAGTGGCATAATACGCATCTGTCGTTTCACTTTGTATCGCATATTTAATTTCTTTGCAGACGGCCAGATCGTCATCTATGATCAGCACCTTTTTCTTCATCGGAGTACGCCTCCTTTCTCGCAAATGATGTCCGCTTGACATAGCTCACAACATCTGTATAACTCAACAGGCAAATAAATCAAATGGTTTTGAAATGGAACCAGTATAAACTTTTTACCTGTATTTCCTTTGATTCACAATGCTCATCCAACAACAATAGTCTTGATCCAACTTTCAATTTCATCTTGCGTGGTACACAAGCTGTTCTCATCGAAGCGAACATTCAATCCGTCCCGAACTCGGGAATTGGGGCAAGCCTTCTTGAAATCCGCAAAGGTATGACCGATCCATCCGCCATTGGTGGCAAAGGGGTAAATGGTTTTGCCGGACAAATCATTTTCATGTAGAAAAGTTTTCATCGCCGGAGCGAACGTGTACCACCAGACAGGAGTTCCCAAAATAATTTGGTCATAGGTCGTAATATCCGCTTTTAATGGTAGAATCTCTGGCATAAAGCCGGAATTTACCTCTCTCTGCCCCTGATTCACAACCGAATTATAATCGCCTTCATACGGAAAAGCTGTTTTAATTTCTTCCAGATCACTGCCGGTTTCCTGCTGAATCATCTCTGCTATTTTTCTGGTATTTCCACCATAGGAATAAAATAAAATTAGTGTTTTCATAGGTTCCCTCCATCAGTCGGCATAGACTTCTTTTGCCATGCGAAACGCTGCCCACGCCTTGGGCCAGCCTGCATAAAATGCAGCGTGAGTCAAAATTTCTGCCATTTCCCCGGCAGTAACGCCATTCTTCTTTGCGGTTTCCAAGTGGTACTGAAAAGAGCTGTCCACCAGCCCCTGTGCCATCAGGGAAACCACGGTCACAATACTGCGGTCACGCAGGGAAAGTTCCTGCTCCCGGCTCCACACCTGACCGAATAATACGTCATCGTTCAGTTCTGCAAATTTGGGAGCAAATTCTCCCAGCGTATCCCGCCCTGCTGTCTGTTTTGCCATTTCATTTCCTCCATTCTATTTTGCTAATTGAATATTAACTTCTTCCGGATTTCCAAGTGAATCAAAAACCGACAAATCGCTTATAATATGTCCTAAGATCATCAATCCTTCCGGGGCTTTCTCCGGCTTGTCAAAATACAGCGCAAATAGGTCGCCCGGTGTCCAGAACGCCAGATCGCCCACAGTATAGCCAGTCTGTAAATCCTCCCTATGCGTCAACGGCTTCTCCAAAGCGCCATAATACTCATGCTCTCCCATACGTGTCATAGAAAGTGTAACAGGGAGCATCGTTTTAAACTCCTGCGCCGCCTCGCTGTCGTTAAGTACCGCATCTATTTTTGTCCCGCCAATCGTAATGACAATCCGATTTTCTTCCTGTACGGCTGTTTCAGCCAGCTTTACGTCAACCGTGTTCAGCCAGTTGCTTAATTCCTTGTTCAAATCTGCTTCTTCATAAGAAGAAACATGAGATAGGCCAAGACTGTTTTTGATTTCGGCATTTCTTATTTGGCTGCGGATGTCTGTTTCATAGTTACCCTCATTATTGTTATAAGTCCAGAAAGGTGCGACGGTTTTCCCTCCAAAATCATTTGCCGCCAGATAACTTGCAACCGGAGGTGCAAGTGTCTCCGACCATACCGGGCCGCCGACTAAAACAATGTCATAGCCAGACAGATCGGGCATTTCTCCCACAAGCTCCGGCAGTTTACCCGACTCCAATTCCTCCTTGGCACGGTCGGATGCCTCATACATATCCTCTGAATAGGCTTTCACCGGTACAAGTTCAAACAGATCGCCGCCTGTTTTCTTCTGTAGACGCTCTGCAATGCCTTTTGTGTTCCCCGAATAGGAGTAATAGACAATTAACACGTTGGTATCTGCACCATCCGCTGTGTTTTCGACAGATTTCTCTTTTTCCGTCACACTTTCAATCTGTACGGATTCCGTGGATGAGGAAACACTGCTTTGTGTACTCCCATTTTTACTACTGCACGCACCCATTGTAAACATCAACAGTAATGCAAAAACCAGCATCATAATTTTCTTCATTTATCATTTTCCTCCTTCCTAAATCACCCTGATTAGTCAATCCGCGCCCACACACTGCCTGACTATGGTTACACTTGCCAATCCGATGATTACCGCCATATAGTCAATGCTGGTGCCTACTTTAACTTACTGTAATCTTCATCGGACACTGCTTCCAGCCACTCGTTGGATGCACTCTCAGCAGGAACCTCTACCGCCAAATGAGCAAACCAGCTATCAGGAGCCGCACCGTGCCAATGCTTGACCTCCGGCGGAATATTGACTACATCTCCGGGGTGAAGCTCCTGTGCAGGCTTTCCCCACTCCTGATAATAGCCGCGTCCTGCGGTGCAGAGTAAAATCTGTCCGCCGCCGCTCTTGGCATGGTGGATGTGCCAGTTATTACGGCATCCCGGCTCAAAAGTCACATTACCGATAACCACCTGCTGGGTTGAGAGCATATTTAAGTAGCTCTGTCCAACAAAATATTTTGCAAATGCTTCGTTCTTTTCCCCTGTTGGAAATACACTGATTTTTTCTAAGTTCATGTTAAAGTCCTCCTGAAATTTTTTGAGTATCATTTCTTGTTACCTATCCATTGGATTCTCTTTTCTGTATCATCTTCCTGACATACTGTGCCGTAGAAGAACCTTCACATTGGATAAAATCTTCCGGCGTACCTTCAAACAAAATCTTTCCACCTTTGTTGCCGCCTTCCGGCCCCATTTCTATAATCCAGTCAGCCGATGTAATCAGGCTGGGGCGATGTTCAATCATAACAACGGTATTTCCCTGCTCCACCAGCCGCTTAAAGAGTACAAGGAGCTTCTTTGCATCCTGTTCATGCAGACCGGCAGATGGTTCGTCCACCACATACAACTGTCCCTGTTTGTGCAATTCATCAGCCAATTTTAACCGCTGATTCTCACCGCCCGACATAGAGCTGGTAGACTGCCCCAGAGTCATATATCCAAGACCTACATCCCGGAGCGCGGTTAATCGCTCCTGTATCTTTTTCTGTGGAAAAAACTCCAATGCCTGATTAACCGTAAGCGCCATAACGGCCTCTATATTCTTTCCATGCCATGTGTAAGAGAGTGCTTCTGCATTATAGCGATGTCCCCGGCATTCTTCACACAGGATAGCCACCGGGTCTGCAAATGCAACATCCGGTGTGATTTCTCCTTTTCCCTTACAAACCGGGCAAGCTCCCTTAGAATTGAAGCTGAACCATTGTGGACTGACTCCGTTTTCTTTGGCAAACAGTTTTCGGATTTCATCCAACACACCCGTATAGCTGGCAGGCGTGGAACGGGAGGAGATACCAATCGCTTTCTGGTCGATTACAATAGCGTCCGGGTATCTTGAAACAAGTTCCTGACGGATCAGGCTGCTTTTCCCGGAGCCTGCCACGCCGCACACCGCTGTCAAAACACCTTTAGGGATTCTGACAGAAACATTTTTCAGGTTATGTAGTGTCGCACCCGTGATTTCAAATGCTTCTTTCCAGCTTTCCGGCTGTGTATTGACCGCCAGCGAATCCCGCCACAGATTGGCGGTATAAGTGTCCGCTTTTTTCAGCTCGGATAAACTGCCCTGAAAAACAATCTTACCGCCATCTGCCCCCGCATCCGTACCAAGTTCAATGATCTCGTCTGCCAGTTCCATCATTTGGCGGCTATGCTCCACCACAAGAACCGTGTTATGACGATTCCGCAGGCGAAGTAGCAGCTTTCCAATTTGCTCCGCATCCGATGGATGTAATCCTGCTGTCGGTTCATCAAAAATGTATGTTAGGTTACTCAAACTGCTTCCTAAATGGCGTACCATTTTAAGCCTTTGCGCCTCACCGCCAGAAAGTGTATCCGTCCGGCGAGAAAGACTCAGATACCCAAGACCAACCTCGATCATACTGTTGAGGCTGTTTTCAATTTGATGTGCAATAGAACTACCAACTGGATTGTGAATTTCCCCCAGTATCGGAAGCAATTCGCTGACTTGCATATCATAAAAATCCGCAATATTATATCCGTTAATCTTCGATGCAAGCGCCTTTGGATTTAATCCGGTTCCCTTGCAGGTCGGACAGGCACCTTTTGTTAAAAAGCGATTGAGTTCATCCTGCACCTTGCGGTTTAATCTGGAAACATCACGGTTTAAGTACAAACGCTTAAAGCGGGGGATAACACCTTCATATTCCAGCATGGAAACGGAACCTGTCTGATTGCTGGTAAACGGCATTTTCAAGGGTTGCACCGGACCATAGCGAAGGATATTTTGTTCTTCCTCTGAAAAATTTTTTAGCTTTTTATCTGCATCAAGGAGAGGGCACTCCCGATAAAGCCAGCCCTGCCAACTGCCATCGAAGAACAATGAGAAACGGATTGCTCCTTCCCGAATGCTTTTATCCATATCAAAAAACGCATCTTCGTCTAACTGCATCTGTTCACCCAGTCCGCTGCAGTCCGGACACATTCCCAGCGGATGATTAAAAGAATACGTTGTGGCACCACCGGCACTTGGAACACCTACACGGGAAAATAAAAGCCGGATGAGTGGGGCTATATCTGTTGCCGTACCTACGGTGGACCGGGCGTTCCCGCCAATCGGCTTTTGATCCACAATCACAACCGGCGTCAAATTTTGAATAGAATCTACTTCCGGCCGCTCATAACGAGGCATTCGGTTACGCAGATAGGCAGGGTAGGATGCCTGCCACTGGCGGCTGCTTTCCGCTGCGATTGTATCAAAGGCCAGGGAACTTTTCCCTGACCCTGATACGCCTGCCAATACCACCAGCTTTTCTTTTGGAATACGGACACTCACCTGTTTAAGGTTATTTTCGGATGCCCCGACAATTTCAATGTATTGATCAGTCATGGATCTTCCAGCCATTGAGCCATTTGGCTGTTTCGGCTGCACTGTGGTCGATAATTTCGCTGTGTCCCAGATCAAGGCCGCCGATTGCAGACATTTCTTCCTCGCTCAGTGTAAAATCCCAGATATTTAAGTTTTCTTCAATACGCTCTTTGTGCGTGGATTTCGGAATAACGATGACACCTCTCTGGACGTTCCAGCGCAATACCACCTGCGCCACACTCTTTCCGTATTTTTCTGCAATGGCAGTCAGCTTTTCATTGGTAAAAATACCATGCTTTCCTTCCGCGAGAGGTCCCCATGCCTCCGGCTGAACCTCAAATTCCTTCATGGTTTCTAAAGCGCTGTCCTGTGCGAAAAACGGATGCAGCTCCACCTGATTTACCATAGGCTTGATTCTTGCGTTCACACAAAGATCTGCCAAACGCTCCGGATAGAAGTTGCAGACACCAATCGCTCTAATTTTTCCAGCTTCATAGAGTTCTTCCATCGCACGCCATGAACCGTAATAGTCGCTCATCGGCTGATGAATCAGGTACAAATCCAGATAGTCCAGCCCCAGCTTATCCAATGAAGTCTGGAATGCTTTTTTTGCATTCTCATATCCGGCATCTTGAATCCATAATTTTGTGGTAATAAACAGTTCTTCACGGGGAACGCCGCTCTTTTTGATTGCCGCACCAACTGCTTCCTCGTTAAAATATGCCGCGGCTGTGTCGATCAGGCGATACCCTGTTCCAATCGCATCTAAAACAGCCCGTTCACATATATCTGCCTCCGGCACCTGAAATACGCCAAAGCCTTCCATCGGCATTTTGACTCCATTTTTTAAAGTTGCATATTCCATGACATTTTCCTCCTGTTTTTTATTTTCCTGATTTCACAATATAACGCAGCCACACGCTGCCTCCATCCTTAACCTCGGCATCCTGCAGTTCAAATCCAACGGGCCTATCTTCTGCAAGTCCACCCCTTGTAGCAAAAAGTGCCGGAGTATCAGATGAGCCATCCGCTGCCGGTGCAATCACAACGCTGATCTCATCGCACATTCCCGCCTGAATAAACGACCAGTTCAACACGCCGCCTCCGCCCAGCATCAATGTTTCAATGCCGAATAAGGTTTTCAGCTTTTCCATCGCAAGGGCATAGTCCAGAGAATCCTCTCCTGCAATGATATAGGAAATACCCAGCTTACGCAGAAACGCCCTATAAGCGTTGCTGGCCTTGCCCGTCAGCACTTCCAGAACATGAGCATGGGTATCAATGTACGTCAGGTTGCAGTTTTTCCATCCAAGTTTACCGGAAGGATCAACCGACACATAGTACATCCCAGCATCCGGCTGGGCTACAAAGTCACCCTCCGGCACAGTTTCCGCATTTTCGTCCAGATCCGGCTTTTCGTAAAAGGTAAAGTTGTCATCCGTGGTAACTCTGCCGGAGAGCCACCCCTGATGTTTATAATAGGGATTGCTTCCAAAAGAAATGTTATAAAAGACATTTCCTGCTGTTTCTCCCTCTGGTGTTTCCATAAAAGTCCCCATGATTTTCCCATCCAGAGAGATCATCATGTGGCAAAAAATATAAGGTCTATTCATTGTAATAACTCCTTTCAAACCGTTTCTTGTGGTTTCAACGAACCATAAAAATATGAGGCTGTGGCTCCACCGTCTATCAGAAAATCTGCACCCGTGATGAAAGCCCCTCTGTCGCTCATCAGCAGTTCCGCTACGTTTGCCACCTCATCGGCAGTACCAGGGCGGCCAGCAGGACACTTGGCAAACATATTTTTATAAAAATCGCCACGCGGACCGTTGAACTCGTCAATCGCCAGCGGCGTTACGATAATGCCGGGGGAAATGGAGTTGAGTCTGGCTCCCCGCTGCCCCCATTTGACCGCCTCCGCCATCACTCGCTTCACATTGCACCGCTTGGCCAGTTGATAGGCATGGAGTGTGTCCCGAATGTGTTTCGGCTGAAGCAGTGGCAGGGAGAGCAGTTCCTCCGCAGGAGTGCAGGCCAGCAGTTCATCTTCCTCCGGTGTCAGGGCGGGCATACGATATCCTGACTGACTGGAAATGGTAACGCCCACACCTCCGGGAGCGATGATCTTACCCACTTCTTCCAACAGCACAGCAGTGCCGTAGAGATCAACCTTCAAAATGACTTCAATGGGCGCCTGACTTGGTGAAACACCCGCCGCATTCACAAGCATTTTGATTTCGCCATATTCCTGAGCTTTCGTTATGAAACTCAAAATAGACTCATGGGAGGATAAATCCATTTCCATTGGCTCTGCATCAAAACCCGCGTCATTCATGATTTTAACAATGGCACGAGCATTTCCTATTTCCTTATCGCCTACCATAATTTTCATCCCGTAGCCCATTCTGCGGGCAATTGCCATGCCAATCTGTCCGGCTCCCGTCCAGAGCATAACTTCTTTTTTCATTACATTACCTCCCATCTTGCGTCACATTAGTTTTGAGGGACATTTCCGCGAATGGCTTCCAGCAGCATTGCTTCGATTTTTTCCACCGTGAAAGTTGTATAGATGGAGGGCTGCTCGCCAACCAGTGCAATCATTTCACGAAGCTCTGCCAGATTTTCGTCCCGATATGCAACCTCATTCAGATAAGTAGGAAAGTCGAAGGAACGATACAGCGCAAACAGTGCGTTTATGCCGTCCTCCAAAATTTTTTCGTCCCTGCTCTCTGCGGTATCAATGCCAAACACATTTTGGAAGTAATCTTTTACCACCTGCTGTCCCTGATAAATATGTTTTACCCAATAAGGGAACAAAACCGTGATGGCGTGCTTATAACCAACGCCGCAGTAATTTTGAAGGATGCTCTGGATCGGATACATACTCCAATCCCCGCTCTTTCCCATAAAGGTAAGCCCGCTAACATTGAGCGCACTGGAAATCATCAGATTCGTCCGCACTTCCCGGTCATTCGGGTTTTGAACCAGCTTCTTTAAGTTGGTACGAATGGTGTTCATTAAAAGCAGTGCGGCACTTTCCGCCAGTTCGGAACGCTCAAGTCCCAGATATGCCATAGACACCTGAACAAATGCGGTCAATTGTCCCTCCACCATAGCCGGAACGGGCAGGGACATGACATAAGCGGGGTTCAGCCATGCAAACCGGGGATACACCTCGGAAAGACCGGCCTGTTCCCCTGTTTCCTCGTTGGTAATCTGTGTCGAACCATTCATATCGGAACCGGAGGAGGGAAAGGTGGGTATCGTACCAACAGGCAGTGCCTCCTTCGCATCCGGTGACTGAGCATAGGTCAGATATTCCCAGATATCGGCAGGCTGGCTGACACCGAATGCAATCGTTTTTGCAATATCCATGCAGGCTCCGCCGCCAATTCCCAGAACAACATCAATATGCTCCTTCCGGCATAGCTTAATGCCTTCCCTCACTGCCTTCAAAGAAGGTTTCCGGTTTCCTTTCATTTCGTATCGAATCAGACCAGCCTGATCCAACGCATCGGCAAAGGGTTCGTAATGACCATTCTTAACGAAACTTTCGCCTCCCAATATCAGGAGAACACGGTTTCCATATTCCTTGATTTGTTTGATAACCTCATCCCGTTTGCTTTCACCGCAAAACAATTTAACGGGATTATAATAAATAAAATCGTCCATGTTTCCCCCTTACAGAGCCTTGCCCATCTGTCTTGCCTGCTCCAGATACGGAGTGCTGTTTACATCGCCCTTTGCGCCTACGCCGCAGGCTTTGAGTATGCCGCCTTCTTTTAAGTTCTCAAAGCAAGCCAGGAAATCACGGAAACAGGATGTCATGGTTTCCATATAGTCCTCTGTGGGTGCGGCTCCTGCCGTAATGAGATAGGCGGTTTTATCCTTGACCTCAAATTCTCTCGCATAAAACCGGTCAATGGCCGTTTTCATCTGTGCCGTGAAGCTGTAAAAATAGACCGGGGAGGCAAGCACCAGCACATCAGCCGCAATTACCTTTTGGATAATTTCTTCAAAATCGTCTCTATCAGTGTAAACACACTCGTTTTTTCCGCTGTTCCGGCAATAATCACAGCCAAGGCATGGATGAATGTTTTTCCATGCCAGCGCGATTTTCTCACCGGTATGTCCGGCTTCGACAGCTCCCTGTAAAAACGCCTCTGCCAGCAAGTCTGTATTTCCTCCTATACGGGGGCTTCCTTCTAAAATGATTACTTTTTTGCTCATAGTTGTTATTCCACCTTCGTTTCAGACCTACTTTCCGCTGAACACCGGGAAAGCACTGAACTCGCCATAATCTTTTAATGGCTTCATGTTTTTTAATACTTCCATATCCTGCTCTGAAATGATAAAATCCACATTTGCATTGTCCTGCATATGTTCCGGATTTGCTGTTTTGGGAAGAGGTAATGCACCTAACTGCAAATCATAGCGGAGGCAGAGCTGCGGAATCGTTACCTGATACTTTTCTGCCATTTTCTTTACTTCTTCACTTTTCAGGATTTCCCCATGTGCCACCGGAGAATAAGCTTCTACCAAAATATTGTTTGTATGGCAATATTCCATCAGTTCGGCAGGCGTATTACCGATATGTACTAACAACTGGTTTACCATAGGTTTTACTGTGCAGGACGAAATAATATTTTCAATATCCGCTTCCTTAAAATTGGATACGCCGATTGCTCGAAGTTTTCCGGCTTTGTAGGCATCTTCCAGCGCCCTCCACGCCTCTCGGTTTCCCTGTGAATAATCCCCACCCCGGAAATCTGCCCACGGCTGAGGGCTGTGAATCAGCATGAGGTCAATGTAGTCAAGCCCCAGCTTCTCCAAAGAACCGTTAACTGCAGCAGCAGCCTCCTCATAGGTTTTAGCTTCAGCGGCCAGTTTTGTGGTTACAAACAGTTCTTTCCGTGAAATACCACAGGTACGGATACCTTCACCAACGCCCCTCTCATTCTCATAAGCCTGTGCGGTATCAATATGGCGGTATCCTATTTTCACAGCCTCTCGTACAGCATCGGCCACTATATCATCCGAGATAAACCAAGTCCCCAAGCCCAGCTTTGGGATTGTCACACCGTTTAAAAGAGTATAAGTTTCTTCAAAAATCATCATTGCGATCTCCTTTCAATATTTAGGCAATGCTGCCATTTTTACTAAACTGTTTGAGCCACGCCAAAATCTCCGGCTCAGCGTTTGCTACACTGCCCCCATGAATTGCCAGACTCTTTTCCAATCTAGCACCACTGCAGATTCGTTGAATATCTTTTTCGCTGGCTCCCATACCACTGCCTTCATGAGTGCAAAAAGGACGAATTATCTTCCCGGAAAAATCAAAATGTTCCAGAAAGGTAAAAACCGGCATTGGCAATGTACTCCAATAATTTGGATAACCAAGATAGATTATGTCATAGGTATCTATACTTTCAGGATATCTTTTTAATTCTGGTCTGGCGCCCCGGCGTTGATCTGCCTGAGCCTGTGCGATACACACGTTATAATCTTTGGAGTATTCCTGAATAGGCTCTATTTTAAATAAATCTCCTTCTGTAAACTTTTGAATCATACAAGCAGCAATTTCTGTATTCCCAATTTTGAGATCCCGGATTGTACCGTTTACATAATTTTGATTTTTACGAGAAAAATAGGCAATTAAACAAGCCATATTTACTCCTCCTTCCTTTTCTCAAATCTCATTATAGCCGAAATTCTCTTGACATGGAATCTCCGGTATGTTACCATTGTATTAACTTATAGTTTATGCAAAACGACAGGAGAGTACATTATGTTTAACCCGTACTTGACGGCATTTGTGTGTGTTGCAGATTGCGGTAGTTTTACGAAAGCCGCAGAAAAACTTTTTATCTCTTCCACCGCTGTTATGAAACAAATCAATTCTTTAGAAAAACATCTAAATTTGAAGCTTTTAATACGTACCCCGCATGGCGTACAGTTAACGCCTGCTGGGGATTGTATTTATAAAGACGCGAAATTTTTATTTGACTATTCCAAACGCTCTATCGAAAATGCACGAAAAGCCATGAATACAAATGATACAACTTTCCGTGTCGGCACTTCCATGTTAAATCCGGCAAAGCCGTTCATGGATCTGTGGTATCGTGTTAGCCCGGAATTTCCTGATTACAAATTGCATCTTGTACCCTTTGAAGATAACCACGAAGGAATTCTCTCTGAAATCGGACAGTTGGGAGAAAAATTTGATTTCCTGCTTGCTGTCTGTGATTCCAAACTCTGGCTAAATCAATGCAATATGCTTCCACTTGGTCGCTATAAAAAAATGTGTGCTGTTTCGAGAGAGCATCATTTAGCCCATAAAAAAGTTTTAAAACTTACAGATTTGCATGGGGAAACTTTGATGATGGTAAAAAAGGGGGATTCAGAAACGAATGATATTATTCGAGAAGATTTGAGTCAAAATCATCCTGCCATACAGATTGAAGATACACCACATTTTTATGATATTTCTGTCTTCAATCGTTGTGTAGAAACAAATAAAGTTCTTCTTATTTTGGAGTGCTGGCAGGATATCCATCCAGCATTAGTTAGCATTCCTGTTGAGTGGGAATACAGTTCTCCATATGGACTATTGTATGCCCCAAACCCTTCTGAAACTGTGGAGAAATTTGTAAATCAAGTAAAAAAAACAATGAGATAAGTTTCTGTCAAGAGGCTTATCTTTTTACCCAAGTTGCATAATCTAGTTTATAATAGCGGGTGTGAAATAATTCCCGCACCCGCTATACCAGTTTCCACAAATTTAGTTTACCCCAGGTTCTCCCCATTAGAGGCAATCACTTCTTTATACCAGCCAAATGATTTCTTCTTGCTGCGCTTTCTGGTTCCGTTTCCTGCGTCATCCAAATCCACGTAGACAAAACCATATCGTTTCGACATCTGCCCCGTGCTGGCCGCAACCAGGTCAATGCAGCCCCAGGTCGTATACCCCAAAAGATCGACCCCATCCACCTCCACCGCAGCCTTAAATGCCTTAATATGCTCCCGGATATAATCAATCCGGTAATCATCTTCCACATATCCATTCTCATCTGGTATATCCTTGGCCCCCAGACCATTTTCAACAATAAACAGCGGCTTCTGATAGCGGTCATATAACATATTAAGGGAGTTACGCAGCCCCAGTGGATCAATCTGCCATCCCCATTCGCTGGATTTCAAATATGGATTCTTAATAGACCCATATATATTTCCTGCCGTCTCCTGACCCGCTCCCGGATCTGTCGCCACCACTCGGGAGGAATAGTATGAGAACGAAATAAAGTCAACCGTGTTTTTCTTCAGGATTTCCAGATCATCTGGTTCCATTTGAATCCGAATATTTTCCCGTTCAAACTTCTTTAACGCATAAGACGGATAATACCCTCTGGATTGGACATCAATAAAGAAATATCCTTCCCTATCTTGAGTGATTGCCTTATAGTAGTCTTCCGGGCGGCAGGAATAAGGATAATTGTTTCCGCCTGCGAGCATGCACCCCACCATATTATCGGGGTTAATCTCATGGGCAATCCCGGTGGCAAGAGCGCTTGCTACCAACTGATTATGAGCAGCCTGGTATTTCACCTGCAGCTCATTTTCTCCTTCTTCAAAGCAGATTCCGGCCCCCATAAATGATGCATGAAGCAGCATATTAATTTCGTTAAAAGTCAGCCAGTATTTCACATAGTCCCGATAGCGTTTTAGTACCACATTCACATAGTTCTTATAGAAATCAACCATTTTCCGGTTTCTCCAGGAACCGTATTCTTTCACCAAATGCATCGGCACATCAAAATGAGCTAACGTGACCAGAGGCTCAATCTGATATTTTTTCAACTCCCGGAAAATATCTTCATAAAACTGCAGCCCTTCTTCATTCGGCATTTCATCATCACCGTTCGGGAAGATTCTGGACCAGGAAATCGACATGCGAAAACATTTGATTCCCATCTCTGCCAGAAGTGCAATATCTTCTTTATAGTGATGATACATATCAATGGATTCTTTTGCCGGATAAAAATGTTCTTCGTCAAAATCCAGCATTTTCATCTTCCCGGCGCTGATGGCCTTCCGATCTCTCCCGGTCGGAATCACATCTACATTGGACAGTCCTCTGCCGCCCTGATCATATCCGCCTTCACATTGATTGGCAGCAGTTGCACCTCCCCATAAAAAGTCTTTTCTTAATGCCATAAACAGCCTCCTACTTTTCTAATGTCATGATCACATCCCCAAAATCCGCCTGCTCCTTTTCTTCGGTCCGAATAGTAGAATACTGCGGGGTATTGGTGATGATGACCGGAATCTGCGTACAATATCCTTTTTCACTGATTGCTTTTAAATCTGCAGAGACCAGCAGCTGGCCCTGTTTAACCTTTTCGCCCTGTTCCACATAGGATTCAAAACATTCCCCGTTAAGCTGAACCGTATCGATCCCAATATGGATCAGAATCTCGGCTCCATCCTCTGAAACAATACCAACGGCATGCTTCGTTGGGAACAGCGTCGCCACCGTACCGTTAAACGGAGCCACTACCTGGCCGTCCTCCGCCTCAATCACAACTCCCTTACCTAAAACTTCAGAAGCAAATACCTCGTCTTTTGCTTTTGACAAGGGCAGTATCCGGCCTTTCATCGGGCTGTATACTTCACAACTGCTGCTCTGAACCGGCGCCGCCTCAATCGGTGTTTCTTCCAAAGCGGCACCCTCCGCCTCCGTTTTTTCAAATTTTAAGCTCAACACATAGGTCACCACAGCCGTAACCACAATCGTAATTATAAGAGCAATAATGATATTGTAAAAATATGTCATGGTATTATCGCCAATATATAAAAGCACTGCCGGTAATCCGGATGACCCGGTGGCAAACCGGTGCGTATGGGTAAGTCCTGCGTACAGACCACCCAGGCCGCCGCCAATCATAGAAGCCACCAACGGATATTTTTTTGGCAGGTTCACACCGTATAACGCCGGCTCCGTAATCCCCATAAATGCCGTGATTGAACCGGAGGTTGCAATCTGCTTGAATTTTTTGTCTTTTGTACGGAGGCTTACCACCAGCGCCGAGGTAGCCTGAGCGATATTGGAGCATACGCATCCCGGTCCGAAGATGCTGTCAAATCCCAGCTCTGCCATCTGCATTGCCCCCAGAGGTCCCACAGCCGTATGTAAGCCAAACATTACCATGATTGGCAGCAGGCCGCCCACCAGTACGGCCGGAGCCCAGCTTGCATTGGTGCTCAGGAAATCAAACAGCATTGCAAGATAACCGCCCACGAAGGTTCCAATCGGTCCCAGCACGGACATGGCAAGAGTACCCATGATCAGGAATACTAAAAGCGGGACAAATACAATCCTCACGGAAGAAGGTATTTTTTTATTTAAAAATTTCTCAACATAAGACTGCACAAACACAACAATCAGAATCGGAATGACCGTTGCCGTGTAAGATGCAAGCGTAAACGGTACCACTCCAAAGAGCAGAACTGGTTCACCTGCTGCTACCAGGCCCATCCAGTTAGGATGCATCATAATGCCTGCAACAGTTGCAGCCAAAATTGGATTGCAACGCAGCTTCTGTGCTGATGTATACGCCAGCAGGATGGGCAGGAAGTAAAACGCAGCATCCGAAAAGAAATTCAGGATATAATAGGTCTGCGATTCCGCTGAAATCAGCTTAAACACCATCAAAAGCGCCAGCACTGCTTTTACCATACCGGCTCCGGATAGAGCTGGTATAATCGGCATGAAGCTTCCTGATATAAAGTCAATGAAAGTTCCGACAATTCCTTTCTTTTCATCCGGTTCTGTACTCTCTCCCTGAGCCACGGGCTTCACCAGTTTTTCAATCTCCTCAAATACTTCAGCCACATGTGTTCCAATCACCACCTGGAACACACCACTGCTTATCATGACCTTTGCGACGCCTTCCAGTTGTTCCAGCACATCTTTCTCCGCCTTGCTTTCATCTGCCAGTGTAAATCTCAGTCTGGTCTGGCAGTGATATACATTATTGACGTTTTCCCCGCCTCCGACCCCTTTGATAATATCGCGGGCCAGCTCTTCATATTTTTTACTCATACCTTTACCTCTCATCTTTTAATAAAACACTCAAATTTCCAACAATCTGGAGGGATTCCGCTTTACCATCCGCTCCACTTCCTCGTCAGTACATCCAAACTGTAACATGGTTCCTATAAAGAACCGCATGCCCTCCGCTGGAGTCGGGTCCATACACTGAGCCAGATCTGTACTCATAATCATTTTCTCGGCCCCGATTTCATGGACCAGATCCACATAGTCCGCTGGGTCCATCGCTCCCAGCCGGGGCATCAGGTTTCCGAATACAATTTCCGTATATGCGCCGAGTGACGAAAGGCGGAGGATCTGCTCCCGGGTAAACAGCCCCCAGGAATCCGAAAGAGGATGTGTATCCACCATTTTGGAAATTCCCATATTGGCCGCCTCTATAAACAGCGCCTCAGTCTCCGGATAAGACATATGCCCTTTACATACCGTCATTCCATAATCCCGGACAACCTCAAGCACATCTCTGGCTTCCTGCTTTAGTTCACCATGCTCATCCAAAATCTGGATGCCTCCCTCTCTGCCGATCCCTTTTCGGCAGTGCATGGCATCAAAAGCCGGAAACCAGACCACCTTACATCCAATTTTTGCATGATGTTCGATTGTTTCCGCCGCATACTCCAGACCGCCGGTGGTTCCGTAACCGATGGTCACACTGCCCACAGCCTGCACCTGCTCCATCCTGTTTGTAACAATCCGTGCTTCTGTAGTGGTCGGATAATAGAAACTCTTTGCCACGAAAGCCCGCATTCCCCCGGCTTCCGCAGCCTGTGCCGTTTCATAGGTATCTAATCGGCGGTCCCAGTCAGGGTCCGGCGCCACATGGACATGCATATCAATACTTCCCTGGTATAACCGGTCAATCTGCTCCTTCTTCAGCGACATGGACGCTTTATATCTTGACATTCTCCCCTCGTTTCTGCATGGCATCCTCCATTTTCATTCAGAGCCGCCGTAACCATGCCACAGCAGCCCCAATCCATGTTGCTTTACAGATAAGCGCCGTTATCAACGGTAATGATCTGTCCCTGTATCGCCTTTGATAAATCGCTTGCCAGGAACAGCGCCAGGTTCGCCTGATCCTCGGGCTGACAGGCCACATGCATGGTATCGCTTTCTCTTACGGTTCTTGTATGCAGGATCGGAAGCATATCCTTTCCTGCCGGCGCCAGTCCAGCACCCTTTTCCTGGGTCTGGGACATGGGAGTGATGGTATAACCTGGACAAAGGGAGTTGCATCTTACCCCGGTCCCCACGCAACGGATTGCTGTATTCTTCGTCAGTATATTTACGCCTCCCTTAGTGGAAGCGTAGACGGAACCGCACATAGGTCTGACTCCATTCACAGAAGAAACATTGATAATAGATCCGCTTTTCTGTGGAAGCATATACTGAAGAACCTCTCTTGTCCACACAACCGGCCCACGGAAATTGACTGCAATGGTTCGATCTACAATATCATCCGGTATTGTGTCAATCCTCCACTGTTCCCCTACCCCGGCATTATTTACCAGAATATCTACCTTTCCAAATTCTGATACGGTCTTTTCAATTGTCATCTTTGCAACTTCTGTGGAAGCAACATCCCCGGCAATCCCAATGACCCTATTTCCATGTTGTGCCTTTTCACGGATTTTCTCTACAGCCTTATCCAGACTGTCCTGTCCTCTGGCCGTCATGACCACATTTGCTCCCTCCTGCACATACAGCTCTGCAATTGCATAACCGATCCCATAGCTGGCTCCTGTAACGATTGCGGTCTTTCCCTCCAATAAATACTGTCTCATAAGTAAATCCTCCTTTTTCTTTATTATCTCTATTTTGCTATGCTTTTCTTTTCCCTTATGATAAAGGTAAGTCCAATACCAACCACCATTACAACTGCATTAAACAGATACGAAAGATGATAGCTTCCTGTCGTATCCAAAATCCGGCCAGCCAGTACCGGGCCTACAAATCCGGCGATTCCAAATGCCGGCTGAATCATTCCGCTGATGCTTCCCAAAAATTTCCGGCCATATACCTGAGCCGTCAACGCAATTTGCAGCGGAACCCCGGAGCCGACACAGAAACCCAGAATTACCACTCCGATAAACATAAGTACCGGAGAGCGGTAAATGGAAAACAGCAGCAGGTTAACTGCCTGGACTGCAAATAACATCCGGTATGTCTTTACCACTCCGAGACGGTCCGACAGTCCGGCTGAACACAATCTTCCTGCACCGTTTCCAATTGCCATAGCCATAACTGCAATAAATCCATCCTGCCAGTTTGCCTGTACTCTGCAGATATTGGCAACCGATGAAGTAATCATCTGTCCCGGCATCCAGCACGCAATATAGATAAAGAAAATTGCCCAGAATTCCTTTGTTCTAAGCGCCATATTGGGCATGACTTTATTCTGGTAAATGGTTCCGGCGTCTTCTTCCTCCATTTTTCGCGCCGCTGTTTTTTCTTCTTCCATTTCCTCTGCACTCTTTTGTATCACTTTTCCCTGCCGTTCGGCCTTCCGTCTGTCAATCAGCTCCTGTGTGGAAGGCGGTGTCGGGAAAAGTATCGCCAGACCACAGATAATGATAATTGCAGCAATACCCATATAGAGGAACGTATTGCTTAATCCGACTCCTGCCAGTAAGCTGTTGATAACAGGCGCCATATACAGGGAAGAAAGGCCCATCCCCATGGTAACAGCGCCTACAATCAGACCTTTTTTGCTCGCCGGAAACCACTTCATGGCATTCGGTGAGGTATTCGACGTAATTGATGTTGATGCCAGACCAAGGAAACCACCCACAGAAAGGACCATGATGACCGGTGATGTTGTCCTGCTGCTTATAATCAGGCCAAGTCCCATGCACAGGCCTCCAAAGGCTATTGTCGCTTTCGGCGCTACATATTCACCCAGCCTCCCTGCAAAGATGGCCCAAACAGAGGTCACAATGGTAAGTACAGTATAGGGAAGCGCTGCTTGGGTTGCCGTCCAGCCATATTCTGAGATGATGGACTGTCCCAGAAGGCTCCAACAATATTGAAAACCACAGGCCAGATTAAGCAGGATTGCCACTACCAGCGCACGGTTCGCTGTTTTTGAGTTACCCATGTTATTTTTCCTCCTCATTTATGCCAATTACCGGTATCCCACACCACTGCTCATACATCCGAACCACTTCCACAAAGTCCATACTGCCCTTGCCCTCTACCGAAGGAAGCCCAAACAGTTGATTTACTGTGTTGCCGATAAATGCCGGAACTTTTCCGTCCTTCGCAGCTGCCACATAGAGCGCAATATCCTTCCACATCAGATCCACTGGCATATTCATCCCCTGACCAGTAAAAATCAAATTCGGGTATTTATAAAGCGAGGCATTGGATGATCCCCCACTGGACCCAATTACCTGAATGGCTGTTTTGGGATCGATTCCCGCTTTTGCGGCAACCATCACACCCTCGGTCGTCGCCAGAAGGCAGGCACAGGACAGGAAATTATTTACACTCTTTATGGTATCGCCTGCACCGCTTGGTCCCACATAGATGACCTTCTCCGGCTTTCCAATGGTTTCCAAAATATGGCGGGACTTTTCATAAATTTCTTTTTTTCCTCCGACCATAACGGATAGTGTCTGGTTGATAGCCCCTGCCTGGCCTCCGCTGATAGGCGCATCCAGCATTTCGATACCCTTTTCCCCCAACAGGGCGCTTAGTTTTCTGGTGCTGACCGCATCCGCACTGGTAAGGTCAATTACGACTGTGCCGGGGCGGGCATTCTCAAGGATCCCCTCTTCTCCCATAACATTCATCTCCACCTGTTTGGATGTAGGCATGCTGATCAGTATATAATCACTCTTTTTGAAAAGCTCTGCGGAGTTCACTGCCCCCTCACATCCATTGGCCAGCATCTCGTCATAGAGGGCGGTCTTTGTCTCTTTGTCCGGTGCCAGCGGAATAAAGCTGCCGCTCTGGTCAACCTCACGGCGGTAGGTGGGCAACACCATAGAAAACCCTTTTTTATAAAGGCCGTAGCACATGGCAAAACCCATGGTTCCCAAGCCGATAAATCCAACTTTCTCTTTACTCATTGCTTCTTTCCTCCTTATATTTCATCCTGATTTCTATTTCAGACCTGCCATTGCTAACGGCAACGCTATCACTAAGCCCGTTAAAATCGGCATCAGGACACAGGTAACGAATACAGGTCCGTATGATTTTTTCATTGTGGTCCTAAACATCTCGCATGTGGCCAGGATGGTTCCGTTATGTGGCAGAGAATCCAGACCAATTGATCCCATCACTACCATTCGGTGCAGATTGCCCATATCTGCAGCTCCGGCTGCAGACCAGCCTTCAAATACCGGCTGCATGGCTGGCGTCAGGGTACCGCAGGCTGAAGATGCCGACCCTAGTACCAGCGCCATGATATTTGCAGCAATGAATGCGGTCAGATACGGTGATACATCCAGTTTGTCAATCCCTGCCATCAGCGCCGCATAGCACGGAGTCAGGGCAACCACTCCGCCCAGAGCTCCCTTGGTACCGATATTCATCAGTGCCTTTGTGCCGGCTAACATTCCCTCAGTCAATTGTGTAAACCATTCTTTGACAGTATAGCGTCTGAATTCCAATACACAGCAGCACAATGCGCCAACTCCCAAGCAAAGCGGAAGCGACAGCTTCACAAGATTGTACAAAACCATCACCAACAGAATCGGAACAAACGCTTTCCACACTGGCGGCATCTGCTTTTCTCCGTCCGCCCCTGCCTGCTCCAAGTCCGACCAGTCCTCAAATCCGCGTCCATCTCTCTGCCATTTCCGCGCCTGCCACTGCAGATACAAACAGTTTAAAAGGAGCATTGTGCAGCAGCCCACCATACCGGGAATGAATCCTGCAGACGGCGTCGTCCCCAAATAGGACTGCACCAGATAATTATTATTGGACGGCATTAAAGGAGCCGCCAGGATAAAAGTCCAGGACCCTGCAAAAATGGAGCCCAGAATAATATCCTTGGAATAGTTTGCCTTGGAACACAGTACCAGACCAATCGGGAAAATAACCAGATAGGCTCCGATGGACATACCGGAAAGACTTAACAGAATTCCGGTAATACACATGGTCGTGGGGGCCAGTTCCACCGGTATGATCTTCGCCAGCCATTCTGCCAGAGCTGCTCCCAGTCCGGAGGTCGTCATGACCTTGCCTAACATGGTCGCCCATAAATATGTAAAAAGCATTTTCCCGACCATCGTTCCAAAAGCGGTACAGTAAGTACCTACGATCCCCTCCGTAATGTTGATTCCCGAAGTCAGGCAAATAAAAATGCTGCAGATTGGGAAACAGATCAACGGCTCATAGCCTGCATAAGCAAGATAAATGACTGCGGCCGTTGCAAGCAGTACCCCTATCGTACTGAGTGCCACACTTCCCATTTCTTTTTCCTCCCTATCTCATTACGGTTCCCGGTATAATGATTCCGTCTTTTCCTCTGACGCCTTTAATACCGGCCCCATAATCTCCCGAACACGCCCGTCATCCTCCACCTCCGCCAGAACCTCCAGGGTATGATACCCTAAAGGAACCACAGGAAAGGCTTCTACGCGTTCGACACCACTCATATGTAACGGTTCTCCAGGAACACGGAAACTGGTTCCATCCGGATACACCGCATCCACCATCAGATTTCTGTGGATAATCTGCGGATGGTTGACTACCTGCTCATAGTTATTTATCTTTCCATAAGCACATCCGTTTTTCTGAAGTATTTCTTCCATTTCCTTGCTGGTATACTCGGCAATTGCCGCGCCCACCAGTCCTTCCACCTTTTTGTAATGATCTGCGCGCGTGCGCATCCCCTTTAGTTCCGGATCGCTGAGCCATTGTTTTTTCCCAAGGGCAATTGCAAGTTTCTCCCATTGGCTGTCCGTTGCCAGGTTCAGCATGATAAATTCACCATCCTTACAACGGAAATCGCCAATAGGGCTTGCTTCTGGATACCGGTTTCCTGTGGGGGTAGGAATCACTCCGGTATCCATGTAAACGCTGAACAGATTTTCCTGCATGAACACCAGAGAATCCAGCATAGACGCATCCACACGCCTGCCCTGTCCACATTTCTTTGCATCCATGATTCCAATCAACGTACCGATGCATCCGAAAAGTCCTCCTGCACAATCACCGATGGCCGCTCCGCATTTAAGTGGTTTCTGACCCGGTTCACCAGTAATGCTCATGATCCCGGCCTCTGCCTGTATGGTAGCGTCAAAAGCTGCCCGCCGGGCATAGGGACCATCCTGTCCATACCCTGATATAGAGGTATATACAATTCTTGGATTGATTTTCTTTAACACCTCATAGGTAATCCCGAATTTCTCCATGGTACCCGGCTTGAAATTTTCCACTACCGCATCGGCTGTTTCCACCAGCTTTAAAAACATGACTTTCTGCCGCTCATCCTTCATATTCAGGACAATGGACTTTTTTCCACGGTTCCTGGTGGCGTAGTGGGAGCTGCTTTTATTCTTTACCACATTCCCATAACGGGAATAATCGCCGGCAGGCGGATTCTCAATCTTGATTACCTCTGCGCCGAAATCTGCCAAAATCATCGTACACAGTGGTCCGGACAGAAACTGTGTAAAGTCAAGTATCCGGATTCCTTCTAAGGGCTTCATCCGTATCACACTCCTCATCTGTCCTGTACAAAAATTATCGGTACTCAAATATTCCATTTCCCAGAAGCAGGCGTCCCTGTTCATCTGACAACTGAAACACGATTTTCCCTTTTTCCAGTTCCCAGCCTTTAAATGTCACGTTCCGTCCGGGGAAACATACATTACGCATCTGCGCATAGACCTTGGTAACACGCTCCGGCTCATAAGGAATCGCGCTCTGAATCGCCATCCGGGTCGCAAAACCATAGGTACAGAGTCCCTGCAAAAATGGTTTTTCATACCCATAGCTTTCGGCCAGCTCCTGATTTACATGAACCTCATAGGTATCACCGGATAAACGGTACAGGCAGGCCAGGTTCTCCGGCATATATTCCGTCACTTCATAGTCCGGTTTTCTGTCCGGATAAGTAATCTTCCTGGAATCAAATTTTTTTCCGCCGTATCCGCCGAAAGCCGCATGGTAATGGTAACTGTGAAGGGTGCTGATATGACGTCCCGCAAGGTCGTAGACCTCCATGGCACAATCCGCCACAACCCCCTTCCCCTCCCCGCGGTCGTACACTGCATTTAAGCGGTCTTCCGTCAGGAATGTCCCCTGATAAGCATCAATGGAGCCGTGGATTTCCAGTTCCATAGCCATATGCAGCCGGTTTGGAAAATGTCCCAACTTTTCTTTGATAAAATCGCTTACGATTTCATTTGGCCCATAAGGCACATGCCGAATCGGCTCCATGTTGACCGTATTGATATACGGCAGCAGTGAAAAGGTGGGAAGCGCCTTCATCCCGTCCTTATATTTTTCAAAAAAGTATGGCAGATCCTTACTGGTGGCTCCAACCCCCAGCGCATAGAGGGATACATCCCTCCAGGTATATTTCATGGTGCGGGGACCCATCCCCTGCCCTATGATCGAATCAAACATATTTGCATCCATTGTCATTGTCTCCTTATCTGGCGCCGTAGTTACTTTCTTACTGCCTGAGGGTCTTTTCCCGCCAGTGCCCTGGCTATGGTTCTTCGCTGAATCTGATTGGTTCCTGAGAAAATCTGGAAGATCTTTGCATCGCGCATATATTTTTCAACCGGATAATCTTTCATATAGCCGTATCCGCCCAGAACCTGAACCGCATCCACAGTGGTCTGCATGGTACAGTCTGAAATATACATTTTGCAGACAGAGCCCATGGTTCCGGCGTCTTTTCCGTCTCTCATGGCACTCAGGGTATAATAAAGCAGTCCCCTGCTAGCTTCCGTCCTTGCCTTCATGTCTGCAATCATGAAAGACAGACCTTCATGGTCGATGATTCTCTTTTTGAACTGTCTTCTCTCTTTTGCATAATCCACCGCCGTATCCAGTGCAGCCTGAGCCAGCCCCAGGTTAAAGGACATACCGATAGCGCGTCCTTCATTGCTGATCAACTTTAAGCTGAGGGCCAGTCCCTTTCCGACTTCTCCGATTACATGGTCTTCCGGAACCCTTACCTCGTCAAAAATCACATCCGAGGTTTCCGACAGCTTCAGGCCCATCTTATTTTCCTTCTTGCCAATCTGTACGCCCCGTTCCTTTTCTACCAGGAAAAAGGTGATTCCCTCGCTGGCTCTTGCCTCTTTGTTGGTCCATGCAGCTACCAGGAAGTAGTTGGATACCGGTGCATTGGATGCAAAGCACTTAGTTCCGCTGATGACCCATTCATCGCCGTCTTTTACCGCTGTGGTACGCATTGCCGTCGCATCGGAACCGGCATCCGCCTCTGTAATGCAAAAACAGCCTCTCGCCTCTCCGCTCATGATCCGGTCGGCCCAGTCCTGTTTCTCCGCATCCGTCAGCCCGCTCTTTTCAATCATTGGGAAATAGGTTCCCATGTTATAAAAGCTGAAAGTAAAACCGGCGTCTACCTTTGCCATCTCCTCAGCAATCAATGCCTGTGTAACAATATCCAGTCCCAGACCGCCCCAGACTTCCGGAATATTCATCCCGAAATATCCGGCTGCCGCCAGCTTCTCATGTACGTCTAACGGATACTGCCCTCTTCCCCCATCCGCGTGCTCCAGCACTTCAATCTGCGGTTTCAGCTCCCTCTCTAAGATTTCACGCGCGCCATTTGCCAATTCCTTCTGCTCATCGGTTGCTAATAAATAATTGACCATATCGTTTTTCTCCTTCCTTTTTATTTGCTGTTTTACGCTTTCAGCTTTTTCACCTCAGCTGTAAGTAACGGAAGTACCTCATGAAGATTTCCTACAATTCCGTAATGAGCCACTTCAAAGATAGGGGCATTCGGATCTTTATTAATAGCCACAATACACTCGGAACCGCTCATGCCCGCCAGATGCTGGATTGCTCCGGAAATGCCGCATGCAATATACAGCTTCGGCGCCACAGTTTTTCCGGTCTGCCCCACCTGATGTGCATAGGGAATCCAACCGCTGTCCACCGCTGCACGGGATGCGCCCATTACACCGCCCAACGCATCCGCCAGGTCTTTCACTACGCCAAAACCTTCCGGTCCACCGACGCCGCGCCCGCCTGAAACGATAATTTCCGCACCCTCCAAATCCACTACTGCCTCTGCTGTATCATGGATAATTTCCAACAGCCGGGTACGGATTTGCTCTACCGGCACATGATAATCTTCTCTCACAATCTCCGCATGGCTTTCTGTGGACGGCTGCTTCTTAAACACACCGGGACGACAGGTGCCTATCTGCGGGCGACCATCGGGGCATATGATCGTCGCCATCAGATTGCCGCCAAAGGCCGGACGGGTCCATGCCATATTTCCGGTATCTTCCTCAATGTCAAGAGCTGTACAGTCTGCCGTAAGACCGCTTTTTAATCTTGCCGATAAGCGCGGTCCCATGTCACGGCCATAACTGGTAGCCCCAATTAACAGTGTTGTCGGTCCGTATTTCCGAATCAGATGCTCCATGGCATTCACATAAGCATCTGTTGTATAGTGGGCGTATTCCTCACCATCGACCACCAGAATCTGATCGGCTCCCTGTGCCCCGGCTTCCCTAACAGCGTTATCTGCCTGAAATCCGATTACCACTGCCACCAGCCTTCCGCCCTGTTTATCCGCCAGACGACGTCCGGGATTCAACAATTCCAATCCCACATTTCTGGCAGAACCATCCTCTTTTGTCTCAATAAATACCCAAAGATCTTTGGTCATTGCTTCCATCTTTTCTCCTCCTTCAGCCTTAAATCACATGAGCATTGTCAAGAAGCTCTATCAGTTTTCTGGAAGACTCCTGAATCGTATCTTCTTTTATCATAGTCAGGTGATTCTCATGTACTGGCACAAATGTACTTTTTACACGGGTCGGCGAACCCTTCAATCCGCAGCGGTCCAGATCAATCTCTGACAGTTCCACGCTGGTGACGCCTGGAATCTCCGCCCGATTAGCCGCCATCCGTCTGCGTACATTGGGGTAACGTACATCGAAAGCTGCCTGTGTAAAAGTTACAACACAGGGAAGCTTTACGCCAATGACACGTTTGTCCTCCGGACCCTGCTGGATGACTCTCAGGCTGTCGCCCTCTAAGAATGATTCCAGAGCATAGGTGACCTGAGGGTAATCAAGATGTTCAGCAATTTCTGGACCGACCTGGGCCGTATCTCCGTCAATGGCCTGCTTTCCGCAAAAGATCGCATCAAATTTCCCTTCTATTCCTTCTATGTATTTGATGCTCTCCGACAGAATATAACTGGTCGCCAGAGTATCGGAACCTCCAAACTTACGGTCCGTAATCAGATACGCCTTGTCCGCCGCAATCGAAAGACATTCCTTTAAAGCGTTTTTCGCCTGCTCAGGCCCCATGCTGATTACAACAATCTTTGTATCCGGCTGTGCATCCTTAATCCTCGCAGCATTTTCCAGTGCATACGTGTCATAGGGGTTTACAATACTCGGTACTCCATCCCGGATTAATGTGTGTTTCACCGGATCAATCTTAATTTCCGTAGTATCCGGTACCTGTTTGATACATACACAAATATTCATTCTCAAAAACTCCTTCCTGCTATTTGTTTTCATTTATTTATTACTGCAAGTTCCATGCCTGTTTTTTCTCCTTGTTTCTGCTCACATACAGGACATTTACACGACTTGACTGTGTCATTTCAAGGACACACTGTGTCGTTTTTGTTCGACACAGTTAAAAAAGTGTGTTATACTATTCACATACCCAACTCTACTGATGAAGAAAGGACCATGCTTCATGAAAGACCATCCACTATTTCTCGCTAAAGAATCTGAGTTCCAGAGACATTGCCAGAACAACATCCGGAATTTTTCTTATTTGGATCGAAATATCCAGTGCATATTGGAACGCCTGGGAACTCCGTGTCAGGTATCCATCGCTTATTTTGATTCCGATGGTTATCTGATTCAGCTGTATTGCAATGAGACATACCGGGATTTTTTCCAGAAGCGTGGCATCGTCTCCCGAAGTGTCTGGACAGAAGAAACCTCCGGTTTTAATGCTGTTACAGAAGGCTTCCGCTGCGACAGGCCTTTTATTTCCTGTGGGACCAGCCATAGCCATCCGGCTTTAAAGGATTTAACTATTTATTTTTCCCCGGTTCATTTTGAGCAGATTGAAGTCAGCAACTCCTACCATCTTCCGGACCGGCTCGGCGGTATCGCCCTGCTTGTTCCAGATAATCTGGCCCACGACGATTATCTGTTCACGGCCATAACCCTGACCCACGATTTGGAGATGACCCTGCATTTTAATCAGCTCTCGTTCCGTCTTTATGAACGGTCCAGAACCGGCATGCTGATCGTAGATACCCGCATGTCACAAAAAGACGCAACGGTTCTGTATGCCAACGACATGTTCTTTCAGGCGCTGAATATTCCTGTGGAGAATATCAATTTCACGCAACTTGGCCGGCTGTTAAAGCCAGAAGAAAATCAGGCGTTTTATGAGCTTTTAAAATATCCACACAATATTTCCGACACTCCAATGAATTTCTGCCCGGTCGGCGGAAAAACCACCTGCTGCACGCTGTTCTGTGATACGTTTTATCAGCCCAGTCTGAATGCGGCGGGAATCATCGCCTATATTTCAACTCCGCAAATGGAAAGCCGCAGTATTTCGCGGAAGATGGGCAATACAGCCGTGCTCTCCTTCTCCAACATTATCGGTGACAGCAATCCTATGAAATCTGCCAAACAGCGAGCCACCATGATTGCAAACACCGACAGCAATGTCATGATTCTGGGAGAAAGCGGTGTTGGCAAGGATGTCTTTGCACAGGCCATCCATAATGCCAGCCGGCGGCGGAACAAACCTTTCATAGCCGTAAACTGTGCCGCCCTTCCCAGGGATTTGATTGCCAGCGAACTATTTGGCTATGACAGCGGCGCATTTACCGGCGCAAAAAAGAACGGCAATATGGGGAAATTCGAGCTGGCCAACGGGGGGACTATTTTCCTTGATGAGATTGGCGACCTGCCACTGGATCTTCAGGCTTCCCTTCTCCGTGTGGTGGAACAAAAGCAGCTTATGCGGCTTGGAAGTAACCGCCTCATTGATATTGATGTCAAGATCATCTCAGCGACCAACGCGGATATGGCACAGATGATTGAACAGCGCATGTTCCGGTCAGACTTGTTTTTCCGTCTGGGAACCCTCAAGCTGAACCTGCCTCCTCTGCGCAAACGGGGCAATGACATCCTGCTGCTGGCCAATCATTTTCTGCAATCCATCAGCTGCCGGATCGGCCGGGACGATCTTCAACGATTTTCTCCGGAGGCAGAGCAATACCTGCTCTCCTGCTACTGGACCGGCAATGTGCGTGAACTGCAGAATGTCATGGAAAATCTGGTTCAGCTTTATCCGAACCATGTCATTCTGCCGGAGCATATTATGGAAAATATCAGCCTTCAGCAATTGACATCTCCCCGGTATGTTGCGGAAATCCCGGCTCCCCTGGTGCCACCCCCTTCTCCGGAGCCGGCTTTTATTACGGAACCGGCGTTTGTCTCGGTTCCGGCGGCTACTGTGAAATCAGAGACACCTGCTGTGCCGCCATCTGATTTACCAAAGAGCTTTGCACCCAAGCAGCATAAACGAGGCTCTCTGACAAAAGATGACATCCTTCTTGCTTTGGAACAGTGTCACGGCAACCGTAGCGCTGCCGCCCAGATTCTCGGTATTACCCGAAAAACCCTGTACCGGAACATGGAACGTCTGGGCATGGATTCCGGTGAGTTTCCGACCTGATTTTCAAAAATCTCCAGCTGTTTTTAGAAAACCATGCTGGAGATTTTTTTGCTGCTACTCTTTTCCGCTGTCTGCTTCCACATTATACATGGTACTCCAGTGTGCAAAGTTTGTACCGTCAATGTGAGCATCCTTACCGTAATAAAAAATATTCTCCCGGAAGTTTTCTAACGGCAGCCATTTCACAGCACCTTCCATACCAATGTCAAACGAATACCAACTATGGTTTCCCTCAAACTCCAGCCAATCTACCTCATAACCTAAATTCTTCAGCAAATCGCGATAAGCCGTATTTCCGTCATACAAACCATCCTGTTTCCCACAGGCCATAAAAATCTTTGGCAGATTGCCCATTTCTGTCTTTGCTACTGTTTCAGCCAAAAACTCATAGTCATTATCACTATTTTCATATTCCGCCACATCCTGAAAATTGAACATGGCCTCGTAATTATCCCTAAGAAACATATCCCAGGTAGGCTCATTTACAGAAGTCATAATAGGAACCTTCTGTAGCGCCGAATTAACCGCAATAATCCTGCTAAACAATTCAGGGTGCCTAAATCCGTTGACAAATGCCCCGTAACCACCCATAGAAAATCCACCGATAAACGTATCCTCTCTTCGGTCGGACAGGCAGAACACCCTGCGCGTAAAATTCACCACATCACGGGTAACCATATCTCCAAAATTTTCATTCATGGCAGTCATACTGCTCCACCATTTATTTTCTCCACCAATGCAGACCACTGCAAGATTGTAATCCTCAGCCAGCCCCATCAGCTTTGAATAATTAAATATACCGCTTGCGTTACCCGTCACACCCTCCAATAAGTACAGCGTTTTATATGGCATATTCTTTTTAGGAAGCGGCTGTGTCCTTAATACCATATGATCGGCCGGCAGCACTGCTTCGATTGTTATTGGTCTTTTCAATGCTTCACTTTCAAAATTTGTTGTAAATCTCGCCATTGCTTCCCCCTCCTCTTAAACTCACGGTATTATTTCTGTGGCTTCTTTTCCGTTATATCCGTAAGTACCGGATCCATGACCTTATGTACAACCTCCAGATCTGCCACTTCCGAAAACACCTCAATAGTGTTATACCCTAACGGAACCGCTTCATAATCCATCTCCCGTTCCATCCCGCTGATAAGCAGCGGATTGCCTGGTACTGAAAAACTGGTTCCGTCCGGATACGTGGCCTGGACAAAGGTTTTGCGGAATTTAACCTGTGGATGGTTCACAACGCCTTCATAGTTATTGATGCTTCCGTATACGAGCTTACGGCTCTGCAGGCGTTCGGCTACCTCTGTACTGGTCATGGTCGAAAATACGCGAAGCACCTCAGACTCTACCTTACGGAAATTGTCTGCACGGAGGGACATGGAGGCAAAATCCGGGTCCTCCAGCCACTGAGGTTGATCTAACACCTCCGCAAATGCCTTGAACTGGGCATCTGTGGCAATATTCAGCATAATCGGAATGCCGTCCTTACAGATGTAGTCACCAATGGGGCTTGCTGCCGGATAACGATTCCCGTTAGGCTTGGGAGTCTTTTTCGTCAGCAGATAGGAGCTTAACATGTTTTCCTGTAAAAGCAGGAGCGAATCCATCATTGATACATCGATGCAGCGGCCATGTCCGTTTCGCTGAGCATCCAGGATTCCTGTCAGGGTTCCGATACATGCCATCAGTCCTCCACAGTAATCTGCAATAGAACCCCCACATTTGGTCGGTCCGCCGCCCTCCGGTCCGGTAATGCTCATAACACCGGATTCGGCCTGAACCGTTGCATCATATGCCGCATGGCTTGCAAAGGGTCCCTCCTGCCCATATCCAGAAATCCGGGTATATACGATTTTAGGGTTAATGGACTGGAGCAGTTCATATGTAACTCCGAATTTCTCCATTGTCCCCGGCTTAAAATTTTCTACTACGGCATCTGCGGTTTTGACAAGCTCTAAAAAAAACTGTTTCTGGTTTTCAGCCTTCATATTGATGACTGCCGATTTTTTTCCACGGTTTCTGGTGGCATAGTGAGTGCTTGCATCCCCGACTATTACCTTTCCATAGCGGGTGCTGTCCCCCAACGGCGGATTTTCCAGTTTGATTACCTCCGCTCCATAATCGCTTAGCATCAGGGTGCAGATCGGACCTGAAAAAAACTGTGTGAAATCAAGAATACGGATTCCTTCTAACGGTTTCATATGATTAAACCTCCTTCAATGAAAAATATATTCATTATAAAAGTAATGCAATTTTCATGCCCGTTTTTAGAGCGTGTCTTACCAGGAAACGACACACCCGGCAGTCCTGCCCTTAATAGGTCTTTCTCATCCGGTAATCCGGAATCTGTATCTCCTCCCTATACTTTGTCACGGTTCTTCTGGATATTCGGATTCCATTTCTTTCAAGCTGTTCTTTCAATTTTTGATCACTAAACGGTTTCTTTGCGTCCTCCTGTCCAATCAGTATTTTTATCCGGGCTTTAATATCATCCGCTGTTATGACCTTTGCAGACTGATCCCCGCAAACCTCTCTGGAAAAGAAATAATCCAAAGGATACATTCCCCAACAGCAATACAGATATTTTCCTTTTACGGCGCGGCTGATGGTTGATTCATGAACTCCCAGTTTTTCTGCGGCAGTATACAGATAAAGCGGCATGAGCTGTTTTCTTCCATATAAAAAAAATTCTTTATGATACTCCACCAAGAACTTTGTCAATTCTGACAGCGTAGAACCGCGGTGGCTTATACAGTTCTGGATCTGTTCGATCTGCCTGACTTTTTCAGCAAGATAATGCTTTACCTCTCCATTGCATTCTTTGTCATTTACCATATTCTTGTATTCTTTGTTGATTCTGAGTTCTGGTCCATGGCCGCCATTCACCAGGATTTCAAAATAATCCTTAAATTTTATCACCGTCACATCCGGAATCGTGTATCCGAACCGTTCATGATCCGAATATCCCCTGGATGGCTTTGGGTTTAAAGATTGAATTTTTTCCTTTGCCCTTTGGATTCTTTCAACTGGCAGCTCCATGTTCCTTGCAATTACCGGCAGTTGGTTTTTCCCCAACGGCTCCAGATACTGTTCCACGATTTGTTTTTCCACAAAAAGATTCTCGCCCTCCCTCTCCAGCCTTGACAGTTGGATGAGCAGGCATTCTCTGAGACCGTTTGCACATACCCCTGCCGGGTCAAGCTGTTTGAGAATTTCCAGGCACTCTGTCACCTTCTTTTCCTTCTCTCCCAAAAAACTTGCCGTTTCTCTGATGGAATCCACAAAAAAGCCTCTGGAATCCAGGCATTTTATCAGATATTCAAAAATACGCATCTGCTGTCTGGAAAAAGGCTGTCCAAGTAGCTGCGCTTTTATGCTGTCCTCAAGAGATTCTTCCTCCTGCCCGCCTATATTCATAATGTCATTGGCATCGGAATCTTCCTTTTCCTGACTGTAATAAATCCGGTTCTGTTCATCAAACTGATCCAGCCATTCCAGCTTTTTCAGGCGTTCCTGATCCCTATCTCTGATTGACGTTTCTTCTAGTTCGACCACAGGATTTTCTAAAGAAACCTCTTTTAAATATTCTTCCAATTCCTGCGAACTCATCCGCAGGATCTGCATTTGCTGAATCATATTCTGTGAAATCGTTTGCCTCTGCCCAATGTTTAATTCCAGCCCCATAATATTCTCCTCTGCTGTTTTCGTTAACTAAACCGGAAACAAGATACTGCTTGTCGCAGTAACAATCGGAAGTGTTAGGATGGACAGCAAGGTCGTCAGCCCAATCATTCCCGCTGCCGCTTTACCATTCAGACCATTGCTGTCCGCCAGCACCCCCAACACCGCCGATTGTGGTGTCGCCTTACAGATAATCATCGCACAAATGCCGGCCGGCGCAAGGATTCCACGCATCGGCAGCATACATGATAAAATAATAACCGGCCAAACAATCAGCTTGATTACAGATACCGTATAAAAACTCTTTTGGACGAAAATATCCTTCATGTCCTGATCTGCCAGCTGTATTCCTATTATAATCATAGCCAAAGGAGTAAGCATGCCGCTAAAATCACTCAGGCACGTACTGACCTGAACTGGAACCCGAATTCCAGACAGACAAAGCGCTATTCCAATCAAAAGGGAAACCGTTACTGTGTTAAACAATTTTGAGCATAAAAAACGAACTGTTATCTTACTTCCGTCCACGGAGAGTGCTGCATGGGCAAATAAAAATATCGTATCAAATATGACCATCAGCACCGCATAGATTACAGCATCCGGACCAAGAACCGCCGTTACTAATGGAATTCCCATGAATGCCGAATTTCCGTAGATACAAGCCATACGGTACACAGCCCGTTCTTTATCACCCTTTGTTTGGAACATCATGGATGATACCAGAATCTGAATAATCATGACAATCATCATGACCCCCAAATTAATGGAAATCCCTCTCCAAAATGCAAATGAATGATCCAGTCCTGAAACGGACAGAACCACACTGCATGGCAATGCGATTTTTGTACATAAAACAGTCAAAACATTTAATGACTTTGAACTGATGAGTCTTTTTTGGGCAAAAACATACCCCACCCCAACTTCAACCGTCAATATAAAAATTTGTACTACTGTAATCCAGATATTATCCATTTCTCCTCAATTCCCTCCACCATTATTTTGCGGATTCATTTTTCTGCTGCCAGATTAAATAGTCAATACAGTCCAATGTCTTCTGCATTTTATGAATCTCTTCAAGAAGTTCTCCCCGTCGGCTGCGCAGGATGCGTATTCGTTCCACCTTGCCCTCCTCCCGCGAGAGTCCCATATACCTTTTTATTTCAGGGGCTGTAAATCCGGCATCCAGAAAAATGGAAATCAGTCCCATATCCCGGAACTGCTCTTCCTTATAATCTTTACTACCATCTTCCTGCCGAATCCCTTTTATCAAGTCAAGGGATTCATACCACTGGATTTTATCCTCCGGAATTTGAAATCTCCTGCTTATTTCCTGAATGTTCACGAATTTTTCTGGCCTCCTTTGTCAACTGCATGTTTTATCGCAAATCAAAAAAACTATTCATGTGTGGATGAAGTCCTGTTTTCCACTTACATGAATAGTTTATCTGTTTTCTTATTCTATGTCCAATGCGTATAATTTATATAAATATATGTTATTTTAGCATACTTTTGAAATGCTCCAGAAACTTCCCTGCTGCTCTGGTAACCGGCTGATATTTCTTCCATGCAAACACCGATGTCATGGACAATTCCGGATACAGGGGGATGAATATAAATTCCGTTCCCTCCATCAAATCAATGGAACCTTCAATCGTCAGGAAACATACGGTTTCATTGTTAATCAGCATGGTACCATTGGTAATCACATTGCAGGTCGCAAATGTAGTCAGACTGGAGAAGTCCTCTCCCAGCCAGCTTTCTATTTCTTTCCGGACAGAGTTCCTCTGGGGCGTCACCAGAGGAACTCCTGCCAAATCCTCCTTTGTGATAAACTCTTTGCCTGCCAGCCGGTTATCCCTGCGCATAAAAATGCCCCAGCGTTCCCGCTCCTTCATGCGGATATAATCATACCGTTCAATATCGACCGGCTCCATTAAAAGTCCAAAATCCAGCAGTCCCTTATCCAGCCGCATCTTAATGTGCTCAGCATTATTTGTATAGATTTCAAACTGGACATTGGGATATAGCCTGTTGAAATCAAGCATGGCTTCGGCCAAGGGACCAGAGGATTTCAGCGCGCCGCTTCCTATGGAAATCACACCGCCCAGCTCCGACCGCTCGCTAAATTCTCCTTCGATTTTATCAATCAGTTCCACTGCTTCCTCCGCTCTCCTGCGGAGAATCACACCCGCATCCGTAAGCACCAGGCGCTTTCCCCTGACAAAAAGCTGTGTCCCCAGTTCTTCTTCAAGCTGCGCCATATGACGACTGAGTGCCGGCTGCGTGATATGCAGCACTTCGGCTGCCCGTGATATATTTTCTTCCCGTACCACGGCCAGAAAATACCGGAATATACGAATTTCCATTGTGTGCACTACCCCATTTTTCATTATTCTGCCTGCTGGTGATATACTAAGATTTTAAGTGAATGCAAGCAGTCAGTCAACTAGAAAATGGAATTGCGTTTCATTGTAAAATCTGCTTTATTCGTATTTTTTGAGAACTGTCTATACGTTCCTCTTTCAACTCCCGAACTGTACAATGGTGTTGGAGGTGAACAGCCAGTGGAAAAACTTGATTTATCCTATATGGGGTCTATATTCAAAGAGGCTCGGCTTGCGGGGAACATGACGCAGGAGGAGCTTGCGGAACAAGTAGGAAAAACAGCCCGCTACATACAGGCAATTGAAAACGAGGAGCGGAGCGTCAGCATAGACACACTGATTCGGTTGGTCCGGGCGCTGGGAATCTCGGCGGATACTGTCGCCTACCCAGACCGTGAAATGGACAACGGAGAAACAGAACAACTGATCCGCTGCATCCGTTTGCTGACCATCAGGGACAGAAAGGTGCTGCTGGCCAGCGCCAAGCAGATGTTGGAAACAGAATAATGGGAACTGCCCCTTGCGGGTGGTTCCTTTTTCTTTTTCTGCTGTTAAAGATTTCTTCAAGTGATCCCTTCCCTGCATACGCCACATTGACGCATTCCATACGCCACCCAAAGGGCAGACTTGCCCCTTGGCGGCGTATTTGCGTATTAAGGCTATACTTTCTTCAGTGTGTAGAGCAGACTGCTTCTGCCGCCGTTCTCGCGCCAACGCTGCTCCTTCTCCAGCAGACCTGCCTGTATTAAATCCGCAATGGCACGCTCCACCGTTCTGCGGGAAAGCTGCAGCTCTCTCGCAATCGTTCCGATGGACGGATAGCACTGTCCATCCTTATTACAGTGGTCTTTCAGATACATATACACAGTCTTAGCCCGGTGCGGCAGATCCTCAGCGTAGATCGCGGAAAAGTATCCCATAGGCACACACCCCCCTAATCTGTCCGGAGAGGCATCCTGCGTGGCAGGGCGCGATGTTCTTTCTGTCCTGTTGCAGGTGCATGGAACTGTCCTCCGGATTTAGAAACAGATTCTGGCGGGAGCGGCGGTTCGTCCACTTCATTCTCGTCACAATCATCCCTGCGGCGCATGATTTCCTGTTCCAGCTCGAAGCGGTCGGCATAAGCCACCGATCTTGCGGCCTGTTCTTCCACCTCGTAGGCGCCGCCAAACGTAATGCCCCATTTCAGAAACAGCGGCAACCTTGTCTGCATCGGGCAGCATCCTGTTTTTGCTAGAATGAAGTGGCCCTTTGGCAGTGTTTTCAATTCGTCCGGCGTCATCAGCGGCCGGCTCATCATCTGCAGGCTCTGGCTGGGATCGTTCTTTCCTCTGGAAATGGAGCCGCTCATCACTGTCCGGTTGCCCAGGGCCTTGGAGAGAATGTCAGCACTTTCCGAGTTGGGTGCAAAACCGCCGAACAGAATATCCTGACAGTTGTCAATGATGATGCTGGAACCTTCTTTTCCATAGTTCTTCTGAAGCTGTGCAAAACTTTGGATAATCGGCACCATACTGATCCGGCGGGAACGTCCGGCGGAGAACATCATCTCCATCGACTCAATTTTCGGTATCGTTCCGATTTCATCCGCAAACACCATGACGCGGTTCGGCAGCTTCCCTCCATGCTCATCGGCGATGGTCAACATCTCCCGATAGAGCTGCTGCAGGAACAGGGATACCATGAAATATTTGGTGTTATCTTCTTCTGGCAGCACAATGAAGATGGCCGACTTGCTGGTACAGAAGGTTTCTGTATCCAGTGCGCTGTCGAAACACAGGATCTGCTCCATCTCAGAATCCAAGAACGCATTCAATCGGGACATGGCGGTGGAAAGAACAGAAGCCATCGCCTGATCGGCGGAGTTCAGCGCCGCACCGGCAAACCATTTGGCCTTGTGGGTGGGCGGCAGCTTATCCATCAGAAGCTGGAACAGGCTGCGATTCTTCACTGGCGAAGGAGCCAGCAGGTCTTGGATCAGCTTGAATACGGAAATAATGTGCCGTTTCTCCGGAGGACAATATTCCGCAATCAGCAGGATGACCGAAGCCAGCAGACCCTCGGCGGCATCGTAGAAAAATGCATTTTGTCCATAGCTGCTGGCCTCGGCTCCGTCAGAGCAGATGATAGTTTTGGCGGTGATCTTCGCATACTTTTCCGCTTTTGCCTTGGCGGTCAGATTCTCCGGGTGTGCCAGATACTCATCCATATATTTGTTGACCAGAGTCAGAATGTTATCCCCATCGGAACGGGTGGGGTTTCGCAGATCCAGCACGGAAATTTTATAGCCGTAGCAGTCTTTGGCAATTCCGGCGTAGTTGCGGAACAGGTCGCCCTTGGTGTCGGTGCAGAGCCAGCTCATGCCGGAGGCACAGGCATACTCGATGTTGGGATATAAAAAGTTGGCGGTCTTGCCGACACCCGCCGCGCCAATCATCAGGCAGTGGATATCACCGCTGTCCACCAGTGCGATGACTGCCATGCCATGCTTCTTGCAGCCGACCACCAGCCCCTGCTCTCTTGGCAGTGCTTCGCCCCGCCGCCAGCGTTCCGGTTCGTAGGGAACTGCAGCGTAGGTATCTTTGATTTCTTTCTCAGTGGCGAACCGCGCTGTGCCATGCTGACCGTCGCCCACGGTCTTGGACTTGATCCCGTTTAGGGTGTAGTAATGTGCCAGCAGGGAAAGCCCGCCGATGACGGCGAACATCCCAAGACCGACGCATATCAATAAAACGATTTGATGTGTCTGCATTTTCTCCCTCCCTTCAGACCATTTGCATTGTCCGATGCGGTTCTTTCTCAGGCACGACCATCTGCCCCTGCCGTACCTGCAAATCCTCGTTCCAGTCCTTTTGCTGCGAAAAGAGCGAGAACACGTTTCCGTATCCCCGCTCTGTCAAAATTCCTTTGATTCGTTCTCTTGCCTGAATGCCTGCCTTGTCGTTATCAAGACAAAGGCCAATCTTCTGTACCTGCGGATTATCAACTAAGAGTTGAAGCAGAGCGCGTTCCGACACACCACAGAGAGATACATAGCTGTGTTGCTGCCAGTCCCTCTGGTACAGAGAGATAAATGACAGCAGATCAATGGGTGCTTCAAACACATAGACCGTATCACTCTTTCCAGTGAAGTGAAAGCTGTACCGGGGATCGCAGCCGTCCACATTTCCCTTGAACGGTTCTCCCTGGGTGTACGTTCCCCGCTTATGCGCGTGGCGGGCAACACCGTTTGAATCAATGCCCACGAACACGGCGTTGTGATACTGTGCATCCTCATAGATCAGCTTTGCTCTGGTAAACACTGAAACCACATCCCGGTCAAGGCAGCGCGTTTTGGTCAGGTATGCAAACACCCGGCGCATATCCCGATTCGCCTCTGGCAGCGCGAATGGTTTCGGCGGCTCCGGCCTGCGCTGCTCACTGGGGCGATATGCCTGTCCCTGTTCGCCGTTCAACAACATCGTCACGGCATCCGGGAAGCTCCTGCCGTAGAACATCTGCACAAAGTCAATGGCAAGACCGCCTTTCTCACTGGCATGATCGTACCACTCATTTCCCCTTACCGTGATGCTGTGGTCGCTGGCCAGCCGCTTCTCTCTGCCGGAGCGGAGCAGCTTTTCTCCCTGCCGCACAAGAAAATCTTCCAGATCCACGGCATTGGCCCGCTGTTTCTGATCGTCTGTAAAATAAACATATCCAGACATGAAAACACCTCCTGTCAATAAGTCTGTTGCTGTATGGGTTCCCGGTCATCCCGTTTGTGTCCCTGCGCCTGTTTTTTCTCTGCCAGCTTCCGGCGACGTTTCCGGTCGATGTGGAACGGGCTGCCGCCTGTGGCTTTCCGGTAGTCCTCCCGGAACAGGTTCTCCAGCCGGTGCAGCAGACGGGTCGCCGCAAGGAAAGCGGAAGGGTCGCGGAACGAATCCAGATGATCGAGAAAAAACTGGGCATAAATATTTCCCTGCGCGGCGGACGCCTGCAGGAACAGCACTGCTTTTTCCCTGTCACGGGGAACATCGTGACCGCAGAGATAGAGCTTGCCAAGAATATACTGGGCATACTGGTTATTCTGATCCGCTGATTCGGTAAGCCATCGGATGGCGATATCCACATCCTTTGGCAGATGCTCTCCGGTCAGATACAGTTTACCGAGCTGATATTCTGCATACTCGTTCTTCTGGTTTGCTGCCTGTGTGAACAGCTCCACGACCCCTGCAATATCCTGCGGTACATCCTCCCCAGCCAGATAGAGTTTGGCGAGAGCATATTTGGCATACTGGTTTCCAAGGTCAGAGGAAAATGACAGCCATTTCACGGCAGCGGTCACATCCTTTGGAATATCCTCTCCAGCCAGATAAAGCCTGCCGAGCTGGTAGGCTGCGTATTCATTTTTTTGTTCTGCTGATTGCGTGAACAGCTCCACCGCCTTTGCGATATCCCTCTGTACATATTCTCCGTCACGGTAGAGCTTGCCCAGTGCATATTGCGCCGCCGCATTGCCGCCCTCGGCTGCTTTTGTAATCCACGCCACAGCCTGTTCCGGATCGCCGCTGCCATTTTCCAGCCACAGCCTGCCGAGGGCATACTGTGCGTTGACATTCCCCAGTTTAGCGGAACGCCCCCAATAATCTGCCGCAGCGGCATCGTCTTGATCTGTACCGGTTCCGGTGTGAAACATCTGGCCGAGGCGGTATTGCAGCTTGTCATCATGGCTTCTCATCTCCAACTGCAAAAAACCGTGAAACGCCTGTATGAAATGTATATCTAACTTTTCTGTGCTTTTCTCTGTACCAATTCCGTCCCGGTACATCTTGGCCAGTTCATAATCTGCATATGGGTTGCCCTGATTGGCGGAACACTCGTAGAGATGGAGCGCCTGCTCATAGTTCTGTTCCACGCCCTGACCGCGATAATATAATCCTGCCAATGAGTATTGCGCGTACTTGTGGTTCACATCAACTGCCTTTCTAAACCACAGAGCGGCTTTCCCATAGTCCTGCTCCGTGCCAAGACCGGCAGCGAACATTTTCCCGATACGGTATTGCAGATAGGATCGCTGCTTTTCTTCCGCAACCTGTTCTTCATTCAGAAATGCCTCCAGTGCATTCGCATACCATTTCTGCGCCGCATCCAGATCAATCTCTCGGCCAAGACCGTCTTTGAACATTCTGCCGAGGTCATGCATGGCAAACGCATTTCCGGATTCCGCTTCCAACAAAAACAGGCGGAAGGCTTCCGCGAAGTTTGGTTCTTGATTTTCGCCGCCATAGAAATTTTTTCCGGCTTCCTTGTACCTGTTATTCCACCACTTTTGTCCGGAGCCTCTGCCATTTCTTCTTCCTGTATATCCATCTTCCTGTCGCTCTGGCACTGCTTCTTCCTGAAATTCGGGTTCTGTTTCCGATGCTGCTTCCTGCTCCAGTCTCTCATCCCCCAGTGGTTCCGGCATCGTTTCATCCTCAAATGTAAAATGGTGACCGCCCAGCTTCAGTGCTTCGGCAATCACCATGTTTTTGATACTTTTAAATTGTGGCTGACTGGACAGCGGCGGCAGGGGAGGTGCATTCTTCTGGTAAATCTGCAGGATTTCCTTCTGCCAGTTTCCCCATACCTGATACAGCGCATCCACCCGATTGTCCTTTGCCAGTTCATCTACAATCTCATCAATCAGGTTCTTCACATCCCGTTTGAGGTACCCGTACACTTTTTTGCCGCCCGTATTCTGCAGGCGTTCTGACAATCGCACCATCATTTGCTCTATCTCCGGGCTGACCAGGACACCGGATCGCAGCTCATCCATCAGTTCCCGCATCACTTCGGCGGCTCCTGTTTTTAATTCCGAGCGGGCCTGATTCTGTTTTTCATAGATGTGTGCAAAATCCTGACGGAAAATATCGTGCGCCAGTTCTGAACGCATGGCTTCGATGGATTTTTCGGTGAGATACCCATCGTTGTCCTTCGCCGAGTAGACCATAAGATGCACATGGGGATGGTGTCCCTCATTATGGAACGCTGCATACCACCGCAGGCTGGCGCTGTCGATTTTCATATGTTTGCAGAGCATTGCCCGCTTGGATCGCAGCAGAGCCATCCACTGTTCGGCACTGTCATAACCGAGTCTTGCCGCGTCCTCCCGCCGCAGGGATACAACGTGTGTCCAGACCGGGCCTTTGTGGTTGATTACCTCATTCTGTACCTTCGCCAGCACCACAGGCTGACCCGCGTCCGTGAACAGACCATGCTCGCCGACACGCTCCACGCGTGGACGGTTTGCAATGTAGTCCACATAGTTTTCCCGCTTGGCTACAAGGTCGAGGTTCTGCTCCAGCGCACAGGAGATCAGTTCCGAGGCATTTCCTATGGTGGGGTGTAAAAGAAAATCCGCGTACTCCAGCATTTCTTTTGCTGCCGGAATATCGCGGACAATCTGGCGGATCAAATTTTTCTGATTTCCTGTAGCTGGGAGGAGGAGCTTACTCTCATCCGCCTTTTCCACACCCTCGCGGGTTCCGATGTAACGGACGTAATTTTCAAGCTGGGCGGGCGGCGCATCCCGCAGATACCGGGAAGTAAATATGATTTTGGGCATGACAGGATTCCTTTCCGTGCTGTTAAGAGTATTGCTGTTTTCCTGTTCCGGTGATAAAATAAACCTGTGCAGTTCATAATGAAAATAATAAGGAGGCAGTTATCTTGAGAAAAAATTTTGGAGCAAAGCCTTATACCTATCCGCAGCCGGTACTGATCATCGCCTCCTATGACGAGAACGGTACCGCCGACGCCATGAATGCCGCATGGGGCGGCATCAGCGAAAGCACCGAGATCTCCATGTGCTTAAGCGCCGGACATAAAACGGTAAAGAACATTCTGGCACGTCAGGCGTTCACGGTAAGTATGGCCGACGCCGCCCATGTGGTGGAATGTGATTATGTTGGAATCGTATCGGCCAACGATGTGCCTGACAAGCTGGCGAAAGCAGGTTTCCACACCACAAAATCCGAATTCGTGGACGCGCCGCTGATTGACGAGCTGCCGATGGTGCTGGAATGCAGACTAATCAGCTATGACGAAGAGTCCTGCCGTCTGGTAGGTGAGATCGTCAACGTCAGCGCGGATGAACGCATACTAAACGCAAACGGGAAAATCGATCCGGATAAACTGGAGCCGATCACTTTCGACCCGGTTAATAACACTTACCTGAAGCTGGGCGAAAAGGTTGGCAACGCATTCAAGGACGGTATGAAACTGAAATAGGCAAAACGCAGCAAGGCCCCTGAGCCATGAAAAGTTCAGGAGCCTTGTTTTTTCTATGCCGTTACAGTGCGCCCAGCTTTTTCAGCAGTTCCACACAGTCCTTTGCGCCCTGCACATAGAGATGCCTGCACTCGTGGTCGGCAATCAGGCTGTTCTTCACATGATAATTCTCCAGTGCCTGACGATCCTCCGGTGAAAGTTTATCGAGTATCTTCTGGCGCTGCAGGGACAGTTCACCCAGTTCCCTGTACCTTTGGCTTTCTTCTTCATCACAGCCTTTTCTGTACTCCATCACGGCACGTTCTGTCATCTCGGTGATGACCATTTCAAAAATTTCATTCTTGTCCATTGAGAATACTCCTTTTTTTCACACACCATAAACGAATGCGGTGTGACAGTCCATATCCAAACCCAACAAATCATTTCTCACTTTTTAGGTTTCGCGTTTTTGATATTTGTATGCACTTTCAAAATCGACCGCTCCGTTGATGCGTCTGACTTCCTCCAGACATTTTAAGTGTAACTTCCGCAGAGCTTCCTCGTCAACATCATGTGTGTAGGCGATCACCTGTGACAGCTTACTCAGCTCCACAGCAATTTTAAATTCCATCCGGGCAATCCGGTTCTCACTGTCCTGCACGGTTCCCGTCATCACGGAGGAGAGGGATTGCAAAAGGTAATCCTCCGCTTTCTGCGAAGTGAGGAAACCAAGATAAAATCGCAGCGCATCTTCAATCAGTTCGGTGCGGTTCTGCACGGTGGAATCCCGGATATAGACATCCGCAAGCTCCAGAAGCTCCGTATTGACCCGGATGGAAAATTTGGTCTTGTCGGCATTTCCGCTCATAAGTCGCCCCCTTCCTGATGGTATTTTGTCAAGCCACCTGTTTTCTCTCCCTGTACCGGCTGTTTCCCGGTGACAAGCCACCCGTTTTGGAGAAACAGATATTTCCGGGTGGTAGGAGGTATTCCCGACCGGCTTTGCCGGACGGTGTTTTCCGGGCGAGGGGGCTTTTCAAAGCCACCCGCCCTTTAACCTGCACACGTTTCGACCCTGCCATTTCTCTCTGGAAACCAGCCGTTACAGGCTTTCCCGGCTCTTTTCCGGAAGATGCGGCCACACTGCCCCAACGCTGGCAAAACCCGCCGCAGGGGTACACGGATGCCGCCCTGCCCCGGAAAAGCCCACACAAAGCCTCACAGGGGCGGACACGGGGGAACGGGCGGTTTTCGTCCCGCCGCATGACTTATACGCCGCCTTCCTGTGCTGTACTCTCCACGAAACGGGCAGCCGGTCTGGCCGGACGGCGGGGGCGTTCTCTGGCGGCTCCGTCGCGGGAAACCTTATCATCGATGTACTCACGGGTGGCCTGCGGCACATATTTCTCATAGAGCTTTTGAACCGTTTCGTTCAATTCCTCCTGCAGATTAGCGTCCCGTTTCCCCATATGGAAGGTCAGGGCATCCAGCTTTTCCGTATTGAACGAGAGGGTCAGCGTTGTGTTTTTCATGAGAGAATCCTCCTTATCTGCATCTATATTTTTATGGGAACAGCAACAGCCGCCAATCCTCTGGCGGTCTGCCGCTGGTTTGTCTTTCTACGAAAGCTGCTTAAACAGCTTAACGCCATCTTTCAGACCTTCCAGATAGAGGGCGGCGCACTCATCTTCTGCCGCCACCATGCCATCTGTCAGGTGATTGTCCAGCCAGTCCCGTTCTTCTTCCGGCAGGGAACGCAGGATTTCATCCATCCGCTCCACATTCTTCTTCGTTCTATCCAGCCAGTCCTGCCCCTGTCCTCTGGCAAACCGTTCCCGGATATTCCGAATGCGCTCAGCCAGAAGTTCCCTTGCCATCTCATCCAGTCCTTCCATCGCTTCCACCTCCTTTCCACCACCGAACATACTACACAAGCGGCCGCAAGTCGATACCACAATGTACTAAAAATCAATCAGCAGGAAGCCTTCCTATGGCGAAAAAATGCTGCCGCCAGTAGTTGCTGTCGATGTCCGCGTACTGGATTGGGGAACCGCAGTGAATCATTTGATTCCCGCCAGTATAGATTCCAACGTGGCTTACCGGTCCGGAGCTGGCGTAGGTCTTAGTAAAGAAAATCAAATCCCCCGGCCGGGCTTCGTCCCTTGGAACGATGGCGCACTGGTTGTAGATGCCCATGGCAGTGGCGCGGGGCAGGTTGTAAACACCGGACCGGGTATAGACCCAACACACAAACCCGGAGCAGTCAAAGGAGGTCTGCGGCGTGGAACCGCCCCACACATAGGGGTATCCAAGGTATTTTTCTGCTTCCGCAATCAGCGCGGCATAGCTGCCATCGCCCATGGCCGCTCCGGGCGGCAGCCCATGCTCCGGCGAAACCTGCCCGCATTTTGCCAGCACATAGATGCGGCTGGCATTGGACCTATTCTCCGGGGTAATGGCCATTCCCAGTTCTGCGGCCAGGTTTTCGTACACCGTTTCCATGTCCGCGATGGGGACGGCCACAGTGTAGGGTTCGCCGTCCCCGTCCTCCCGTTCCTCATAGGTAACGAAGCAGTCGGCGAACCGGCGATGGTCCCCGCCGTTCATTCCGGACTGGTCCGCGCCGAAGAACAGAGAGTAAAAAATAGCTTTTACCTCATAGGCGTCCACCGTCCCATCCTCCGCCATGCCGTTGATTTCTGACAGGGCGGCGTCCAGAGTGGTAAAGCTCTCCCGCATCTTTTCAATGTACATTCGGTAATCAGCGGGGAGCTGGGAAGATAAATAGCCGCCGTGGAATGCAAGATCCACAGCGGCATTGTTGTGGCTGGCCGTACCGGATAAGGCGCTTAACATGACCACGATGATTAAAATAAACGGGGTCAGCACGGCGGCCGCCACCGAGGCGATGGCTGTCCATGTACGCTTATCCGATGCCAGGAAAAGGGCGGCTTTCGCCGCCAGCACAGCACCAGGCGATGCCATAGGCGATTCCTCCTTTCGGACACAGGGCTGGTAAGCCCCCGTCCGGGAGGCTTATCACTTTGCCCTGTCTGTTAAATTATCTCTGGTAATCTCCAGTGTTTTCGGGTGAATGACCGTGATATATCTGCCCAATTCCTCAGCATAGCGGACGGTCCGGCCTGCGCTGCTGCGGGCGGCTCCGTCCCAGACTGCCAGCACATAGCCGCTGTTCTCCACCATATAGCGGTTCCGTTTGCCCATGCAGTCCCTGGTGTATACGCCCTGAAGCTGGTTCTCCTTATCGCTGGCGGCAATGATGTCAAAGTACCGCTCTCTCTGGGGAATCGTCCAGTTCGCTGCCTGTTCTTCATAGGGAATGGCACACTCCAGCGTCACCTGCGGCTGGGTTTTCTTCAGTTCCAGCACCAGCTCTGCACAGATTTGGTCAATGCCAAGAGCCATGCCCGTAATAAAGTTGACAAAGCCCTTTTCCGTCGCCAGCCACAGGATTTCCTGCCGGAGCCGTTCTTTCAGCCGCACACAATCCGGGTGCTGCTCGTCAAATTGAAAGGTCAGCCGCTGGGGGCGGTGTCCGGTAAAACAACAGGTCTTGCTGATATCCATTTTTCGAGTCCTCCTTTGCCTCTTTTGCTGGTGCTAATTATACTCTTTAGAGGTAATTTGTTCAACTCATTTGCTGATGTTTAACTTCAATAGAGTGGGTTAAACTATCTTTATTGAGGACAAAGGCGGTGAGAACATGAAAAAAGACTTTGATTCTGCCATTGGGCAGCGTATCCGTGAAAAACGGGAGGCTCTTGGTTACAGCCGGGAGTATGTGGCGGAGCAGGCGGAGATGTCCCCATCGTTTCTTGCTGATGTGGAACTGGGCGTCAAAGGGTTTTCCGCTTCCACGCTCATAAAGCTCTGTAGGACGCTGGGGCTTTCCGCAGATTATATTCTGTTCGGAAGCCAATCCACATTTGATTTTTTCAAAGCCGCCGAACTGCTTTCCGGGCTTGACCCGAAGTATCTTCCCCTGGTGGAAGATTTATTGGCAGCTTACACAAAATCCATACGACTGTCCAACAAGTAGGCCGCATCCGGAACGATGCGGTTTTATTTTTGATGCATCCAGCCGCCCAGGCCAAACAGCGTCTGCTGGCCGTCCCCGCCGTGCTGCGCCTGCGAGAGCGCAAGCTCATAGGCGCGGTCGATGGCATCGGATAAGATATCCGTATCAAAGCCTGCCGACTCATAGCCCTGTAAAATCACATCGGCGTAATAGTCCGAGGGGATACCGAACTCATGGCCGGGCGTCATGACATAGACCATGGCCGACACCCTCTGACCGTCCAGCTCCACCTCCATCATCTGCTTCTCATAAAGGCGGGGGTACCCCTCATAGCGGTCGAGCGAAGCCTCGTCTGCCGGATGGATTTTCCATAACAGCACGGGCACGGAGCCGCCCTCCCTGGGCTCCACCGTAGCCACCGCGCCCCGGCGTCCTCCCCGGAACAGCAGCTCATAATCCTTCAGTTCACTCTTTCCCGCCACCTCCGCGGTGGGGCAGCGGACTGCCATCTGCGGCAGGTTCAGGTTGCTGCCATAGGCGATATACAGCGTTGGTTTTCTGCTCATCTTGTTCTCCTTCCTCATGCATAATGCAGGGTTACATCCGCATCACAAAAGCCGGGGCTTCTTCTGAAACTCCGGCCTGCTCTGCCAGTTCTATGATGGGTTCCTGCGGCGCGGCTTCCATGGCCCGCTCCCGCTGCTCCTTTTCTTTTTTCTGCCTTAACCGTTCTTTCTGCGCCTCGGCCTGCGCCGGGTCACGCCATGCGATACAGCCGGGAAGATTGGCCAGCAGGTGCTGGCGGGCGGTGGCGAATTCATCGCCGTTCAGTCCCAGCCGCAGCAGCCAGGTGCGGAAGGTATACTTCTCATTGGTGGTCTGGGTTTTCCTCCGGCTGGCACAGCTCTGGTTCAATGCCTGCGCCCCAATGGCCAGACAGAACTGGATATACGCCTTGATTTTCCCGGCGTGGAGCGTCCCATTGAACAGGCGGAACTCCACCGTGCCTTTCTGAAACACGCTGTGCAGATTCAGGCAGTGGTAGCGGCTGTCATCATAATGGGTGTGCCTGCGGCTGTCGCCGTCATACCAGATCCGTTCCACGTCCTGCATGGAGCGGGGCCTGCGTCTGTTGAGTTCTTCCAGGAAACGCTGTTCCACGGGCTGGCACCAGCGATGCTGGCGGGCAACGGAAACGCCAAGGGCCTTATAAATCAAGTCCTCTTTGGAAGCCATGATATTGGTGATGTTACGAAGTGTCCGGGCATCGAACGGAGACGCGTCAATATGCACATGGATGCCGCAGCTCCCATTGGTGATGGCTCCATTCTCCTTTAGTTTGCGGATCATCTCCTGGATGGGAATGATGTCCTCATACCGGCAGATTGGGCTGACCATCTCGGTCCGGTATTCTGCGCTGGCAGGCACTCTTTCACCTCCGTCCTTCCGTTGGGCATCGATGCTGGCGTCACTCATAAACTTCCACTGCCGCCCCCAATTGTCCAATGCCGCATAGGCGCTATACCCAGAGCCGATGTACTGCGACGAGGTACCAAAATAGGCGGCGCACACCTGGGCGGCCTTCTCACGGGTGATACCGGTCATCTCAATCTCGATGCCGAACCGCTGTTCTTTCATGTCCATGTGCATTCACCTCCCGCTTAACGCCCGCCTGCTTTCCCGAACAGCCTCGCCTTATGCTCCGGGGCGTTCACCATCAGGTTGTACCGCTCATTGCCGCATTTGTAGAGGCACACGCCCCGCTGGGGGTAACGGATCAGGTTGTATTCGCTGTCCTCCAGCTGCAGGGTGTCCGTATAAAACCTGGCGTCGATGCTGCCCGCATTGAACAGAAACTGGTGGGTGGGGATGGAGAACAGGGGCTTTGTGTACTCCCGGACGCCGTCCAGGTTGAAATCCTCCAGGTTCTGGCTGGCGATAATGACCGCCGAGTCCTTCTTACGGACACGCTTCATGAAGTTGCGTACATACTCCACAGCCGTCAGATTGGAAAGGAACAGGTAAAATTCATCCAGGCTGGCAACGGTGTTCCCCCCGGTCAAAAGCTCATCCGACATGAAAGAAAGCACGTTGAACAGCAGGGCGTTCTTTAAGCTCCTGCTGGCCTGCAGCAATCCCTTTACACCGAATGTCACGAAGCTGGAATCCGTGATATTGGTATGCCCGTTGAAGAACTTGCTCTCCGCGCCCACACACATGGAGTTTAAGCCCAGCAGGATGCTCTGGAGCATTTCGGCGGTGTAGAGCTGCCGCCTGCTCCCGTCAAAGCCCTTATACTCCACTTCGATAAAGGCGTAAAGGTCGGACAGAATGGGGTAATCCTCCGGTCCCAGACGTTCAAAGTCACACTGGTCATGGAGTCCCCACTTGGCATACAGCTTCTGGAGCATGATCTCAATCACGTCGATTTCCCGGTCGGTAAAGTCCTTATAGGTACGGAAAAAATCTTTCAGAAAGCTGATGTGCTGGGAGAGCCGGGAACGGATGCGGAAGGTCTGGGGCGCATCCAGATCCTCCGGGCCGCCGCTGTCGTCCCACGTTTTCGGTTCCAGCGGGTTGATGAGATATTCTCCGCTCATCAGGTCAATAAAACAGCCGCCAAGGTTATTGGTCAGATCTTCGTATTCCATTTCCGGGTCGAGGGCGCACACCTTCATGCCGGATTCCCGCAGGTTGGTCAGCAGGAGCTTGAGCAGGTAGCTCTTGCCCTGCCCGCTGTTGCCAAGGATCAGGATGTTGGCGTTGGTCTTGTCATCAGCGCGGCGGTTAAAATCCACCAGCACGTTGCTGCCAAACTTATCCCGCCCGATGTAAAAGCCCTGCGGGTCGGTCTTGCCGGAGTAGTTGAAGGGGTACAGGTTCGCCACGCTGCTGGCAGGCAGGACACGCTCGAACTGATCCCGGAACAGGTTCCAGCCCGTGGGCATCACGCACTGGAAGCCCTGCTGCTGGCGGAGCATGAGACGGTCCACATTTAACTTGGAGCGGATCAGCTCGGTCAGCACCTCGGTCTGTAACAGTTTTAACTGGTCGATGTCGTGGGCGCACAGCTCCAGATAGACCGCCGCATGGAGCAACGGCTCCCGGTTCCGGTGCATCTGTGCCACAATGGTGGTCACGTCCTGCAGGTTGCTCTCCGCCAGCACCGTCTGCTGCAGGTCATTGGTATTGCTCCGGTCCATACGGTTTTTGTTGGCGGCATTGCTGATGATTTTCCGTTCCTCCACCGGGGTCACATGGCGGGTATAGATCCGCAGGGTGACGCCGTCCTTTTCGCCCAGGTGGGACAGGATGGCCTGCTCATCGGTGGCGGTCGGGTACTCTCTGAGTGCCCACACACAGCGGTAGGTGTTGCCGCAGATGAAGTGGTCGGTTTCAAATTTAATCACGGAGGGTGCAATCATATCCAGAAACTCCTGAATACGCACATCCTCCACTGGCGCCTGTGCGGCGATTTTTGTTCGCTTCAATGGGTAACCTCCTTTGATTTTTGGCAGAAAGAAAGCGCCGGACACATTTCTGCATCCGACGCATTGCCGTTTTCTTTTTTCTGTTTTATTTTAATTCCATGCCGGCCGGTCCCTGTCCCGGCTTGGGAAACGGGATTTGAAACAGGCGCAGGATTTCCTTTTGGGATTCCAGTTCCCGCTCCGCGATAAACTCTATAAAATCATGGCTGTCCCGGTGCGCCCGTTCCAGCAGGGAGATGTAATCCATGCGCAGAACCGGCGGAATCACAGCCGGAAGGTAGCCGTCCTGTATCAGCGCCAGGTTCATCAGCAGGCGGGCCACCCTGCCGTTGCCGTCTTTGAAGGGATGGATAAACACGAAACGCTTATGAAGCTCGGCGGCAAATTCCACCGGATGGAGTTTGTCTCGCTCCTGCGCCGCCCATTCAAACAGGCGGTTCATTTCACGCTCCAATTTCTCCGGAGCCGTGGTCGGATAGTGGGAGCCGGTAATGATCACTTTCATATCCCGGTACCGCCCCGCATACTCCGGCTCGATGTTCCGGTAGAACAGCTCGTGCATGCCCAGAACCGCCAGCTCATCAATGCGGCGGCTCCCCAGCAGGGAGAACATGAAATCGTAGGCTCTCGCGTGATCCACCGCCTCCAGCATATCCCGCAGCGGCCTCCCGCCCACAGTCAGGCCGTCCTCCAAAAGCACCTTTGTCTCACTCTCCGTCAGGGAGTTCCCCTCCAGCGCGTTGGACGTCCACGTCAGCCCAATCCGGTAATAGTCCTTTATCTGTTCCAGCATTTCGCCCTGCAGCGGGCGTAAAGCGTTGATTTCCGTTTGAAAGCAGTCCACCTTCTCTAACACATCCACAGCGTCACCATCCTCTCGATTTGCTTCTTAAAGTATACCATGGCTCGAAAGCACCTCGCCAAGTGTTCACATTATACCACATCGGAGCGAAAAAAAGTAGGGCTTTCAGCGGCAGGATATCCATTCCGTTAATCGTTAATCTTCCCATTAATCCTCCGAGATGATCCACCGCTCCCCATCGAAGTCCTCAAACTTCTCCGTGGTCACATTCTGCTCATAATACACAGCCAGAATGCGCTTGATATCCTCCCGGTCGGCCCGTTTTACGGAAAATCCCTGTTCCTTGAGGGACTTTTCGATACGGGAAAGGTAGGGGAACACCTCAGACTCCTTTTCGTCCTTCAGGCGGATGAGAATCAGGAATTCGCGGGCGGTCGCCATCTGCACCTGTATCCGGTCAAGGTGGGTCTGGTCTTTTTCAAGGAGCTTTCGCACCACCGGGTTATCCTCCTTATCCATGCGGGAGCGCAAAAACCGCTTGTTGTCCTCGAAGCTCTCCCGGCTGTTTAAGCACAGCATCTCGATTTCCGCCACACCCTTCAGCACCGTCATCAGGGCATAGATCCTTGCCCCCACGCTGGCCTCGGACAGTACCGAGATGTTGGAGGGCTTGACGATAAAATACACCAGTTCCCCCTGTCCGTGGGTGACGAGGCTGTATTCTGTCACCGCCCTCGCCCCGATGAGCTGGCGGGTGGAGGCTTTCTCACGGGCCTTGTTCTTTTCTGCTTTATTTTTTTCCGCTTTTTTGCTCATCGCGTCATCCTCCATTCGTAGAACTGCTGGCGGGTGAAAAAGAACCCGCAGGCATATTTGATAAAGTCCAGAATGCTGGTGTCCTCAAAGCGGATTGTCAGAAAGGCAAACAGCGCCGTCAGGACAATGGGCGGGAGGAATCCCGCCTGCGTCAGTGCCAGAATCGAAATCACCCCACACACGCCGATGATGCCGATATCCTTGAGCTGCCAGAGCCACAGGGTAGCTTTGGACTTTAAATTGTCAGGGTAAATATACACAAATGCTCACCTCCAAAGAGAAACCGCCGGACTTCCAGCGCCTCGGCGGTTTCATGATAACCGGTTATTTCTGCTCATCTTCCTTTCCGGCATGAGCCGTTTCCGCTTCTGCCAGCGCCTGTTCAATCAGGCTGACCACAAAATCTTTCTGGCTCAGACCCTGTTTTTTCAGATGCTCCTTGAGCCGTCCGAACAGTTCCTCCGATACCTGGAACGCCAGTGTCCTTGTCTTTCCATCCATCGCCTTTCCTCCCATCTCAAAATGTTCCTTCAGTACCATTTCCACATACTGCGGCAGTGTCAGCTCCAGTCTTTCCTGCTCTGTCCGTACCTGCATATGCAGGGATTCCGGAATCATGGCACAGAGATTTTTTCGTTTTTCCACGCGGCATACTCCTTTCGCTGATTTTTTACAAGCCAAGTATATCGGCACCGGCAGGAAAAAGCTATGACGATACCCAACAAGGATTTCTGCCAAGGTAAAGCAGATGTACCAATGTTATAGAAAAATCAGGCTATTCCCCCCTGATTTTGCGTAAAAAATAAGCAATGCCACGCAGGACGAAGTCCACGCATGGGATTGCCACGCTGTTGCCCAGCGCCTTATAGCGGGCGCTGTCCGATGCGCCGGGGATGTCTGTCCAGCCATCGGGCAATCCCTGGAGCCGCTCACATTCCAGCGGAGTCAGGCGGCGGATCAGGTTCCGGTTTTCCACGATGCATTTATCCTGCCCCACATGCTGATTATTGATCCCCTTGCCGTCATCCATGCACAGCGCTCCGACGACCTGCTGGTAGGGCTGGCTGATTAAGTCCGTGGCGTCTTTGTGCTGCCTGGCGCTCTGAGTCGCGGATACTTCATTTTCCAGAAATTCATCGCTTCTCTGGCGGGAAAACACGGCATGGCGGTCCATGCCCGTCAGCGTGTACGCAATGTCTGTCTGATAACCGCACCCGTTGCCGCCGTTTTCCGGCTGGCGGTCAATAATATTTCCCGCAATACAGAAGCTCTCCTGCAGGATAGCAATCCCTCCCTGATTCTTGCTGGGATCCGGGTTGGCCGTGTCGATTGTCCTGGCAACCTCTGTTTCCCGGCATCCCGAATACGGATTGGCGGATTTCATGCTGTTAGATTCCTTGGAGTCCAGGCTAAAGGCAACGGCCTTTCCAACCAGCGGCACATTGTTTCCGCCAGTGCCGTACCGGGCGGACATCGTCGGCGCGACCGGGTGGGGGCCGGTGTAGCGGGCGTCAATCCCGTGGTTTTCAAACAGGACGGGCTGATTGTTGCCGCTCATCCCCGCAGATGCCGTGATCGCAGGGCAGACCCCGACCCCAAGTTCTGCGCCGCCCTGCTGGGTGGCAAGCACCAGGGGCTGATTGTTGCCGCCCATCCCAAAACCGGCGGACACGGTTTGCGATGCCCTGACTGGTCCTGAAAACCTGGCATCCTGCCCATGGTTGTCGAACACCAACGGCTGATGCCCATGCCCCTGCGCCCGGAGCGTCCCTGACACATCATCAGAACATGCCATCACGCTGCCGCCCTGATCATTCAGGCACAGCAGCGGTTTTGCTTCCTTCTCTGTAATAAACGTCTGCATCTGCATATTGCGGGTTGCCAGCAATGCGCCGGAAACGCCGCCCAGGTCAATGGTTTCCTCCCTCTGGTTGATATGAAATGCAAAGATATCCCTTGTTTCTTTTTCTGCTGTTATGTCATGATTCCCGCCTGCAGCATCAGCGCCTCCCTGAGCTGGGGCGGCAGTTCCTTGCCCCTCTTTTCCGACCTCCGCAGGATTCCCAAACAGGCTGTCCTGCTTAAATAGTATTTCAGGCGCGGTGAGTCCTCCAAAATCTGCGACAAGGAAGATACGACGGCGGCGCTGGGCGACTCCCCAGTATTGAGCGTCGATGACTCTCCAAGCCAGGCTGAACTCATCTCCCAGAACGATTCCCCCAGCAGATTCCCAGCGCCCGGAGTCAGGTCGAGGAACATGACAGGAGCCATCCTTAACGCGGACAATTTCTTCGAGGACCGCCCGGAAATCCTCGCCGTCTGCCGAGGAGAATGCTCCAGGGACGTTTTCCCACACCATGTATCGAGGTCGAACAAGGTGAGCTGGTACATTTCTCCGCTCATCCGCATCCCTCATTTCTTTTACGATTCTTACCTGTTCCATGAACAGGCCGGAGCGTTCTCCCGCAAGCCCCTGACGTTTCCCGGCCACGGATAAATCCTGGCAGGGCGAGCCGCCGCAGATCACATCCACAGGGGGCAGTTTCCCGCCGTCCAGTTTTGTGATGTCCCCCACATGGCGCATATCAGGGAACCTGATTTTGGTCACCGCTATGGGAAACGGTTCAATCTCGCTTGCCCACAGGGGCGTGACCCCATTATGGACTGCCGCCAGCGGGAAGCCTCCAATCCCGTCGAACAGGCTGCCCACCGTCAGCATCGCATCACCATGCCCTGCCGCGATTCTGACATCTCTGCATCCCCGGCGCAGGAGGATACTGTATTCTCCCGTTTACTGCTTCTCATTTAATCACCGCCTCTTTCTTATTTTGCGACTGCCTGTACAATGGTTCTGGTCAGGTTGACCGCTCCCTGCGCCGCATACACGGCTCCCATCACGTTGGCACGGGTGCCGGTGTCCAGACCGAACTGTCCGGCAATACGGGGGATTTCCCCGGCGGACAGCATCAGGCCAAGCCCCAGCAGGGCATGGTCCTTGACCACCATCAGCCCGGCAATCAGGATGGTCGCCTGTAAAAAAGTGGTCAGGCACAGGCCAATGACCTGCTTGCACCAACTGATAAAGCCGTCCAGATATCCACGGGGGACGCTGAACATATACAAACTGCCCACCGCAATCTGGATCAGCAGGATGCCGCCCCGTTTCAGGTTGGCGAAAAACACCTTGATGATGGCATAGCCCATGAGGATCAGAATAAAAATCATCAGGATGGGGCTTGTAATGCTGGTCAGCCCTCCAAACGCCCCGGCGGCCGCTGCCTGCTCCCATGTCCCGGCATCCTGCAGCGAGGTAATAATGCCGGAGGCCACCGTCCCGAAGTCCTCGCCTAAACCGGTGATGCCGGCGGTAAAGCTGCCCTGCAGGGAAACGCAGAGCTTATAAAGCTCCACCGGGACCACAGTAAACAGGCTGACCGCCATAAACCCTTTGATGGCGTTTAAGGCGCTTTCCCTGATGCTGCCCCGTCCGGTCTGGTATTCGATGCCGCATTCAAAGGCGGACACCACCAGCCCGGTGGCATACAGCGCCCAGGCCAGATAAGAAAAAAACAGCACGATGGACTGCACCCAGCTCATCTCGAACAGGTCGGCGCCCATATTGCCCATCTGCATAAAAAAGTCGCCGAGGAACCCTACAATCTGGCCATAGATCCAGTCGATGATCTGCCCCAGTACGGTTTCGGCGACGAAATCCCATATAAACACGCTTTACGCTCACTCCCTCTCTGAGTAGTAATGGAGGCGGAAAAATACGCATCACAGTTGTAAATCCTGCAAAAGAAACACAGTCAGCCCATCTTCTGCCCCATCTGCCGCTCCTGCGCAGGCTCCTGAAATACCGACAGGTAGGTGTCCACCGCCTCGGCGAGCCTCTGGTAATCCGCCTTGCGTGGCTGATACACATACCAGCATGCTTTCCCGTATCCATCCCAGATATGGGGGCTGACGCCCTCCCGGAAGTTTGGATTGTCGGTGGCTTTTATGCCCCATAAATCCTTGAAACGCACCACCAGGCTGTCGATTGTCCCCTCGTTCCGGTTGAGGAGGGTTACCTTCAGGCGGTCATACTGATTTGCAATCATGCCGGTCTGGAAACTCGCTTTTACCCGGATGCTGTCGGTCAGCCTGCCGTAGCAGGTGTTGCCCACAATGCGGACATCCGATAGCACCTCGTTCCGGTCAAAAAGTTTGTGAAGCTCCTGTTCAAAAAAAGTCATTGTATTTTCTCCTTCCGTCCTTTTACCCCATATGCATCCCTGTGTTTTCTTCCATTTGCTTACGGGATAAATCTGCTTCCGGCTCCGTTTTAGAAAACAGCTCCAGTCTGGAACCGTCCGCCGCAAGCATCCCATTGCGTTTCCTCCCTTACATCCCAAGGATCTGCCACACATAGAGCGGGGCAGTCAGGGTGAACACCAGGCAGGCGAACAGGATGGCGGGAGCTGCCCACTCAAACTGCCCGTGCTTGCGGTAGTCAAAATACGCCGTACCCAGCTTGGCGAAGAAAAACACGGCGAGGATCAGGTCAATGGCGGGGAACACCACATTGTCCACCACCGTCTTAATCTGCTGGGATGCCGTCGTCCACGTTCCCTCAATCGCCCCTGCCACATCGCCGGAGGCGGCATAGGCCGGAACACAGAGCAGGCAGGCGGTCAGTGCAGACGCACAGAAAAGCATGGCAATCCGTTTCATTTTCATTTGGTTTCTCCCTTCGTTTTGAGGTTGGAAAAAGAAAAGGCCACAAAACCGGTATCACGGCCTTGCAGTCCTTGTTCTTTTTCTGATGTTGAATTGTTACATAGTGAGGTTCTGCCGGTGCTTCTGCTCCAACAGCAGCGGAGCCACCTCGATGATTTCCGGATGTTCCCGGAACTTCAGATCGCCCCGGTATCCGGCCTTCAGGTTACTGAACCTTCTCCCGGCCTCCAACAGCTCTGGCGGTGCATCGGCAGGCAGTTCCTGATTCCAGCGTACCCATTCTCCGCTCTGGTAGCGGGGTTCCAGTTTGAGAATCACATAATCCTCCGGCACAAAGGCAGGATAATGTTTCAGAACGCCGCCCAGCCCGTAATAAGGTTTCCCCTCCATCATTACGGTGCTTTGCATCAGCGTGAGTGTATCCGCAAGCGACGTGCAGAACCAGCATTCCGTATCGCCCATGCGGCGGATTCTCCCGTCCTGCAGGATGCCGTCCAGATGGCTGCGGGCAGTGTAATGGTACAGTGGCCCTTGCGGCCTTGCAATTCGTTCATAAGCCATTGGGAATCCCTCCTTACTCCGGTTTCTGCGGCGCGATATGCCAGTCGCTCCACAGGTTCCCGCTGATTGTTACCGAATCGGTAAGGTTCATGGAAAGCATCCCCGCAGGCGTCCAGCAGTCGATGAGCCAGGTATAGGGGGTGTAGCTGCCGTCCGGATACCAGATGGGCGTGAAGTGGGTGCGCCGGTTGTAGGTGCTGTAACGGTTCTGTTTAAATTCGTGGGTCATGTCATAACCTCCGCCCATTCGTTCCAGCAGCCGCCAGAAGCCCTGATACTGAAATTCCGGAAAGTAGGTGACTGCATTCTGCGCTGCCGTTACGGCAGAGCTTTGGTTAGTGCTGACATGGGTGGTAACCTTTTCCGCAATTCCATAACCGGACTTCAGCGTCTTTCCGCTGGCTGTGGGGGATTTCTCATCTGGCGTGATGGTCATGGAGCCGCTGAGGCTGGCGGAGTAACGGTCAAAGTCGAACTCCCACCAGCCATGGTCGCACCAGTAGCCATCATCGTCGTCATCTCCACTGTGCCATACCCAGTAGGCATACCACCAGGGACGCCACACACCCCAGCTTGCGGAAGTAACCTGTGCATTGCCGGGTACGGACGGTCGGACAAATCCATAGTTACGGTCATCTGCGTTAGGGTCAGGCGGCGGATTTTCATCCAGATCCACGATGTTGACCCGAATGGTTCCCTTCTCCGCCGAACCTCCTCCGCGGACACGGACTGTGATGGTCATCTCCTGCGGCGTATCCGGCGTTGTCCAGCGGATCCACGCAAGCTGGCTGTCGCCTTCCGGGTAATAGACATGATTTACCCGATAGCTGCGTCCATTGACATTAAAGGTCACGGATACGGGATGATCCGGGTCGCTCTGGCCGCCGCTGACGCGGACTGCCGTGATGACCTCTGTATTGGCGCGGTATTCATAATCATAGACGCTGACCTCCGGTTCTTCCGGCGGCGCTTCATGAAACCGCACCACCCCAAGCCCCAGGGCTGTCTTTACCTCATGATTGGAGCGGACGCCGGAGGTGGGTCCGTTCCATACCGGATAGCCTAAATCCGCCACCTCCAGAAACATGGAAAGGGGCAGGTTCTGGAACGCGACGGTTGGGAGCCGCGCGCGGACCGCACCGCCTGTTACCTCGTCATACAGGGCTGCCTCCGTGGCCGTCATGGCAAGCCTGGTATCCTGAAAGGTCACATAAATGACCGGTTCCAGCAAAAGCCGGTATTCCCCATTTACCAGTACCTCAAACTCCACGCCGGTTATATTTGCGATACTGCGCACCACCTGCTCGTCTGTAAAATAGCTTTTGATCTCCGCAATGCTTGCCATTCCCAGGCTTTTGGAGCTTAGGATCTTGGGCAGCGCCTGCGTCGGTCTCACAAAAATATAGTCTGAGGCAGATGGCGTTAATCCCGCCCCACTGCTATATTCCAGCTTGCACGTTTTAACAAAATGTACTTGAATAGCTGGATTTTTATTGGTCAGGTCGATGGGCGCAGTTACTGGCGTATGATCCGAAGCCCGAACCACAGTTACCCTTACTCCCTCATTACCGGCAGACCAAAAGTTGGAGCTGGTTCCCTCTCCCATGCTGCCGCCGCCATTGTCCACATTCCCCTCGCCAATAGCATACGCCGTTTGACACAGCGCTCCACACAGCAAGAGTATCGCCGCCAGAAGAATTCCTATCCGCTTCAAACACTGCCTCCTTCCCCAAAAGAAAAGGCACAGTCCAAAGACCATGCCAACTCTGCAGCTTTCATTTTTTCTTTATCATGCTTCATCTAATTTCCCATATCTCCAATCTTATTTCCATTCTCATACATATCTTCCGCAAAAATTTCCGTTGTTCCGGTAATTGGCACCCAGCCAAACCCCGGCAGATACACCTGACCGTCCCTCGTTTCTCCACCCTGTGGCTGTCCTGCAGCAGCTTCCGTTTCCTGTGGTTTTACCACTTCTTCATGCGCCACCGGTTCCGGCGGAGTTTCTACTTTCGTCCCATCCGGTTTCTGTGCCGGATCTGTTCTGGCCGCTTGCTCCGGCTCCTCCGGTTTTGTAACTTCCGGCTGGATTGCCTGCTCTGTCTGATCCGTCTGGGCCGGGCGGCTGTCCACAGGCTGGCTCGGTTCCGTACTGCCTGCTGGCTCCGTATCCGGCTGGATGACCAGTGATTCTTCCTTATCTGATTGTTCGGTTTCTTCTATATTCCTGCTTGGAGCAATCACGGCTTCGTTGGCCGTGGAACTTTCCCGCGGGAGCGTATCCTCGCCGGCAGGGGGATTTCCAAACTGCATACTGATGGCTGCCACCAGCCCGATGCAGATGACCGCGCCACAGCCGATTGCAAGCATTTTCTTTGTTTTCTCTGTCATTTTCATATTGCATTCCTCCTTGTTGGGTGGGAGCTTCCGCCTGGTTTTGCTCACAACATACTATATAAATTTCCCAAAGTCCAGCGATTTCCCTGTTTCTTCCCTAAGTTTCTCAAAACACCTCGATATATCCGGCCTGCACCTTTAAGGTGATGTGCATGGAGGGAAGAAGCCTGCCGCCAAACCGCACCGGCGCCTCCAGCCGAATTACCGCGTCTGCCTCGAAACGCTGGGCATTCTGCGGGTCGGAGGGAGCCAGCGGCGCATTGCGGATCGTCACGTCCAGACCATCCACCACATATTCCACCACACGGCCGGAATCCCCTGCATACTTGACGCGCCTGCCGCCGGCAGGTTCCGTGCCGATGACGCTGTCCAGATATGCATAGATATCTCCCTCACTGACCGCCATTTCCCATCCTTCCTCTCCGTCCGGCATATAACCCCCGGAATATCCCTCCCGCACACCATGGTAGACCCCGGCGTAGTTATCGTTCACGGCGGAGATGACGGCATCCTCCACCGCTTCCTTTACCCCAGCCGCAATAACCTGGAGCCGGAAATACTCGCTGACACCGCAGAAAATGATGACCAGCGACAGCGTGACGGCAATCATGAAAGGGAACGACGCTCCCTGCCTGTCCTTTAACAGCCATCTTATCTTTTTCGCCAAAGGCATCCACCTCACTTCCAATAAACCTCCGATTTTCCCACCGACTGCGCCCGCAGGGTGACCGGAAAGGAGCCAAATCCGCCAAACAGCCCGATTTCCCGGCGCAGGGTCAGGGTGACCGTCATTTTCTCATTCAGCTGGACCCTGCCGTCTGCCGACCACGAAATATCCGGAGTCAAACCGGTTTTCTCCTGGAGGATGGCGGCGCGTCGGTCCGTCTCCGTATCAATCCGCCCGGATATCTCCGCTTCCCGCATCAGCTCCGTGGCAAAGGTATCGAGCTGCTGTTTGGCAATGAACACCGGAAGCACCCTGACAGCCAGCGCCAGTACCAGCACCGCGCACAGCACCAGCACCACGATGTCCACGTATCCTTCCGCCCGTTTTTCTTTTAGGACCTGTCCGATCCGTTTCATCACATGGCCACCCCCCCCCCCCATTAAAACATCCCGCCCAGGCTGGTCACTGCCACATAGCAGATGATTGCCAGGTAGGTAATCAGAAAACACATCAGCATGGCAAACGAGAATACCCGAATCTTCGGCGGGATTTTCTGTGCCTTGGCTTTCAGTCGCTGCAGCTCCAACTGCTTGAAATCGTGCGCCAGCATCTGAAAATATACCGCACTGTCATCGCCGCGCAGCACACCAATCAGGCCGCGCACCGCATCGGACAGCATGGGGGAATTGAGCCTTGCTTCAAAACGTGTAAGCGCCGCCTCATAGTTGGAGGAACGCATATCGGCCAGAAGCACATCCAGTTCGCCTGTCAAAGCCGGGCCAGCGTTTCCCTTAAACCGTTCCAGCATCCCGATGACATTGCGGCTGGCTTTCAGTTCCTGTTCGATGGTTGCAACCAGACGAGACAGCTCACCCTCAATTTCATCTCTCTTTGCTTTCAGACGCTCATCGGCTTTCTGGCTCTCCTTGAAGTACATGAGTACAGCCAGAATGACAACAACCGGCGACAATAGCGGCAATAGAAACACACAAGGAATAACGCCCAGAAGAATAGCTCCGGCTTTGACAAAGGCGTATGCCTGATAGACCTCCGGGGTTAGATTCATGCCGCTGGCCTGCAACACATTGTTGACTCTGCTGCGCTTGTATTCGTCCATGTGGATATACTTGGCCAGCCGCACCGACACGGTCATCAGATAGGTTTCGATGGTTTTGGTACTCTTTTTGTCCTGTCTGACCGTTCCAAGCATGGCTTTGGCTGCACCGATGGTAGGAAGTTTCAGGAAGGAGGCAGCCAAAAAGAACAGGCCGCTTGCCAGAAACAGCCCAAATAAAAACAATAGTCCCGTCATGGCGCTCACCTCCTGTACTCAATGGGACGAGTCAGCTTAACGACAAAGCCCGCTGACACAAAGATGACCGCCGCTGTGATGGCCAGAATCACCTGTCCCAACGGCGTGTGCATCAACACATGATACCAGTCCTTATTCAGCAGATACATCAGCGGGATATTGCCGATGACAAAGATAACCATGATGAGGAATTCCTTGCGCGGCTCGGCAATCATATATTCCAGCTCTGCGTTCACATTACGCATATCGGAGAGCTTTGCCACAATGGGTGTCAGGGTGGTTTTCAGGCTTCGGTCGTGCTGACAGTCGCAGATGGCATCGCACCATTCGCGGAACACCTCATTGTCGATCCGGCTGCGCATTGCTTTGATGGCAGCTTCCACATCAGGATTCACCAGCTTGATCTGCATCAAAAAGTCCTTGAACACCTTGGAAACGGGCGGATTCAGATAGGCGATGTTTTCCTCCACTGCTGTCACAATATCTTCGGTACGCAGGTAGGCGGTTGTCACAACAGACAGAGCTGTTTCCAGCTCGGAAGCGATATCACGCTTATAGTGGTTTGCCGTCAGCTTCACATACCAGAACGGCAGGAACATAAAACCTACCGCCAGTACCGGAGCCATGAAAAAGTTGCCCAGTAAAATAGCGATGGAACCGCCCATGCAAAACATGGCAAGGGACGCCGCACACACCAAAGAAAAGCGGCTGCTGCGTCCGGTCATTTCCAGCACATCCTGCGCTTCCCGGATTTCTCTGCGCAGCGGGCCAACCTTTTTTCGCCCGGTGGAGGACTTGATATCTTCTCGAATGCTGCCCTTGGGACGAAGCAGAAATGCGAACAGGTTGTCCGTAAATTCCACCGGCTTCAGTCCGAGCAGCAGAAATGCGCCGACAATCAATCCGGCGCAGGCTAACAGTTGTATTACAGTCATGCAGTTTTTTCCTCCTTTCCCTGCGGCGCGCAGAGTTTTTTCAACAGATCCTGCGGCATTCCGTTTTCCATCAGGCGGCGGGCGAGGCTGTCCGAGATGGGGCTGACCTGCCGATGTTCGCCGGTGATGATGAATTTGCCGTTTTCAATGCGGTTTTCCGAAATCTGATACTGAAACAGCGGACGGAACTTTCTTGTGCCGTCTGGCAGAATCTCACATTCCATGATTTCCATCAAACGGCGGTCTTTGTTCTCAAGCTGTTTACAGAAAGCCACGATTGGGTACGCTTCGGTCACAAATCCCATCAGTGTTTCATCGCTCATATCAATAGCTCGTTTGCAGAGAGAAACCATACGGCGGTATGTTGCATCGCAGCTCATGGAGTGGATGGTGGTCACCACTGCCACACCGGTTCTGGCTGCCTCCTGTGCTGCATTGGCTTCCGGGCCGCGCATCTCACCGACTACAATCACATCCGGATTAAAACGCAGCGCCATATCCAGCAGCGCAATCTGATCCACCCGCTGGCGCTCATGCTCGCTATCGCGTGTCAGAGTATGGATGACCGAATTGACCACCTGACCATCCCGTCTGCGCACCAAAGCCAGCTCACGGGAACCGTTTTCGATGGTGTAAATGCGCTTACTGTCCGGAATTGTGGTTAAGAGCCACCCCAGCAGAGTGGTTTTACCGGAGCTGGTCGCGCCTGCCACGCACACGGATATACCATAGCGAATGCACTCCGAAAGAAAATCCAGCATTTCGCCGGTGGCAGTACCGCCGTTCACAAAGTCCTCTTTTTTCATGCTCTGGGGATTGACGATTCGGATGGACGCCGCCACACCCACATCTTCATCCACGATGGGTGATTTCAACACCGCAATGCGGATGTTCTTACTTAAATGGCCAAGCACGCTTGGACTGGCATCATCCAGTACCATACCGGAGACATGAAGCATTCGGCGCACCACATTGATGGCGTGTTCCGGGCTGTCAAAGTGTTCAGTCAGCTTTTTGGTAACGCCGCCCGAATACTGCACCTCCACATCATCCCATGCGTTGACATCAATTTCTTCAATGCCCTCGCCGTAGATATACTTGGTGAGAAAGCCGAACTCAGCCATCTCAGAATAAATGCCGCCAATCAGCTCATCGGTGGACATGCCCTCCACAGCGATGCGGTGATCCTGAATGTATTTCCCTGCATAGCGGCGAATCTGTGCTTTGACTTCTTCGCTGCCATCCCCGGTGACCAGATTACTGTACTCTTTGGAAAGGTACGCCTGCACCTCCCGCAGTACCGAGGTGAAATCACGATGAGTATCTCCGGCAGCAAAGAACAGGTCATGGGTTCGGAGGGCTTTCGCCCTTGCCGGTGCGTGGGATTCCTGCATGGCTGGTTCCGATTCCGACAACAAAACAGCTTCTTCCGGCTCCGGTGGCTGCCATCTATCCGGGGAAGGATAGTTCGGGCCGAATTGCAAATCAGTAAACTTTTCCGCTGCGGACTCTGCTTTTTTCTGTTCCGGCACAGGGATTTCTTCCGGAACAGCATCCACAGAATCCCCATAGAATGCGGATTTGCTGCGCTTTTCTCCTAACATCCGAACACCTCCTTTGTGATGGATTCCAGCGTTTTACGATAGCCACGGCTGTCTTTCAGGCTCAATTCCTTCATGAGATTTCCCTCCAGAACCTGCGCCGCCACTTCCTCTGAATGGGGAAGCTGAAAGGTCACACTGCCCAGCACCTGCTCAATATGGTCGCTGGCTTCATTGGGACGCACATTGCTGGCTACCTTGTACTGCTTTTCCGCATCCCATTGATTTTCTTTCAGCAACGGAAGCTGACTGGACAGGTAGCTGATGCTTTTCAGGTCACAGTTCACCAGCCGCAGCACCGCATCCGATTCCATCAGTGCAATGGCGGAAAGAATATCGTTTGCAATATGGCTGCTGCAATCAATGATGATATAGGGCGCAATGCTGCGCAGACAGTTCAGCAGTTCCTCGGCCTGCTGGCGCTCATAAACCGGATAGGTGTACTCGTTCTCACCCTTCCGCATTCCAAGAATGGTCAGGTGTCGGAATTTTTTATGCGTGATACAGTTATGGCGCACAAGGGATTCCGACACATGGCTGGCTGCAAGAACACTGCCAAGGGAATGTTCTTCCTCCAGTTCCCCCGGTGGACAGATGCAGGGAAGCATGGGGGTGTTCATGTCACACAGCAGAAGAGCCACATCTCGCTTTTGCATGGCAAGGCGCACCGCCAGCTTAACCGCCGTCACCGTTTTCCCGGAGCCGGGGCTGCCCCAGACCGCCAACACCTGATTATCATTTTCCGGTTCCTGCTCCTGCACATCTTCCCCTGCGTTTCGATGGAAAATACTGTTTTTCAGAAAATTCAAGGCTTATTCCACCTCACTTTCTGCAGTAGGTTCAGCAGGGTCAGACGCCTCCGTTTCCGTAGTTTCCGGCTGTGCTTCCGGTTCAGTCTGAGTTGTTTCTTCCTCAACAGGCGGATACAGCTCTGTCAGCACGGCTTCCTGCGCTTCAATGAATTTCACGCTGTTCGCTGCATCGCCGCGATAGGCAAGGGAGAGGTGCAGCTTGCCGTCTGCTTCCAGCTCCGCAAGGACTTTGCTCTGCTCTGGAGTAACCAAAAGTGTAACGGTTCCGGGAAGCTCCTTTTCACTGTCCTCGTCCTGTTCTCCGGTATTGGCATCATAGCCACTGGTGGCTGTAACAGCGATGACCTCTACATACTGCAGCTCGGCAGGAATGACCGTTGCGCCCTGCTTTTTATAGTCCGGTGCAATGACTGAAACGATATCCCCGCTCTGCAGCTTACCGGAAAGACCGTTGGCAAAGGCTTTCACCGAAACGGAAATCGCCTGTTTTTCCCCTGTCAGACTGTACAGATAGGCATTTTCGGCGGCAGGTTCGTCCGCGATTTTGGATGCGATGATGTAATCGCCGGGGACGAGGTCTGCGGAGGCAAACCTGCCCACGACAGTATCCAGGCTCTTTACCACATCCTCCGGCAAGTTGTAGCCGCCCACCTCTACGGTTTTCACCTTATCAGCGGTGATTTCCTCACCGGTTTTGACTGCCTTGACCACACGGACAATTTCCGCCTTTTCGCTGATGCTCTGGTTAAACAGCGGCGTAACGGCAAAGCAGATCACAAGGGACAGGATGATACAGATTACCCCGATGACAGTTCTATTTTTCAGAAAACTCATAAACGATTGTCCTCCTTATTTTCAAAGTGAGGGGCAGACCCCAAATCAAAGCCCGCCCGGATTGGTTACTGCGCCGGATACTTCTTGCGGCGACGGCAGAAAAAGGCAGCCAGAACGGCCACGGGAACAGCGGTGCAGAGGGTAATGATGAATTTCTTTTTCATAGGATAAATCCTCCAATCTTCATACAATAGGCGGCCAGTGTACCAGCCGCAAGGAACGGCCCTACCGGCAGGGGGATGCGCTCCCCCTGTCCGCAGAGCCGTCTGATACAGGAACAGACCGTGCCATAAACCACAAAAACGGCAAGCCCCAGCAGGGAGGCCATCAGGCTGGCCGGCAGTCCCAGCACCATGCCTGTGGCCGCCGCCAGCTTAATATCCCCGCCTCCGATGCCGCCCCGCCTGCAAAACAGCGCCACCACCAGATAAGGCATCGCCGCCAGAATACCCAGCAGGTTTGCAGGGGAAAAGCGCAGAAATATCAGCGCCCCAATGGCAGCCTGCAGCCCGTCAGGAATCTCCCGGCAGCGGATATCCCAAAGGGAAACCGCCAACATCAGGGAGAACAGCAGCGCCGCCTGCACTGGCAGAAGCATGGGAGTGAATGCCGCAGCCGCCTCACTTACCAGGACTGCCGGATTAACCGGCATAGTTGAACATTTCCTGAATACGACGGGTAAGGGTGGGCATGACTTGCTCGTTGAATAATGCATAAAGACCCGCCAGCAACAGCGCCCCCAGCACCACAGCTATCAATATTTTCACAGCCGTGTCAACGTAGCCCTCGCCGGAGGTTTCCATCAGCTTGCCCTTTGCCTGCAAGGCTTTCATTGTGACAGCAGTACGGAATTTCATGACCTGATTCTTGATCTTCTTCATTTTGATTTTCCTCCTTAAATTTTAGATTTTGATCGTGGGGTGGACAGTTACATTCCGGCCATCTGCTGACCGGGTGCGGGTGCTGCCTGTTCCTGTGCAGCCTGCGGGGCGGGCGTTGCCTGCGCCATCGTGATTGCCTGCTGATAGGCATCCAGCACAGCGCTGTGGAGCTGCTCCCGGAACTCTGCGGTCACAGGGAAGCAGACCTCCTTGTAACCATCCTGTGTTTTGCGGCTGGGCATAGAAACAAACAGGCCGTCCCTACCGCCCTCGACAATTTTGATTCCCCGGACGGCAAAGCATCCGTCGATGGTTGCCGAGGCATAGGCCCTTGTCCCGCCCTGTTGTCCGGGCGGGTACATGGAAGTGATTCGGATATCCAGTGTTGGCATGGTATTGGTTCCTCCTTTTGTTCTGCTTTTTCATTGGAAAAGCGTCCTTTCTGTGTCTATTCAGCATAAAAAGCAGACCGTGAATCCCGTCTGCTTAGAGCTGCATGGTCTGGGTGTGCGCCATCTGCTGGCCGGGCTGCTCAAACGACACCTGCTTAAAGCCAAAACGGTCAACGTAGTGAAAGGTGCTGCCGGTTTCATCGTACAGCTCCAGCACATCGCTCATGGAGAGGGAGTGTCCGGTATAGCTGGCCGGATGGTCGAGGTTGAATTTGGTGTAGAGCGCCTCTAAATCGTTGGTTTCCACCGCGCCGTCAAACACCTTCTGGTAATTGGCTGGGTCAGGCGGTCCGAAGTCCCGGCACAGCTCATCGTAGCTGATGAATTTCATGCGGATATCCACCTCCGGTTTAAGCTGCCAGACACGGCAGTCTTTCAATGCCTGCACCTCACGGATATTTCCGGAACCACTCATCAGCCGGTCGAACATCCCCTCTTTCCATCTGACCTCCCGGATGCCCCGCTGCTTTGTAAGAAAATCGTTCAGCTCCGCCCCCTGAAACATGGGGTCTGCCACGGCACAGCCATCTGCCACACGGCCCACCCGGCTGCCGTAGTAAACAATGATGCCGTTTTCGATATAGATTGGTTTCATGGGATTTCACCCCTTCCCGTCAAGGTTATGGATGCAGGCGGGGCTGGCAGCCGCCCCGTATCCCGCATAGTTGGTTAGTACTCTCTACTGCATGTTCATCCCTTGTGTAAAAAATGACTGTATGGATTCTTTTTGTGCCATCTGGCATGCTTTTCTCGCCTGCTTTATCAGCTCTAAGGATTCTTTTAAGGCAGCCTTTTCTGCCTCTGAATCGCAGGTGGCCTCCAGCGCCATCCTGATTGTCTTTTCAGCCTGCCTTAGAGCCGAGTCAACCCTTTCATAATGCTTCATATTTCTCCTTCTGGTTTTTGTACTGTCAGACTTATGTCATCTTCATTCCCTCCGCCCCGTCCAATTCCTGCCCGCTTTTCAATTCCTCCAGCGCCTGTTTGTCTGGATAAATCATCTGCCCGTTTATGACCTCCATCACAGCAAAATCATCCCGGTCGCAGATCAGCACCCTATGCTGGTAAGGCTTCTGCATCTCCACATAGTCCCTGACCTCCTGCGGGCTACACAGCCAGACCCCCGCCGCATACCGGCCATCCTCCAAAAAACTGTAGCCGGAATACTGGGGTTCGTGGGTGGAAAGATCCAGCGCCCCGGAAGGGCGGATCTGGGAGAGCTGGAGCCTGGCGTCATCGGGCAAAAGCCCCGGCCTCAGCGTCCCTACCACATCACTGCGGAAAAACCGGCATGGCTCCCCGGTGGATAAGGACACCAGAAACACAGAACGGCCCATGGGATTGGCATTCGCCCCATTCCCGCCCGTGCAAAAGAAAAGCTGCCCCGGATGATCTTCGGGCAGCACGGTTTGGGACAGGACGACAACCTTTCCTTTCAGTGAAAAAGCAAAGCCGGTCTGATCACAGTCCTGTGCAGAAAAAGTTTTCATGGTATTGTCACTCCTTCCTCTGGAGCAGGGCGCTCAGTTCGCCGATCAGCTCCAGCCTGGTAGTGTCCGGCATGGATTTGAATGCCGCCCGCACATAGGCCTCCACCGCCTCCGGGGACTGGTCGCCCGCCTCCACGATATCCACCTTGCGTACCGTCACTTTTCCATCCGCAAGGCCAAGCCGCACAATATCGCCGTATTCCATCTTCGCCGCATCCCGCAGCGCCTTGGGGATCAGCACACGGCCCTTACCGTCCACCAACTTGTAAATGGGTTTATTCATCGAAATATCCTCCCTTCTCTAACGCAGACATCACTTCCTCCGGTTCAATCCCCAGCGCCTCCAGCAAATCAAACAGCGGCTGGTTTGCCCGCTGCAGGGGCTGCTCCGCCCCAATCAGCAGCACACCTGGCAGGGTTTCCACCGTCAGGTCACTGTCCGGCGGGATGCCCGCCGCTTCCAGCATCACATTGGGGATGGAAAGGACGCCCAGCTCCACCCCATCCTCATATTTTTTCTTTTCTGCCTGTTCCATGTTTCCTCTCTTTCCGGGCTTTACGCCCCTGAAACTTCATAGTGGATATCCTCATCTTCATTCTCGCCGCACAATGCGAACAGGTGGAGCTGCTGGGGCTTTGTCCTCTCCAGCTCGCCCGGATCATAGTTGGTAATGATGACCTCCGGGAACTCGCAGCCGCCCTCATACCGCTGCGCCAGGTTATTGATGCGGGTAACGGCGGTAATGGTGTACCCGGCGTACAGTTCCCGGATAAATTCACAGTCGTTGTAGCTGACCATCCATTTCCCCCTGCTCTGGGCCAGCGCGTCCCGGAGCCTTGCGTGATCCTCCCTGCGGAACACCACCGCATAGTGGCCTTCGGTTTCGTAATAAGGCGGGTCGCAATAGAAAAAGGCGCTGTCCCGGTCGTACTGCCGGATCAACGCCTCAAAATCTTTATTTTCCACCACCGTATCCGCCAGCCTGCGGGACGCCTGCCAGATGGCGGCAAAGCATTTCCGCACATCAAAGGGCTGGCAGCCATAGGAGGTACAGCCACTCCCGTAGCTGTAACGGATCAGCTTGAAAAATGCCGCCGCCCGCTTTACGTCCGTCACCTCGGCATTTTCGAGCAGGATGGCCTTCAGTTCCTCAAACTCCGGTTGAGCAAGGAGGTGTTCCGCCAGCTCCAGTTCCTCATCCAGAAACCGGGTATCAAATACCTGCTTGTCGATAAAATCCCGAAGCACCGTAAACTCATCCCGGCTGTTCAGGGGCAGGAATCCCAGCTCCCGCAAAAAAGCTCCCGTCCGGTTCTTCACGCAGTAGAACAGGTTGGCCAGGTTGGAATTGTAGTCGTTATAGACCTCCATGCATTTCTGGTCGGGCTGCTTGCCAAACAGCACCCAGCCTCCGCCTCCGAACACCTCGATGTAACGGTCAAACTTTGCCGGGAACATGGTATAGATCAGCTTGCGGAGGGCTTTCTTGCCGCCCACCCAGCTAATAAAACTATTGATATCACATCACCTCCATTCGCACCGCCGTCCGCTTAACGCATGGCAAACACATCCGCCAACAGATATCCTTCCTTTGTCGCGTCAAATACTGCCCTCGCATTTTCCTTTCTCTGTTTTACTGCATTGTCATGCCCTGCCGGGGTATGGCGGTGTATTCCTGCCGGAACGACCGGTCGTTCCGGGCAATCATGCCATAGGCGGTGGACACAAAAGCGCTTCCCTCAAGCTGCCGTTTCCCATAACCGCTAAAATCGAAATTGAAAAACGCCGGGTCGTCTGTATCCAGCCCCGCTTCCCGCAGCACATATTCCGCATAGTCTTCCGGAGAGACAATCTTTGGGTCGAAGTCATAGCAGTCCAGGTTCCCCGCAATGTCCAGCGCCATATCCAGCTCATTGCACAGTTCCAACTCCAGCACGGCCTTATACTTCATCAGTGTCCTGTCATCGGAGAATTTTTTAATCCTCCACGCCAGTGTGTTCAGCTTTTCCATGTCCTCATCCCCGGCAAACGGATAGCGCAGCGCAGGAACCATGCTCTTTGTCTCGGCAATTCTGCAGTCATCAAAGGTTGTTTCTTTCAGGGAATACAGCGCCTCCCTCATAGCCGCTTCATCGGCCGGCAGCTCCAGCCACACGCCGGTATTCTGCCCCTCATCGCTGTCGGCGGCCTCTAGCCGCAGGGAAATCACTCCGTCATGGGCATCCATCTGTTCCGGCGGATGGATGCCATCGTAAAGCTCCGACCCGTCCGGGGTACTGCGGGATACATATCCCCTCGATATAAACGTCCCCTGCTCGCTGCGCCGGAGGGCAGAGCCAATCTTTTCCTCATCCAAAAGCTCCATGACTTCATCCGGCAGACCTTCCAGCCAGTCCAGCATTTCATTCTCGATGCAGAGTTCTCCCAGAACGCGGTCATTGACCACGCCTAGATAAAACGCAAAATGTTCCAGCCTGTAAGCCGCATTGATCAGCTCCTTCATGGTCATGGGATGGTCGATATCCCCATCCTGCCTCAGTTTCAAAATGCCCTCATAAATGCCCCACTGGCTGTCATTCATCCGGCACACTTTTTCTGCCAGCAGGTTTAATTCCTGAAGGGTAAACGGCGCCGCATCCGACAGCGCATTTTTAAGGAATCCCGGACAGCCTCTGGACATCTGCACGTTATATTCATCGCCTTCCTGCGCCAGAGCCCGCTGCAGGGCATCCGACAGCTCATATCTGCCGGCCGGCAAGCGCAGCAATGCGGGCTGATATCCGGATCTGCGCCTGTATTTTTGTGCCGTGATGCAGACCTCCATGGGGCGGCAGCTTTTTAGCTCCTGTTCCATCAGCATCGCCGCATCAGGGCCATCATTATAAAAGGAAACATACAGTTCTCCCCCATTGACGGCAATGGCCTGCTTCGCAAAAGACCTTCCCCATCCGTCCTTTGCCTGTCTGCTCCATTCCCTCCGCACCGCTCTCATTTCTTCTGAGGACAGCGGGCCGTCTGTCTGCACCTCCAGAACGCCCCACAAACGCCCGCCATATGCTTCCGCCGTAGGGAGCATACGGATTACCCGTGCCTTTAAGCCTTCCTCCTCCAGAAATTCCGCCAACCCGCCGGAACCCATATGCTCCCGGTTCATCCTCTCAATTTCCCTCTGGACAAGGCTTGCATACTCTGCCGTTTCGTAGGAAGTGAGAAATCTACTGTCCTCTTTTCTTACCCCATTCTCATCTTTTTCGTACAGTTCCCCCTCTAAGGGAGTGAACAGCCGAAAAAATGAGCGTGGCTTTTGTCCCTGTTCCATCCTGTTTCCTCCCCTCTACCGCATCCCCAGTCTGAAACCCTGGGACTGGGAATCTTTCAGTTCCTGCTCTGTCTGTATGGAAAAATCCCTGCCGGAATTCCAGAAGCTGACGTAAAGCTCGCCGTCCTCCGTCCTGATGGGACGCTGCTCAAAGCCCTCGCCCCAGCCGTCACTGCATTGCCCCTCCCATTCAGAGACAAGGGCCTGCAGTTCATCGGCGGAAAGCTCCCCGTAAGTCTGCACCTCCAGCACACCCCACAGCTCGTCCTGCCAGACCTCCACGGTGGGGTTCATGCTGTAAACTTTGCGTTCCAGCGGCTCATCCAGATAGACGGCAAGCCCCCGCTGTCCTTCGTCCTCCAGCCGTTCTTTCTGGAGCATCCCCAGGATTTCATCCTCATGGGCGCACAGCTCATAAGGGCTGACATCCTCCGGACAGTATGAAAGATCTCCCCATTCGGTGCGGGGATAAATGCTTGCAGCCAGCGGACTGAACAGCCGCAGGGAAACCAGTTTTTCATGCTCACTCATTAGTCCATCCTTTCTGTGGCCAGTACAGCCACACCATAGCGGCAAATCAGGAACGCCGTCACCACCAGCCGGAATGCCTCATCGCTTACCAGCTCCGGGTCAGTCAGCTCCGACAGGCTGATATGACTGGTTCCCTTGTATAGATCCTTTGCTGTGTGAAACAAAACATAGCCATCCAAATCGACGCCGTGGATGCGGATGGTCCCAAAGTCAATAAAATCCGGCTGAATCGACGAAATGGATCTGCTCCACAGAAACGTGTCAGCAGTTAACAGGTATAGCGCCGCACACCAGCCATTCCTGTCCGGCATCTGTCCCTGCTCCTGCCAGGACTTCTCAAAACGGTTCCGGTGCCCGCCGTCAGTGAAGACTGCCCGCGGCCTGGCCGACAGATGGGACACGCGGCTCACAAAGGGGCGTTCCCGCACCTCTGCGGTAAGTACGCCCAGCAGGGCGGAAAAGGGGACACAGCCCGCTGCAAGCCGTTCCTGCAGGCAGACGCAGCCGGACGGGTTTTGACAGCTTCCTTTTCTGCCCTGATAGATACAGCAGCCGCAGTCACAGTCACAGTCACGGGCGGTATAGGAAATCCGGCTTATGCTTATCCCGCTCCTGCGGGGCGTAAAACCAGGAATCCTCTGCATCTCAAATTCCGTATTTGCATAAGGGGTGTTGCTCATAAATCTTGCATTCATGGTTCTCAGTCCTTTCATTATGTTTTTTCAGCCAATCCTCCTACTTGCAGAAATGAAAAAAGAGCGGTCATGTTCTCGTAAAAACGAAAAACGTAACCGCTCATCCTTGTTCTGTTCTGCTTTCAGAAGCGCCGTCTATATGGAAAAGGGGATGGCCAGTTCTGACGCTGTCCATCCCCTGAAATATCGTGTTTCATCTGCCAGATACCCGATGTCATCTGTGGAAAGGGCAAAAAAACGAGGTCAAAAACGTCCGTTTTTGGCCTCATTTTTCGCCTGTTTTTTGCTCCAAAACCACAACATCTTGTGGTATAACCGCTCTATTTTTCCTTTCTACCACAAAACGTCATCATTATCACTGCTTCAACGTGCACCGTCCCACCAAACATATCCACCGGCCAAGCCTCCACCGCCCGATACCCCAGCTTCTTCATATACCTCACATCCCTGGCCAGTGTTTCCGGATTACACGACACATACACAACCTTCCCAGCTCCAAGCCTTCCGACTGCATCCATGAATTCCTCCGTACTTCCGCTTCTGGGAGGGTCCATAATAACTACATCGGCCTTTTCACCCTGTTCAGCCATATTTACCAGGAAACGGCCGGCATCATTGCAATAAAAACGAATATTTTCGATTCCGTTCATCTTTGCATTACTAACCGCATCCCTAACTGCATCCTGATTCAGCTCCACTCCAATAACTTTCCCTGCTGTCTTGCTTGCAATGATGCCAATGGTCCCAATACCGCAGTATGCATCCACCACCAGTTCCTGTCCGGTCAGGCCGGCCAGAGACAGCGCCTTTTCATAGAGAACCTCAGTCTGCACCGAGTTCACCTGATAGAACGACTTTGACGATATACGGAACCTGCATCCGCACAGCTCATCCACAATATAACCCTTTCCATACAGTATATGCTCCTTATCTCCCAGAACCATACTGGTCCCTCTGCCATTGATATTCTGGACAATGGTGGTAATCTCCGGATGTTTCTCCCGCAAAGCTTTAACGAAGTTATTCTTAGACGGAAACACAGGAGAAGCAGTAACCAAAACCACCATGATTTCCCCTGTGGAAAATCCCCGGCGGATTAGGACATGCCTCAGAAGTCCAAAACCAGTATCTTCGTCATACGTCCTAATTTTAAATGATTTAAGCATTCCGCGTATGGTACCGATAATCTCGTCCGCCTTCTGGTCCTCTAAAAGACATTTTTCCACGGGAACTACATGATGGGTATTTTCTTCATATATGCCAGATATGATATTACCTCTTTTGTCCCTGTCAAATACAGCATGCACTTTATTACGATAATGGAAAGGATTTTTCATGCCTATGATAGGCTTTACAGGACAGAGCCCTTTTAGCAGCTCTTCCACTTGTTTCTGCTTAAACTTAAGCTGTTCTGCATACTCCATATCCAACAATTGGCAGCCCCCGCACTGATTCATCACAGGGCAGATACTCTTACCCTTTTTAGCACTACGCCCTGCATATGAGCCGCCCTTTTTATAATCCCCTCTCCCAGCTTCCCCAGCAAATGCCCTGCTGTTCCGCTTTATTTGTAACGGCAAACCATCACCGCTTTTATGTTCACTTAATAAACCGCCTTCCTTGCCTTTCTCCCGGCTATTCCGCTTTGCAAAAACATCCTCATCCTTCACAAACTGACCTTTAATCCGCTCACCAGCCCTATTGTCCTTCTGAGCTCCTCTTCTATTCACCTTCCGTACGCCTGCTCCATTATCCTTCCGCACTCCTACACTATTATCCTTCTGCACTCCAGCCCTATTGTCCTTCCGCACTCCACCCCCATTATCCTTCCGCACTCCACCCCCATCTCTCTTCCGTTCCCAAGCATTATCTCCAAACCGTTCTCCACTCCATTCCCCCTCTTTTCCTCTGTTTCTATTCCTATCCCTCTCCCCATCCTGTATTTTACCTGTTATCTTCCCGCTTTTGCCAATACCAGTCTTACTCTCACCGGTCCTCACCTTATGTCTGCTGTCCATTCCTTTAACTTTAGTCCCGCTTCCTCCGTTCCTGATTCCTGTACCCGCACTTTTATCTTTCTTTTTATTCACTCTTCCATCCATCGCTCTATCCATTTTTCCGTCTCCTAATATTCACATTAATTTCCTATACCTGCAACAATCCCCAGTCCAACTCCATCTGACACTTCCCTGTTTGAATTCATTCTGATTGCTATTCATATTCAGACACAGTTCACCTGCCATCCGAATTTCCTTCCTATTCCCCTGACTTCCTCCCACTGCCACTCTACCCGCCTGTCAAATCCCACTTTCACTTTCTAATATCTCTGGGTTTCCAAACATCCCACTTCTATGGCTCCCAATCTCCCCGTCAAATGTTCTCAAACATCCTCTCACTTAAAATCCCTATGGCCATTCTACCATATATTTTCCCTGATGTATAACCATATCAATTGACCAAAGCACGCATCTCACTATCCTCCTCCTGTGTTCTTCCCCTTCCCTTATGTGCTTCTGATTCCTTCACAACATATCTGCCGTCCCCATAGCAGCCTCACCATCCCCCAAAAAAGGCCGGACACCTCCTGCAGCACTGCTCTGCATTCTGCAATGCCGCCGGACTGCCCAGCCACCTTTAACCTGCTAATCCCACGTCGCGTCACCAACGTTTAACCCAACCCCCAACACCCGCTATCTGCACCGGGGCAAGACTGAAAACCAGCTCCAGCCCCATCCCTTCCACTATTTCTCAATCCGTACACCCCTGCTGCCAGCTTCACCCTCATCCCCAAACCTGCCCAAACCATAACTACACCCTGCACACCCCCAAAAAACACCTATTCCCCTTCCCCATATCTCAAACCGCCTTCGTAGCCTCAAACCGCCTCCGTAGCCTCAGACAGCCACGCTCTCTCATCCTCGTCCAGATACGGACTAATCTTCTCATACACCTGCTTATGATACCGGTTCAGCAGTTCCACATCCCGGTCAGACATAATCTCCCGGTCAATTACCTCTAAATCAATGGGAACATATGTCAGATATTCAAACCGCAGGAACTGTCCGTATTCATTCTTCTCATCCTCAACACACAGAACCAGATTCTCCGTCCTGATTCCATGGCTTCCTTCAATATACACTCCCGGTTCATCCGATGTAATCATGCCGGCTTCCATCACCGCATTGTCCTGGCGCTCCGGAACCATCTTGAAGCGGATGCCGTTGGGGCGCTCATGCACACTGGACAAGTAGCTGACTCCATGGCCGGTGCCATGTTCATAGTTAAGCCCTCTCCTCCACAATGGCTCCCTGGCTGCATAGTCAATACTGAGTCCGCGGCAGCCGTGAAGAAACTTTACATCCCCCAGACGCAGCATGCTCATAAGCACCAAGGTAAAATGCTCCCTTTCCTCATCTGTCACCGGTCCCAGGGCAATGGTCCTGGTAATGTCCGTTGTTCCCTCGTAATACTGGCCCCCGGAATCAATGAGATACAGTCCCCTGGGCTCCAGAGGCAGATTGCTCTCAGGCGTGGCTGAGTAGTGGCACATAGCTGCATGTGCTCCGTATGCGGATATGGTTGCAAAGCTCAGTCCAATGCATCCCTCCTGGTCCTTGCGCAGTTTCTCAAGATAGTCCGACACACTGATTTCATCCATTGGAATCCGGCCCATATTTGTTTTCAGCCAATAGATAAACTTGGTCATGGCCACGCCGTCCTTGATATGGGCCCGCTTTTCATTTTCTATTTCAACCTTATTCTTAACCGCTTTCATGGCTGCCGTCGGGTTCATTCTGTCAATCACTTTATTGGAACCGTCAATCAGGCGGTACACAGCATAGTTGACACGGCATTTCTCCAGCAGTACCCTCTCTCCCCTAAGTTCCTCCGCCATGCGGTATATACCATCATAAGGCATCACGGTGACGCCTGCTCGTTCCAGGTATTCCTTCACGCTTATGTCCTCTGCATCCTCCAGATACGGATAAGCTTTTCCTTCCAGCACACTGCTGTTGACAAAGAGATACAACTGGTCCATGGTCACCAGGGCATATGATAATACCACCGGATTGTACAGGATGTCATTGCCTCTGATATTTAACAGCCATGCAATATCATCCAGAGAGGTAAGCACATGGACAGATGCATGGGCCTTTTTCATGGCCTCCCTCACATCCGCTATCTTATCGGATGCGCTCTTTCCTGCATACCGCTCATCCAGGACCCATGCAGGTTCTGCTGACAGCTCAGGCCGGTCTTTCCATATCATGCCTGTCAGGTCTTCCCCATAAGAAATGTGTGCGCCCCGTTCCTCCAGCAGTTCCTCCAAATCAAGTCCTTCGGCCGCATTGACGACCCGGCCGTCAAATCCCAGACAGCCTCCCTCAGGCATCTTTTCATCCAGGTATTCTCCCAGAGACGGTACGCCCTCCTGTCCCATCCTCATCATGGTCACCGTGGTATCCTTTAATTGGGCCGCTGCCTGCACATAGTACCGGCCGTCCACCCAAAGGCAGGCTTCGTCCATGGTCACCAGGGCCGTACCGGCCGAGCCGGTGAATCCAGTCATATATTTCCTGCATTTGAAATGCTCTCCCACATATTCAGATTCGTGGAAATCAGCTGTGGGTATCATATACGCATCCATTCCCCGCTCTTTCATCAATTCCCGCAGCGCATCCAACCTGCCCTGAATTACATTCATACTATTATCCATCCTTCCATTTCTTACTATCTGTCAGCCATAGCTGTCTGCATATCCTTCCATCTCCTGCTCCCGCTATCTCTTCCTCATGGCATCCTCGATAGCAGCTCCGATTCCCTCATTGTAAGTAGGCTGGGCCCGCATGGCAAAGGACATTTCCTCTGCGCTCAGCCCATTGGCAATGGCAGTAGCGATTTCCCCAATCATGTCAGTTGCCCTGGGACACATCATCTGGGCTCCCACGATTGTATTGGAGTACGCCTCAAAAACCAGACGGATAAATCCATTTTCCCCGCCTGTTATGATGGACTTTCCATTTTCCCTCATGGAAAAATGACCGCAGCGCACCTTCAGCCCCTTTTCCCTGGCGATTTCCTCCGTAATGCCAACCGTGGCAATCTCAGGGTCTGTATAGATACAGTTTGGTACGATTGGAAGGGACACATACATACCGTTCGGCACTACCTCCAGCTTGATGCTGTGGGGCCTTCCGGCAATCTTCTCCACCACATAGGTTCCCTGTGCCGCTGCCACATGGGCCAGCTGGGTCCTGGCGGACACATCCCCAATGGCGTAAATTCCCGGCTCGCTGGTCTGGAAGTCGCTGTTTACAGCTATCTTCCCGCCTTCCATTTCAAGGGAAATATCCTTGCCCAAAAGCTTCTCCACATTAGGACGGCGTCCAATGGCCATCAGTATCTGCCCTGCCCGCATTTTAACGGGCTCGCCCTCCCCGTTGGGAGTAATGACGCAGCTGAGTCCGCCCTCTTCCTCCAATATCTCAGTGACTGTGGCGTCACAGTATACATCAATTCCTTTTTGGCGCAGCTCCTTTTCCAGCTCAGCGGACATCACATCATCCATAGGTGCCATCAGATGCTTCTGTTTTTCCACAATGGTCACATGGGAACACAGGTTATTGAACATGGTGGCAAATTCCACCGCAATAACGCCTCCGCCCATGATTGTCAGCCTGTCAAAGTTCCAGCTCTCCGCTGCCAGCAGCCTGTCGCTGTTCCACACGCCGGAAAGGTTGGAGCCGGGAATCCGGCTCATGTAGGGTACGGCACCAGTGGCTATGATGACTGCTTTTCCCCGGTAGAATTCCCGGCCGCCCTCCTTAAGCTCCACCTCCACGGTCCTGTCCCTGCGAAGGACCGCTGTTCCGTATACAATTTCCACATCCAGCTTCTCAAAGCCGTATTGGATGCCCTCCCGGTATTTGACCACTGCTTTTTTCTTATACTTCTGCATTTTTCCAAAATCAAAGGAAATGAAATCCGTGGACACGCCAAATTCATCACAGCTCTGCATCATATGAAACATATCGGATGCATGCAGCAATGCCTTGGTGGGAATGCATCCCCTGTTCACACATGTGCCGCCAATCTTTTTTGCCTCTATCACCACCACCTTGAGGCCAAACTCCGCTGCTTTAAGCGCTGCCGTATAGCCCCCTGGCCCGGCTCCTATAATCACTACATCAAATTCTCTTGCCATACCCGTTCTCCCTTATGTTCTTATAAATTATCTCTTTATAATTTCTTTAAACTGTCAAATCTGAATCAGGCCCAGCTGCCTGCAGGCCTTCCATACCCCGTCACGGTCAATATCATCTGTGACATAATCCGCCACAGCCTTCAGCTCCTCCACGGAATTGCCCATGGCTATGCCGATGCCGGCCTCCCGGACTATCTCATAGTCATTCATGCTGTCTCCAAAGGCAATGGTCTGTCCCAGGCCAATGCCATAATACTGGCACAGCCGCTTCAGCCCCTCTGCCTTGGACGCCTCCTGTTCCACCACATCCGCTCCCATGTTCCCCGAGAACATGGGAAACTTGAATTCAGGAAAATGGGCTTCCAGCTCCCTGGCTCCCTCCGGACCGCCTATGTACACCAGGGTCCTGACCGGCATATCCATCAGCTTCCAGCCATCCTTAAAATTGCGCTCCGAAACGCCCCAGCGAAGCTGGTCCATGCGCACTACGCCCTCGGGGTGGATATAATAATCATCGCCCTCCTGGCTGACCCCCAGGGAAATCCCATGGGCCTCGCCGTATTCCAGCAGCGCCCTGAGCCTGTCCTTGTCCATCAGATGCTCAAACAGGACATTTCCCTCTGCCACCACCCGCGTGCCGTTCATGTGAATCACTGCATCCGGCATAACCATATCCCTGTACACAGCGCTCATCTCATGGTCCATGTTCCTGCCGCTTCCTATAACGATGACTGAATCCTTCCGCAGCAGCTCCAGGGCCTTCATAGCGCTTTCCGGAATCTTCCATGTCTTATGGTCCAGCAGCGTCATATCCAAATCAAAACTGACAATCCGCTTTTTCTTACCTGGTATCTGTGTCATTTTTAAATTCTCCGAATAAATTAAAATTAGGTCTTTTCAAAATGGAAAATATCTGATATAATAATCAAGGTTCAAGAACGGAGTATGGCGTAGCTTGGTAGCGCGCTCGGCTGGGGGCCGAGAGGTCGCAGGTTCAAATCCTGTTACTCCGATTTTTTATGCCAGAATCCTTTTAAAGGCTTCTGGCATTTTTTATTTGCATTTCATACATACCAAATATCATGTTCTTCCACATCCGCCTTTAACAGGCACTTGATTGATTATACCACGTTCTTCTATTTTATTCCATTCTTTTTCTTACATCCCCCCGGCATAATCCCTCCGCCATAAACAAAGTTCCCCTCCAATACTTATCCACAATCCTTCATCCCCTCAATTCAGTTATACACAGTACCAAATCTGGTATTTTCAGACGATTCACATGAAATATCTAGTGTTTTCGGTGGATAATGTGGATAACTTTGTGGATATCCTGTTAATTCCCTGTTGATGTCATGTGGACGTCATTTGGTCCCCATACCCTTTGCCTCAATCATATAATTCCTATACCCTTTATCTCAGCTGCCTTTGCCATTCATCTGCCATAATCTTATATTTCTGCAAAATCTTTGAAAAATAATCCTTGCAATTCATCCTGGCGTATGCTATTATAAAAACAGAAATAGTAATTATTATCATTATTATAATCAAACACAATAAAGCAGACCAAAGGAGGAAACACATGCCAAATTTTGCAAACCCCTTTCAGGGAAATGTTGAACGGAAACTGAGCAATGCAGAGCTGATGCAGGCCATCCGGCTGGATATAGCCGGTGAGCTGGAAGCCATCTATCTCTATGAATCCCACTACCTGGCCACGGACGACCCGGCAGCCAAGGCTGTTCTGGCTGACATTCGTGACGAAGAGAAGGCACATATGGGAGAATTAATTACATTGATGCGCTACCTGGACCCCAGGGAGACGGATTTCTTCCTCTCCGGGGAGTCAGAGGTAAAGGAAATGCTGGAGGAACTTGGCATAGCAGCCGCTGCTCCTTCTGACGCTGCCGGTGAGGAGACTGCCTCCAGGCCGCTGTCGGTAGGCAGTCTGCTGGACGAATCATAATAAGGAGGGAACCTATGGACTATTTAGCAAGAGAGAGTGCACCATTTTCATCAGAATTCTGGGCACAAATTGATGACGCAGCAATCGGAGCACTAAAAAAACATCTGGTGTGCCGCCGCTTTTTAAATCTGTTCGGGCCCCTGGGCGCCGGCGCTTCCATGGTACCGGTGGACGGTCCTGATAAGGAAGAGATACTAGACAATGGCATCGGCCGTATGTCCGGCAGACGCCAGGTGGAGCTTCCCCTGTTTTATGAGGATTTCCTTCTCTCATGGAGGGATATTGAGGAAGCTGAAAAGAATGGCTATCCTCTTGATTTAAGCTCTGTGCGGGCTGCTGCAAAGCGGGCTGCCAAACGCGAGGATGAGCTGATTCTCTATGGCAATGATTCCCTCAGCCTACAGGGTCTGATGAATGCCTCCGGTTCCTATCATATTAAGATGAAGGACTGGAACCAGGGAGAGAATGCATTTATTAATGTGGCAGAAGGCATTTCACACCTATTCTCAGCCGGCTGCCAGGGACGCAAGGCCCTGGTTGTGAGCCCGGATTTATATCTGGCGCTGCAGCGCCTGCAGCAGTCTGCCGGAATGCTGGAATCAGACCGCATCAAAAAGCTGATTGACGGCCACATCCTCCCACTTGGCGATTTTGGCACAGGCAAGGCGGTCCTGGTGTGTGCGGAACCGGAATACATGGACCTGGCCCTGGGCATGGACTTCTCTATCGGTTACTCGGAAATGAAAGATTTTAATCATGTCTTCCGCCTGATGGAGACAGCTGCGCTGCGGATTAAAAATCCGGAAGCAATCGTTGTGTTTGAATAGACAATCCCGTTATACATGTACCCTTAAAGGGCCGTACACTGCGCATACCGTGTACGGCCCTTCTCTTGTGCCCCGTTATATGAACCCAATTCAGTCCATTTCCTCCTTCATATTGCGCAGGTTTTATGATATAATGGGACCAGAACCAGTCCAGCATTCAAAGAATTCAATGAGGTGAGATTATGGAACAATACGACTTCACAGACGCCGGCAATGCCAAAGATATCTATGGATTGCTGGATTGCATGTCAGAAAAGGAACTGGAGATGGCCAGGGAGGCAGTCAGAAACATCCGCGAGACTGCCCTGCTGGCCCAATATGAGCGGTACAATATATGGTTCGACCACACACTTCTTCCCATCTTCAAGGAATACGCCCAGATGACCTCTTCCCTGCTGCAGGTAGAACGGGACAGCGGGACCATCGATGTCCTCTTTCGCAACAGCAGCGGCCTGGATATTACGGAAAACTGCAAGGGAATGTATATGGCGTTCATGATGGCCGTACATATATTCATAGATTCGGACGGCGGTGATGCTATTTTGGCTCTGACCTATGACTGCTGCAGGATTGTATCATGACATGGTTCCTGTGCATCCTGCTGTTCTGAAAGCATTTGTTCCATATCCATGCCAAAGCACTGCACAGGATACTGACAGCCCTCGTACCCTGCCATCCGGCAGCGTTCCCGATTTACCTCATGGCAGTGCACAGGCTGGAACAGCTGCCCTTTTTTCACCAGGGCCGGGATTTTCCACAGACAGTTGTCCATCTGGTTAAGCCCGGCCACAGAACGCCTTCCATGGGTCTTTGTGACCTGGAACTTCCCTGCCCGCTTCAAATATATACGGATTTCCTCCCTGGTATATCCCTCTGACTCCATGGCCATTTCCAGCCCTTCCCGGAAATGCTCCTGGTAGTGGTTCCAGGCACCGGCGTCCATCCCCCACAATACCACTGCAAAGCGGTTTCCGGCATTGACAGCCACCAGCGTATCCCCGGACTGCAGGATGATTCTGTGAAGCTCCCAGCAGAAAAAGAGAGGACAGCCCGCGCCATACGGAGGCGGCTGCATCCTCAGGTATTTCTGCAGCGGAATAGTATGTCCTAACTCCATATAACCTCCTACTTTAACAGCTCCTCATAAGTTGTTTCCAGAATGGCCCTGATGGCCTTTAGCTGCGACACCTTGATATGCTGGATGCCCCGCTCTATTTTCACCAGGGCCTCCCTGGTGAGATTCACATCAAAATCCCACTCCACCAGGTCAATCTTCTGAATCAGCTCTGTCTGCCCAATCCCTTTTTCCTTCCGGATTCTGCGGATATTAGCCCCTATATTGGTAGTTCCGTCATTCTTAATTACGTCCATCCTGCCACCCCATATATCTGGACTGGTTCCAGTCCTTTTTATCCTTAATCTTATTCATTTTTAAAGATATAATGGGACCAAAATCAGTCCAATCGCAGCTCAATCTGCTATATCGGCATGCTTTTTACCTGTGATGGCAAGTCTGTCCTATATTGTAATGATGATAACCGGAAATTTCTTCCGGACCAGAATCTCAGAAAGGAATCAGCAAATGCTGCCTTTGCTGCCGCCCCCTGCCAACATCCCGGTATGTTCCCTGAACCAATAAACAGGCTGAGTCACCCTGCGCAAAAAAAGGCGGGGCCCTCAGCCTGTTATCTTATGATTCATTTATATTTGCTTCGTCCGTTTTCCGTTTCCCGGACATCTTTATCCTGCCTACTTATACAGCGACAGTCCATCCATCAGTATGATGGGTTCATCCCACTCATTGTCCGTAACCAGGGAAACCTCCACGCGGACCTCATTCTGTCCGGTCACATCCACGCCGAAATACATCAGCTTTTCATTGTAATGGATATCCTGTGATGTATAAAGTACGGTATCATTGTCACCATATACAGTCACCTTAGCCATGATTCCGCTGCTGAATTGGGAAGAAGGGGCTATGACACCGGATAAGAGCCGGTACTGTCCATTGGCAGCATACTTCACGTAACTTCCTTTTCCCTTCAGACGGATGGCATTGTTCCAGCGCTCCCCTGTGGATGTCTTGCCCGAGGTAATAATATTGTATCCCTTGGTGGAAAGTCCGTCCAACAGGTTCTGGACCAGATATGGCGTGGACAGGTCTGTTATGTTGGCTGGTTCCGCCTCTCCCTCCGCTGCAATCCATACACCGTCCGGGCCAATCTGGCGTCCGTCAATCACTGTGCTCGTGGACATGGCTCCGTTGGGAAGGAGGAAATACCATTTATCATTATCCTTAAACCATCCCTTCTGCATAACTCCGGCCTGGTCCATGTAATACCACTGTCCCTCAATCTGCTGCCAGCCCGTGGTCATGACGCCGTTATTGTCCATATAGTACCAGTTACCGTTATCCTGAATCCACTCCTTGTAGGCAAACTTATTGGCGCCTCTCTGATATTTCCACTGGTCGTTCACATATTTCCATGTACCTGCATAAGCCGGAACTGACATAACCACACTCAGGGCCAATGCCGCTAATGTAACTGCCAAACGTTTCTTCATACTGAATCTCCTTTCATTCTCCCTTAGCTGCCTTATCACAGACAGATATGATTCATCCTGCACTTGTTACATTATAATTCATTCTCTATTTTTATGCAACTGTGTGTTCAAACCGTAATTAAACTGTAAAGATTAAATACTTCCGGATAATACCTTGACAAATCAATCTGTAAGTATTATAGTTACAGTATGAAATGTATTTTTTGCGATTACAGTTAACGCCGGATTGTCAGCAGAATCAGGAAAGGAGCCAAATTATGAAAACCCGCGAACACACATCCATGAAAATGAGAGGTAACCCTGATATCTCCTATCTGGGTCATACCGTTGACCAGATGATATGGAGCTTTATGGAGAAGGAAAAAATTGACGGGCTTACCTTAGCCATTGTACAGGCCCCCTACATACCAAGGGTAGCCGGGTATGGCTATTCAGACAGCCGGAGGAGGCGTCTGGCTTCCCCCAACACCATGTGGCCGGCCGGCCCTATATCCCAGGCATTTGCAGCCGTGGCAATCATGCAGCTTCATGAGGACGGCGGACTGGATGTAAACAGTGAAGCTTCTGCCTACATACCGGAGCTGCCGGAGACCTGGAGGAATGTCACCCTTCTTCATCTCCTTCGCCATGCATCGGGACTGCCGGACTACCGCCGCGCTCCAGGGTTCAGACCAGACACCCCATGGACCTTTGAGGCCCTGACCCGGCTGGCTGCCGGAGAATCCCTGCATTTTATCCCGGGCACAGATGTGGAACAGAGTGCGACCAACTTCCTGCTGCTGACGGAAATCGTGGAACGGGTCAGCGGTCAGAGCTACCATGATTTCGTGACCAGCCGTCAGATTGAGTTCCTGGGCCTTGCACACACGGGTTTTAAAGAGGATTTGGGCTGTTTCCATTATGAGGACATTTCCCAGACAGACAACATCCATCAATTATTTAAAAAGGACAGGCTCTATATCAATCCCACGGAACCTGCCGTATCCTATGACAGCAGCGGCTCTCCCATACCGGCAGCGGAATCCACGGCGCTGCGGGGCTTTTCCGACATATGGGCCTCTGCCCAGGATATCTCCTTCTGGGACATCGGCCTGGCAGGCTCTGTCCTGATTCATAAGCCGGGAAACCGCGCCCTCATCTACGCACCATGGAATCTTCCTGACGGAAAAACAGTTCCGGCCGCAGCCGGATGGCAGTTTTACCATCACCGGGGACTCATGGATATAAAAGGATCTGTCAATGGCTACTCATCCTTCCTGAGCCGCTTTACCGATGCCGCCGAGCTGGTCTGCGTCACCCTTATGTGCAATAAGGAAGGTGTGGATTTCACCAATCTGGGCCGCCGGATAGCAGGCGCCTACGGCGACCTTCTGTCCACCGGATACGACGACAACCGTCTCTTCCTCCTGGAAGGCCAGTTCTCTGCGGCGGAAACAGTATCCCGCCTGGAAACAGCCCTTAAGGAACGGAACATCCCGGTATTCGCCAAATTTGACCATGGACAGAATGCTGCTGATGCCGGACTTTCTCTCCGCCCGACCACCGTACTTATATTCGGTTCTCCCCAGGTAGGCACCGGACTCATGGCAGCAGACCAGAGCGTATCCCTGGAACTGCCCCTGCGCATTTCCGTTTGGGAGGATGAAGCCGGCAGCACATGGCTGGCCTTCCCCCGCCTGGACTCGGTCTTTGGGGAATATGGCCTGGAAAACCATCCGGCGGTTCCCAGGATGCAGGCCCTTCTGGAACAGCTGGTACATATAGGAGGCAGCATCTATTAATCTGAAAACCGTCCAATAAATAAGGCATCGTTTCCCATCACCCGGGAACGATGCCTTCTCTCTTTTTTATGTATTCTTCCATATCCGCCTACAGGCTGTTCAGGCTCTGCCGGACATCAGGTATTCTTCATAATAACGCTTTCCACCACATCGGCCACATGCTCACAGGCATCGCAGCATTTCTCCAGGTAGGCGTAAATCTCCCTCCAGGCAATGATTTCAATAGGGTCTGTCACCTCGGCGTGAAGCCTGCGCATGGAGTCAATGAATAACCGGTCGCCCTCTTCTTCCAGGGCATTAATCTCAATAATCAGGCCGTGAAGGGTTTTGGATTTTCTGAAGTCCGCAAACTCCTCCATAACCTCCTTAAGGGCCTGGCAGCAACGGATGATGACCTTGATAAAGGCAAGGGCCTCCGGGCGGATTTTCTGGACATTGTTGATGTAGATACGAATCAGCACATCCTCAATCTTATCCGTCACCTCATCAATACTCTGGCTCAAAAGGATGATATCCTCCCGCTCAATGGGAGTAATGAATGCCTTGACCAGCACAGCCATCATCTCATGCTTTTTCTTATCCGCATCATGCTCAATCCGATGCAGCTCGTCCAGCTTGTCCTGCAAAAGTCCTGTATCAAAATGGTTCAGATTGTCCTCCAGCATTTTAGCTGCCTGACATCCGCACTCCACACACTCGATGAAATTCTGAAAATAGTAACTATCACTTTTCTTAGACATCTTATCTTCTCCTTTACTTATCCATGGAACAACATCATAAACAGCTTCGCTATCAGAAATCCAATAATACCGCAGCCGGGAAAGGTCATGACCCAGGTCATCACCATATCCTTGACCACACTGAAGTTAATGGCCGACAGGCGTTTCACAGCTCCCACGCCCATGATGGCCGTGGTTTTAGTATGTGTGGTACTGACAGGAATGCCGAAAATGGAAAAACCGAGAAGACAGGCAGCTCCCGCCATATCCGCGGAAAAGCCCTGGTATTTTTCCAGGCGTACCATGTCCATGCCCACGGATTTGATGATTTTCTTTCCTCCGATAGATGTTCCCAGCGCCATGGCCGCCGACCCAAGCAGCAGCATCCACAGCGGGAACTGTACTCCCTGGGTATTGCTGGACCCGTTGACCATACAGATGCCTAACAGCATAACGCCCATAAATTTCTGTCCGTCCTGGGCGCCGTGCATAAATGCCATGGCAGCGGCCCCGCCAATCTGGGCGTACCGGAAAAATCCGGTGGTCTTCCTGCGGTCCATGTCCCGGCAGGTCCAGGCCACCAGCTTACAGGAAAGGTAACCGCTTAAAAATCCCAGTACAACAGAAAAAACCAGGCCGTAAACTACCTTCATCCACTCTGCGGTATTGATGGCTGAAAATCCGCCCCGGATGGCCACGGCAGCACCTGTAAGTCCTGCTATCAGCGCATGGCTCTCACTGGTAGGACAGCCAATGGATACGGCAAAGGACGACCACACCACAATGGAAAACAGTGCGGCGCACAGTGCCACCAGTGCAATGGAGGTATCATCTCCGAAGTTGACCATATTGGTAATGGTCATGGCGACTGTGGAATTTACCATGGTCATCACAACCACTCCTGCGCAGTTGCAGACTGCCGCCATGACAATGGCCAGGTTCACATCCAGTGACCTGGTTGACACGCAGGTGGCAATGGCATTTGGCGCGTCCGTGATGCCATTGACACAGATAACCCCAAGGGTCAGAAGGACTGTGATCAACAGGGCCGGATTTGTCACCAGCTGCCGCAGGAAAAAGGAAAACGACATGTCCATAATTCTTTTTTACCTACTCTCTTAATTATTTACTTTATCTTTACGTAAAATTTACAAACTCACGATTTTAATTCTAACACGGTTTTTTATGGTAGTAAAGTTCAATTTCGTTAAGAAACAGAGGAAAATATTCGTTTTTGGATAATAGAAACAATATGGGATAAAGTGGAAAACGCCTGTATTATCTATATATAGATAATACAGGCGAAACAGAAAGAATGAAAATGTTTATAATCCTTTTGGAGTTTTTCAGGCAAAATATATCCCAATTACTGATAATGTTTTAGTTCTGGCCGGATTTTAAATGCCCGGATTTCCTGCGGGTTCTTCCCAGGCACACATTTTCTGGTTTTTTTCCCGGCCTCACTTTTCCCGGCCTCACACAGCCCTCCATCAGTCCTTCATCCGTCCCTCATTCACCCCCGTGTCCATGCTCCCGGAGCGGAACCCTTCTGCATCCAGGGTAATATATACAAAGCCCATCTCCTTCAGACGGCTGACGATTTCCTCCCGCCGTTCCATGAATACTCCAAAGGCCTCTGTGTCCAGTTCCAGGCGCACAATATCTCCGTGAAGCCTGAGCCGTACATTGCCGGGAATAATGGTCCTGACATAGGACTCCCCCTCTCCGATTCGTTCCAGCACCTCATAATCCAGCAAAGCGCCGTAGGGCAGGCGGGTGGCCATGCAGGGAGTGGACGGCCGGGACGCCACCGATATGCCGTACTCCGATGCCATGGCCTTTACCTGGGCCTTGGTTATGTGCAGCTCTGCCAGCGGGCTTAAAATCCCCAGTTCCTTCAATGCCCGGATTCCGGGACGGTATACATGCATATCGTCCTCATTGGTGCCGTCCAGGATATGGCGGATACCCCTTGTCTCTGCCAGCTCTGTCAGTTTCAGGAAAAGATGGCGCTTGCACAGGTAACAGCGGTTCACCGGATTATTTTTAATTGCTTCCTGCTCCAGCTCATCCACGGTTATGACTTCATGGATTCCTCCCAGCTCTCCGGCCACACGCCTGGCAATCTCCAGGTCGCAGGAAGGATGCAGCCGGCTGTCAAAGGTCACGGCATACACCCTGCTTCCTGTATGGGCTGCTGCGTCTGCAGCTGCCTTTAAAAGCAGGCTGGAATCCACGCCGCCGGAAAATGCCAGGCAGATATCCTCCCTGGCCAGCTGTTCCATTCTGGCCTCCAGCTGCTTTCTCAAATGGTGCGGGAATAAGGCTGCATCGCTGTCAGTGTTGTTTACCATATTCATACGAATCTCCTAATCTGATATCATCCTTATCATTTTTCCTGCCGGCTTTCCTCTGCCTTCATACGGACTTCATGGTATGCGGTTTGAAAATCCACGCCCTGTTCCCTGCAAATCCGCCGGATGCTTTCATATTCCGGATAAAAGAATGTTCTGCCTTTATAAGTACACACCTTCACATCCGCCGGCCCGTAACCGGTTTCCACCTGGATTTCATTTCGCCCAAGGATGGTTCTTTCCACCTGATACCGGCGTATTCCAATGGTAGTGGTCTGGGTCAGAATGATTTCTTCCATGGCCTCTACGGACGATTCCCCGCAGAGCACGGACAGCATATAGGCAGGACGGTTTTTCTTCATATAGATGGGGGTATACCACACATCCGCAGCCCCTGCATCAAGAAGCATCTCCATGGCAAGTCCCAGTATCTCCCCTGTACAGTCATCCAGGTTTGTCTCCAGTACCCACATGGTACGGTTCTCATCCTGTGAAGTCTCAAGCAGCATGGCCCGAAGTACATTTGCCTGTTTAAACACCTTGTTCCCGGCGCCCATTCCTATCTTAAGCAGACGGCAGGAAGCAGGAAGCAGGTCCTTTGTCCGCAGTGCTGCGGCAACCGCTGCCCCGGTAGGGGTGACCATCTCCCCGTCATTGTCTGTAAAATGCAGCTCCAGTCCATAGGATGATGCAATATTGGCTGTAGCCGGAACAGGAACCGGCAGCACGCCGTGCTGGCAATGGACATGGCCATGACCTTCCGACAATGCAGAAACCACCACATCCTCCACGCCCAGATTGTCAATGCAGACTGCCACGCTGATGATATCCACAATGGAATCAATGGCGCCCACTTCGTGGAAATGAACCTGCTCAATGGGAAGCCCATGAGCCTTGGATTCCGCCTCCGCCACAATGCGGAACATATTCCTGGCCATCTCCTTCACCCTCTCATTGGAATCCAGATGGTCTATGATATGGTAAATATCGTGAAGGTTCCGGTGTATGTGCGGATGGTGATGGCTGTGCTCATGCTCCCCATCGTGAACATGCTCATGGCTGTGCTCATGCCCCCCATCGTGAACATGCTCATGGCTGTGCTCATGCCCCCCATCGTGAACATGCTCATGGCTGTGCTCATGCTCCCCGCCGTGAACATGCTCATGCCCATCCTCCTCCAAATGCACATCAAAATCAAAGGCATCCAGACCGCACACAACCTTCCGGCCAAAGTGAAGATGATATCCATTCACGCCCAGGCTTTCCAGCGCATGCTCCAGAACCTGCCTGTCCGCCCCCAAATCAAGCAGGGCCCCCACTGTCATATCCCCGCTGATACCGGAATTACACTCCAAATATAAAATCTTTCCCATCTTATCTCACCGCCATTCTGTTTATTTGGGTCGCCAGATAGCCGGCCCCGTATCCATTGTCAATATTAACCACTGAAATCCCGTTGGCACAGGAATTAAGCATTGTAAGCAATGCGGATAATCCGTGGAAACTGGCTCCATATCCCACAGAGGTGGGAACTGCCACCACAGGGCACTCCACCAGGCCGGCAATCACCGTGCCCAGCGCCCCCTCCATCCCCGCCGCTGCCACGATACAGTTGGCCTTATCAAAGCGCTCCCTTTGGGCCAGGAGCCTGTGGATTCCGGCAACTCCCACATCAAATATCCTCTCTACCCTGCAGCCGAAGTATTCAGCAGTCTGGGCCGCTTCCTCGGCAACCGGTATGTCCGCCGTACCTCCGGTACACACCGCCACATAGCCCCTTCGTTCCTTTCCCGGCTTCTCCACCTTCAGAATCCGGGATATGGGGTCATACACTGCCTCTGGCACTGCCGCTCTGACCAGCTCCGCCTGCTCTGCAGATGCCCTGGTTCCCAGGACCTCTCCGTCCCTTTCATAAAATTTCCTGAAAATCTCCAAAAGGTATGCATCCGGCTTTCCCTGGCAGAACACGGTTTCCCCAAAACCGGAACGCAGCTTTCTGTGGTGGTCCAGCTTAGCATACCCCAAATCCTCATAGGGCAGGTCCTTAAGCTGCTTCTCTGCATCGTCTATCTTAATACTGCCGGCCTTTACCTGTTCCAGCAATTCCCTTACGTCCATCTTTCGTTCTCCTCTCTCAAATCAATCACCCTGCTGCAGACCCGTTCCGTTAGTTCCTCCGAATGGCTGACCATCAGCAGCCCCAAATCCCGCCTCTTCACTTCCTCCAGAAGAAAACCCCAAATCTGGCTCTGGGTAATCAGGTCCAGCATGGTGCTTATCTCATCTGCCAGAATGAACCGGGTCCTCTTTCCCAAGGCCCTGGCTATGCAGAACCGCTGCAACTCCCCGCCGGACAATTCTCCCGGATACCGGTTCAGCCAGTCCGGTTCAATTCCCAGTCCGCGGACCACCCGCTCCTCCACCGAGTCCCCCTCCCTCAGCACCTCCCCCATCTTAAGACGGGGATTTACCGACAGTTCCGGATGCTGCCATATCATCTGCACCGGATTGTAGCTTCCGTAAGAGACAGGGGGTTTTCCGTCCAGAGTCACAGTCCCATGGTCCGGTTTTTCATAACCAGCCAGTATTTTGCAAAAAGTAGTCTTGCCAAAGCCGCTGGGAGCCGTCAGCCCCACACGTTCCCCGCTTTCCAGACTCAGGCTGACATTGTTCAGGATTCTCCTGTTCCCATTGTCGTATTGGAATGAAATATTGATTGCTTCCAGCTTCATACTCCCGCCTTCCTGCATTTTACCATGCCGTCACGAAAACTGCGATAGGAAATTTCCTGCAGGCAGCCCTCATCCCTATCCGAACACCGGGGCCCGTAGGGACATCCCATGGGCATATCCCCCGCATAGGGCTGGGTCCCGGAAGCTGCTTTAAACCCGTGGCTGGGCATGGCCCGGTACAAAGCCCTGGTGTAGGGATGCCTGAGTCTCTGCTCATCCCCAAAATCCGCTGCCAGGGCCTCCTCCACATTGGTGCCTGCATAAAATACCACAATCCTGTCAGCCACCTCCAGGGCCAGCTCCAAATCATGGGTAATGAGCAGAACGCCTGCGCCCTCATCCGCTATTTCCCGGAAATGGGACAGCACGCGCCTGGCAGCACTGATATGAAGTCCGGGCGTTGGCTCATCTGCAATGACCAGTCTGGGATGCTCCATCACTGCCGTGGAAATCAGCACACGCCTGGTCATTCCCCCGGACAGCTCAAAAGGATACAGGCCCTCTGTATCCTCTCCCAGCCCGTAGCGCCCAAGGGCTTCGCTGCAGCGCTCCACGCTCTCCTTATCCTTTCGTCCCCTCCGGACCTGTTCTCCCACCTTCATGAGCGGGTCCAGATACGACACACTCTGGGGCACCAGCACCATCCGGCTCCCCCTAAGCTGTTCCTTCCGCTTCTGGGTCAGAATTTCCCCCTCAAAGGAAACCGTTCCCTGGCAGGCGGCATTCTGCGGGAGAAGCCCCATGACCGCATGGGCCAGAAGGCTCTTTCCCGAACCGCTGGAACCAGCCACAGCCACCACCTCATTCTCCCGCACCTTTATGTTCAGGTCACGAATCACAGGAAGCTCCCTCTGGCGCCACCCCCCTACATACTGGGTAAATGAAATCATAAGATGCTCCACTGATAATATGACTTGTTTTTCCTCCATGTCAACCTCCTGCCAAACAAAACTCTGCCCTTAAATGTTTCCGGAATGTTTCCTGCAACGGACTGCCAAGGTTCTACAGATGGGCCTGGGCCGGGTCCAGCAGACGGCTCAGGGTATCCCCGATAAAATGGAACAGTACCACCACGAATACCAGCAAAAGCCCCGGAAACAGGGCCAGCCACCATTTTCCCATGACCAGGTATTTCATGCTCTCTGACAAAATAACTCCCACGGCAGGCTGTTCCGGCGCCAGTCCGAATCCCAGGAAGGTAATACTGGCTTCATGCAGAATTGCATGTGGAAACAAAAGAACCATGCCCACAAAGAGCTGGGGCAGCAAATGGGGCGTCATATGTTTGAAGGCAATGTAAAACCTGCCCTTTCCCAGCTTCTTTGCAATCTGTATGTACTGGCTTTCACGAAGCTGCATGACCTCCCCCCGCAGGAGCCTGGCCAGTGAGGTCCAGTGAGTCAGGGAAATGCCAATCAGTACGCCCCAGAATCCCTTTCCCATGGCAAAGGAAATAAGAATCAGCAGCAGGATATGGGGTATTCCCATGACCAGGTCAATGATTCCCCCTATGACAGCATCCGTAACCCTGCCCAGACAAGCGGCCATGGTACCCATGATAAATGCCACCACCGCGCTGATACAGGCTGTCAGCAGCCCGATGCGTATGCTGATGGAAAGTCCTGTAAGGCTGCGTATAAACATGTCGCGTCCCATCCAGTCCGTACCAAAGGGGCAGGCCAGGCTGGGCGGCAGGTTTTTTCTGGTAAAATCCGTGGCCAGAGCCTGTTCCTTCAGCACCTGGCCTGCAACGGCAATGGCCGCCAGCAGGATGACCGATACCGCCAGCAGCACCGCCATGGCCTTGCGGCGGTTCCACCTGTGTCTTTGTGCGCTCATCCCTTGCTCCTCCTGATTCTGGGGTCCACTGTTCCGTACAAAAGGTTGGCAGTGAAGTTCCCTAAAAATACAATGGCCGCGCTGATGATTGTAATACCCATGAGCAGCGGCACATCCCCGCCCAATCCGGCTGTCACAGCCGCCTGTCCCAGGCCCGGATAGGAGAATACCTGCTCCACCAGCACGGAGCCGCCGAATATCTCGCTGACAGAGGCAAACTGAAGCGTCAAGGCAGGAAGGAGAATGTTGCGGATTCCATGCCTGCGGATAATGGACCATTCCGATTCGCCTCTGGCCCTGGCAAACAATACATAATCACTTTCCATGACCTCTGCCATCTTCTCCCTTGTATGAAGGGCGATATTGGAAATACCTGTAATGGACAAGGCCGCCGCAGGCAGTATGCCATGGACCAGGCGGTCCTTCATGGTCACAGCCGACGCCTCCACGCCGATGGGCACGGAAAGTCCTATGGGAAGCAGCTTCAGCCAGACTGCAAACACCACCAAAAGCACCAGGGCCAGCCAGAAGGCCGGCGTACTGGCAGTTACCAGTGCATAAGAAGAGATAATCCGGTCAGCAGCCTTTCCCTTTTTGGCCCCGGCTATTATTCCCATAAGGAATCCAATGAATCCGGACAGAATCCATGCCGCTGCCATAATCCAGAGAGAATTGGCCAGCTTCTCCCCGATTACCTGGGCTACCGGCCTGCGGTACAAAAGAGAGATACCCATGTCTCCCTTAAGAAAATCGCCGGCCCAGGCCAGATACCGGGTAACAGGCGGTGTATTGACGCCCCAGTATTCCTGGAGCCTGGCAATCTGCCCGCTGCTCATACTGCCAAGAGCCGCCTGCCCCACATTGGTGGCAAGCGGGTCCAGAGGAGAGACAGACACCAGGAAAAAAGCAGCCATGCTCACCAGCACCAGCAGGATTGCCATCCGTATAAAATTAACTCCCGCCCGTTTCCAACTCATGATTTTATCCTTCCTGCATTCATACTGTTCCTGTCCTCTGTTATTCCCAGCTCCACTGGTCCACATTGTTCACAATAGACCATCCGTGTCCGTGGGGATGGATTTTCTGCTCCGCCACCTTAAGTCCGTCTCTGGACCAGTACAGATGGTCTATATTCACCAGCCAAATCCACGGTATATCCCCGTTCTGTGTCACGCCCGTGGTCCCGTCCCACTGGGCCTTCTTCCACAGCTCGTAGGAATCCTCCAGATTCCCGCTGGCCAGGGCCTGGTCCATATAACGGTCCACACTGTCATTGGCATAAGGCGAGTACTCCGCCAGCCCTGTATCCTTCATGGTATGGTAAATATTGTACAGCTCCATAGGCGTATGGGCGCCCCAGCCCCACATAAGCGGCTCTGTCTGGGCGCGGTCGTAGGCGTCATCCCAGCCCACTCCCTCTATCTTCACATCTATCCCCACATTCCTAAGCTGGTTGGCCGTGTCTGCCGCCAGGGCCTGGCGTACGGAATCGCTGGCCGGGTACATCAGCGTAAATCCTGCCTTGACGCCATTCTTTTCCCTGATTCCGTCAGAACCAGCCTTCCATCCGGCTTCCTCCAAAAGTTCTGCTGCCTTTTCAGGGTTATATTCTGTCTTTGCAGATTCATTATACCATGGCATCTTATCACACACACTGTAGGCCGGACTTCCATAGCCGTTCAGCACATGTTCAATCATCTCATCCCTGTTAATGGCAATATTGACAGCCCTTCTCACCTGTACGTCCGACGTAAAATCATTTCCAACCCCGGTATTGCCGCCAGATATGGTCCCGGCCTTCACAGCCGGCAGGTTAAATCCACGGTTATCCACTGTCTCAAAGGAAAGCAGCTCATATCCCGGAAGGGTCTGGTCTGAATAGGACGCAGCCGTATAGGCCAGGTCCGCCTGCCCGGACATGACAGCCGCATAAGCTGCGTCCTCCTCCATGAAAAGTATGGTCACCTTTTTCATATTCGGCGCTGGCCCGTAATAATCCGGGTTGGCCTCAAATATGACCTGCTGCCCTTTATCCCACTGCTTCATAATATATCTTCCGGAACCAATGGGATGGGACCCGTAATCAGCCCCATAAGCATGTTCCGGTACAATTCCCACAATTGCCATGGTATAGGGCCAGATGGAATAAGGGCGGTTCATATGAAATACCGCCGTAGTGCCATCCGGCGCCTCCGCACTCTCCAACATGGTAAAGTCGTTGACAGAACTGGTGTCCCGCAGGGTATTGTACGTAAACGCCACATCCCTGGCAGTCAGCTTCTCTCCGTCTGTAAAATACGCATCATCCCGTATCTTCACGGTCCAGGTAAGCCCGTCCTGGCTGACCTCCATATCAGTTGCCAGGTCATATCCTATTTTCAGGTCCGCGGTTGTCACGGTCAGCGTACTCTGAATCAGCGGCTCATGGACATGTTCGCCCGCCCCCCAGCCATAGGCAGGGTCAAATCCGGCCTCTGGCTCTGAGGTTGGCCCCATAACCACGATTACGTCCTCCCTGGTTCCATTATCGCCTGTCTCCCGGGCGTCATTTCCACCGCTGTTTTCCGCGCTTTGGCCTGTACTGTCCTTAGCACCGCTGTTGGCGCAGCCCGTCACGGCCATGGACACGGCCAGCATGGCCGCCACAGCATATTTCATTCCTCGTCTCATTTCCCTCTCCATTTCCTTTTTTCATGCCGTGCCCGTATACCTGGTTTCCATCAACCTGCACTCCATAGGCTTACATCCTATCAGCACAGATTCCTTAAACACAATCCGTATCCAGGCGCAAACGCATAAAAAAATACCAGAATAAGCGTATTCCTTGAGAATACATACTACCTTCCTGGTATTTTTGCTTCTTAGATTATTAATGTTACTTCATCCAATTCGTCTGGTTCTTCCTGAATGCTGACTTCTGTCAGCCGTTAGAAAAATTATACGCAAAAGTCCGCAAAAGGTCAACGCTTTTCTTGCCAAACGTTTGCCCATATATTGAACGGCCAGCCTGAATTATACGGTCCCTTATTTACTCACCCTTATGCTGAACCTCCACGGTACGCCCTGCCACATCCTTTGGGTCGCCCACGGTCAGGCCCTCTACCTCCTCATCCGGGCACGCGTTTGTCCATGCAAGCTTCATGACATCGTCTGCTGTCAGCTCCTTCTTTTGGATGACCCCAAGGCGGATGTAATCAGCTGCGATATTTTTAAGGGCTTCCTCTGTGATTGCATCAGACAGGCCGAAGTCCAGGGAATCCCAGAACTCAAGCTGATTCTCAAACTCGCCGGTCATCTTATTTGTGTCGAACATCAACTGTACCGCGTCCTCTGAGTGGAGACGTGCATATTGTCCGGCACGTTTAATGGCCATAACAATATATTTTGCGTGAACCGGATTCCTTGCAAGGAAGTCATTGTTCATGGCGGTTACGCAGCACACCTCTCCCTCAAACTCATCGCTGGGAGTAATGGAGCATACCTTGCGCATCTTGTCGCTGTAATTGGCGATTACAAAGTAGTCTGAGAAAATGGAAGCATCAATCTCACCGCTCTCCATGGCAGCCACGCTGGCCGCACTGTCTGCAATATCCAGATACTCCACCTCAGCAGTGGGGTCTACACCCTCGCCGTCAAGCATACGGTAGATAATATTCTGGTCGGAGTTTCCGATGCCGTCATGGATAGCAATGGTCTTTCCCTTTAAATCTTCGGCTGTCTTAATATCGCTGTCATTGAATACATAGATGGATTTGCAGCCCATATGCGCTCCGGCCACAAAGGTCATCTCCACGCCGTTTGTCACCGGCACAAGCATGGTGGCAATATGGTCGGTTCCCCACATACACTTACCTGTACCAACCGTGATGACAACCGACTCTCCCTCTATATATTCCGCATTAATACCGTAATCCTGGTAGTAGCCCAATGCCTCGGCAAGGTACACGGCAGACACACAGGCGCCTCCGTTAAACAGGTAATTCAAGGCTGTGCCAAAGGCAGGTTCCTTCTGCATGGCCGCCCAGTCTTCCTCGGAAACAGCCTCCGGACGGCTTACAGCGCCGGCTTCCTCCTCCCCGGCTTTGCCGGAATCCTGGGCTTGTGCTGCTGATTCAGTCTCCGCTGCCGTGGCGGCTGCTGTGGCTGCGCTTTCTGTTGGGTTTCCTCCGCCCTGTTCGCCGCAGGCGGCCAGTGACAGAGCCATCATTCCCGCAAGCGCTGCTGCCAGAACGCGTTTCGCATTTGTTTTTTTCATCATACTGTTCTCCTTTTTGATTTTAATCATTTTTTATGTACACAGCCAGAGGCGTGGGGAAAAGCAGGTTTCCCTCTTTCTTATGGCCTGCGCTTTTTATTGTACAGGGGTCTGTGTCTCCGGCTGACGTCCGCTGCTCCTTCCTCCGAAGTGCAGACGGTTGAGTATCTCATTCCGGCAGGCCACAAAAGTCCCGGAAGAGCGCTCTCTGGGATAGGGCTCATCTATTTTAATGTCAGAGACAACCCGGCCCGGGTGCGCGTCCATGACAATAACCCTGGTTCCCATGTAAATGGCCTCATCCACATCATGGGTTACCATGATTGCAAGCTGTTTTTTCTCCTGCCACACCTTCAGAATCTCATCCTGCATATTCATGCGCGTAAATGCGTCCAGGGCTCCCAGAGGCTCGTCTAACAGCAGTATATCCGGCTCATTAATCAGGGAGCGCACCAGGGAAACGCGCTGCGCCATCCCCCCGGAAAGCTGGCCAGGATAGTCATTCCGGAAGGATTCCAGGCCAATAACCTTTAGCATCCGCTCCACCTTCTCCTCATTTCCCTTCAGTTTCCCCTGGAGCTTTAAGCTGAAGGAAATATTTTTTTCCACTGTCAGCCAGGGAAAAAGGGTGGGCTTTTGAAACATCATTCCGCGCTCCGGCGACGGCCCTGTAATCTCTGCTCCGTTTACCGTCAGATGGCCGGTGGTGGGCGGAATCAGTCCTGCCACAAGGCGGAGGATGGTGGACTTCCCGCATCCCGACGGCCCCACAAGGCTGATAAACTCGCCGCTTTTCATGGACAGATTTACTTCATTTAACGCATGGGTAACCTCATCCTGCTCCACCTTTGCAAAACTCTTTGATATGTTGTCCAACCGAAGGATAATTGTATTCTCTGCCATTATTTCACCACTCCGTTCTGCCATCTGAGAACACGGCGTTTAATCAAATCCAGCACCTTTGTCACAATGGTGAAGATAAAACAGATGACAAACAGCGCTGCAAACATTTTGTCGTAGGCTGCCCAGGATTTCGCCCAGTTCATGTACCAGCCAAGTCCGGCCTTTACCCCCATCATCTCGGCAATCATGATTGCAACACAGGACGAACTCATGGCCTGGGTGCAGCCCTGCAGAATAGACGGCATGGCATGGGGAATCGCCACCCTGAAAACAAGCTGCCGTTCGTTTGCCCCCAGGGTCCTTGCTGCCTCAAAGAAATCCTTGTCCACATTCTGGATGCCGGACATGGAGGCCACGGTAACCGCAAACCAGGAGCCAAGGGCAATAATAAACACAGCTCCCCTGAACAGGGAGGCGGCCACAACCATGATAATGGGAATCCATGTTGCGGTGGGAATAGGCCCCAGGAATTTAATGACAGGATTAATCCAGTAACGCGCCCTCTCGGAATAGCCGCAGGTAATACCCGTAACCAGCCCCAGGGCAATCCCGATAAAATATCCCAAAAACAGCAGGCGCAGCGTGTGGAGCGTACATTCAAGCAGATACGCCCTGTCCTCCCAGGCAATATTCAATATGCTGTTCATGCACGGGACAAAGGGCTGGGACAGGATGCCTGTCTTTAAGGTCAGATAATCATAACAGGTAAGCAGGAGAAAAAAGGCGGAAAACAAGGGAGCGCGGTAGCGCAGGTCCTCCACGGTTCTTTTGTCTCCCTTCCGGTTCTTAATCCAGGCTGTAACGGCATAGACAGCATACGCAGCCATAAAGGCCGACACCGCCCATACATAGGTATACGGATGGCTGTTGGGACTTCCGTTGGGAACCTCCCAGTACTCGATAATCGCAATGAAACCGCAGATAACCGGAAGCACCATAATAATAAAATCCAGGATTTTCTGGCCCCGTGTTCTTTCCTTTTGCTCCAGTTCTTTTAGCTGCTGTCTCGTCAGTTGGCCCAGTGGGTTAATCTGCCCGCTCTCAGAGACAGGTTTTTCCTCCATGTTTGTTGACATAATCCTTCTCCTCTGAATGTGGTGGATTTTTTACATTTATTGCTTTTCTATTTTAATCGAAATCGGCCGGAGTGTACAATTTAAAATAACTGGGATGGGGGGCGGGTTTATAGCTTAATTCTATAACAGCTCCTGCCGGCTGTTAAAATCAGGCAAAAATCCCCTCCCGTTTTATGGAAGAATGCGCAAAATTAACGCGGCTCCATAAAAAGGAGGGGATTCATAAAGCAATGCCTCTATATTTAGTTATCCTGCGCTGTCCGCATCACCTATCCATGCATATGGCAGGCACACCCGCAGTCCTCCTGCCCCTTTCCTTCATATACCTCATCCTTCATCATCAGATGGACGGCACCCAGCTTAAAGGTCTGGGGAAGAGCCAGTATATTGGGGTTGGGACCCACGAACTTTTTCCTGGCGTCAGCCAGGGCTTCCTCAATGGTGGCCCTGGTCTTAAGGCCCATCCCCCTGGCAAATCCCGGTTCCTGGGCGCCGCACAGATAGATGGCTGAGGTGTTCATTTCCGCAATATGGCCGCAGCTAATCATGGAAAAGCCGTGGAAGGGGTGGAATGCGTTACAGTAACGGTATTTTCTGATATATTCCTCATTGGTGGCAAAGTATTCGCCGTACCGGTTCATGTCCGGCAGGGTGTTCATGTAATCATGCTGGAACATATCATACATTTCCCTGGTATAAGGCCACAGCTCATCGTGGAAATAGCCGTTGCACAGGGAGGAGCATATAATCACGCAGTTGTCGCTCATGATGCGCTTATGACGGATGACCTGGGCTGAGATGGCCTGCATCAGCATGATGGGATTGGTTCCCATGCCCTCGCCGTAGTGGAAGAACTGGGGCATTCCGAATATCATCACATCATACTTCTTTTCTGCCCACGGCACATAGGTCCTCTTATCCGCCATAATCCAGGAATGGGGCTGCATGACCTTTGCGTAGCCGCTGTTAATCTCTATCTGGCGGGATTTTGTGTCCAGCACGGCGTCGCAGCAGAAAAACTTCTTTCCCATGCATTTCTCCATGTGCTGGCCAATCTCATCAAACTTTGTCCTCATCAGTGACGTTCCGCTGACCGGGGTAAAATCCTTGCGGTGCATCACCTCAGGCACATGGTGGGAGGCAATGGAGCGCCAATGGGTGATTCCCGTGGCGCAGTGCTTATAGCCCCCGGAATAGCCGCCGTAAGGATTTCCCTGGGTGTGGCCGATAAGGATGGCCACATCGCTGTCATACACATATTTATTCATGAGCACAGGGTCGCCCCGGTCCGTGGTGCCCAAATCCACCAGATGCTCATAATCCTCGCTGTCATGGTTGATGATTTGGTGTGTGTGCCAGAACTCAAGGAACAGCTCATCCCCAAGTATGTTGTGGATTTCTGTTTCTGTATTCTTCCGGTGAAGCCCGTTGGAACAGATTAAAAGAATGTCCTTTTTCTCCACTCCCGCGTCATACAGCTCCTTAAGTATCAGTCTGATGGATATTTTCCTGTGGGAAGTGGGCTGTTCCCCGCCTTTTACCCTGTCCGGGAAAATGATGGTCACCTTGGAACCCTTGCGGGCCAGACGGGACAGTGGTTCCATTCCCATGGGATTGCGTATGGATTCCAGGGTCTTTTCCACCAGCCGGTCCTCCGGAATGCAGGGCGGGTCTGCCACGGTTTCGCCGGGTATGAACACATCGGTGCTGTCAGGAAGCTCTGCCGCCATTAGCCCTGCACCATATTCAAATGATAATTTCATATGATAATCCTCCTGTTATAATCAGTTGCGTGCCAGATAGGCGTCCACGATTTCCAGATATTCCTCCGGATAAAATCCAATCTGACCCTGGAACCTGGTAAGGGCAATCAGTCCGCCGTCCATGACAGGGACCGAAGCCAGCATACGGGCGTTGTCCGCCTTGAGTCCGCCTCCGTAGACAACATCCATGCCGCCGGTAATCTCCTTAATGTAAGAACCGACTTTTGTGATATAGGCTTCATCCGGCGGTATCCTTCCCGGTCCGATGGCCCATACCGGCTCATAGGCAATGACCACCTTTTCCCTGTCCACGTCCTTAAGCCCTGTCTCCAGCTGCTCCTTAAGCACCTCCTGCCAGCGTTCCTGCTCCCCGGCAGATTCCCCGATACAGTAAAGCACTGTAAGCCCGGCCTGGATTGCCGCCCTGACTTCCTGGTTCAGCAGCCTTCCCACTGCATCCCCATCCGTGATTCCGGCTTCCTCCAGGATTCCGGCCTTATCCCTGCGCTCCTCGCAGTGGCCGATGATGACGGAACTGCATCCCATTGCCTTTGCCGCATTGGCTGTGCGGTTGGTGGTAAATGCGCCGAAATTGCCGTTTTCAGCCGTATCATCCCTGTACACCCCCTGGCAGCCGATTTTAACCGGACTGTCCCCGCACAGGGCCTTCACTGCCGGTATCAGATGGGCTTCCGGGAAATACATGACGAACTCCACATCCTCCGGGCTGTACGCCTTTAGTTTTTCCTGGGTCTTCTGCACAATGTAGCTCCCCCATTCCTCCATGGGCGCAACACTGTTGACCCCTCCGTATTCCCTGGGTATATCGAACCGTTTCAGGTTCAGAAATATGTGTTTCATTCTCCCACTCCCATCTTTTCATACTCTTCTTTAAAGTCCACAAACTCCCTTAATTCAGGTCCGATGAGGGGCCTGCACCATTTCAGGAATGCGTCCGTCACATCATTTCCCCTGTCATTTATGTAATCATCCGGCAGCACCCGTTCATGCAGCATCACCTCTTTGATGGGAATGGCCGCGGTGCGGACGCCGTACTCTCCATCCTCATTTTCATCCCGTATAAGGCCAATCATGACGCCGCTCATGCCCTCCATGGCCGCCCGCAGCGCCTCCCTTCCGGCCAGGACTGCTTCGTCACGGTCCACCGGCGACTGCCAGGCTATGGATGCCCTTCCGCAAAGGCCGGGCTTTTCGCTTCTGGCCTTGATTCCCAGCTTCTGTATGACCAGATTCGCCAGATAAGCGCTGACATCCCCATAATAGGTAGCCCTCCCAACCTTGAAAATAGGAGGCACAATAGGTTCTCCGCTGTCATTCTTCAGTCCTTCGCTGGCAACCACCACCACGCCTCCCTTTTCTTCGTAAAGGCGTTTTACATCCTCCAGGAATTCCTCTTCATGGAAGGGGCGCTCCGGCAGATAAATCAGATGGGGCGCATCCCCCGGCTTCTTTCTGGCCAGGGCAGATGCAGCCGTAATCCATCCGGCATTGCGCCCCATGGCCTCCATGACACACACATGGATGGGCAGGGCCCTGACATCCGCCCCAACCTCTGCCGCGGAAGCAGCGATGAACCTGGCCGCGCTTCCATATCCCGGCGTATGGTCTGTTATGGCAATATCGTTGTCAATGGTCTTGGGGATTCCAACCACATAGATGTCCTCTCCCCTGCACGCCTCAAAGATGCGGCCGCAGGTATCCATGGTCCCGTTCCCCCCGTTCAGAAGCACATAACGGATTCCGTACTTTTTGAAGATTCCTGCCATGGCGTCATAGTCTTTCTGTTCCAGGGCATACCTGGATGAACCGATTGCCGTGGCCGGCGTCTGGAGCAGAAGCCTTAGCTTTTCCTCCGGATACTGCATCAAATCCAGAAACTGCTCCTTCAGAATCCCCTCACTTCCGCCGATTGCGCCGTACACCTTGCCTATGCTGCCGGAATTCCTGGCTTCCTCCACAACACCATACAGGGAAGCATTGATGACAGCCGTGGGGCCGCCTCCATGGACCACCAGAACATTTGCAGACATTGCCTCTACCACCTTTCCCATTTATAATACCTGCATTTTCCTATACCGGTCAGCCATTTCCTCCAGGGAAACCTGTTCCACCAAAGGCGCTTTGCCGTAAGAGCCAAACTGTACGATAAGGGTGCCCACCACTTCCTTCACGCCCCGCTCAATGCAGTCTGTAATGGCCGCCGTATCCTCATCCGGTATGGCGCCGGTCATCACGGTTTCCATGATGGGCGTCAGGAAAACCCTGGGGTCGAACTGCTCCCGCTTGGATTCCAGCAGCTCATAGATGCCTCCGATGGAGCTGCTGTTTCTCTTATCCGGGTTGCAGGCAAAAAATTCTTTCATATTGCGGGTAACCGCCAGCCGGATATCCGTATCCACATTAATCTTGTTGATGCCGCATCTGGCCGCTGCCTTAAGTTCCTCTATGGCGATTCCATAGGTACCGGTCAATGTGCCTCCCAGCTCATTGATTTCATCCACAATATACTGGGGAACCGTGGATGAGCCATGAGACACCAGGGCCCCAAAGATTCCCTCATGGTTCAGGCATTCCCGGATTGCCACCGCAATCTCCTTGCGCAGCTTTACATCCTTTCCCTTGGAAGCACCGTGCATAGTGCCGTAGGATATAGCCAGTGCATCCACGCCGGTCTTCCGGAAAAACTCCACTGCCTTTAAAGGGTTGGTATACGTGGAGCCCTGTGAAAACACCTGGTCCTCCACTCCGGCCAGCACACCCAGCTCCCCTTCCACACTGACGCCCCTTGCATGTGCGTATTTTACCACCTCGCGGGTCAGTTCCACATTCTCATCAAAGGCCAGGGACGACCCGTCAATCATCACCGAAGTATATCCCCCCTGTATGGCGGCTGCACAGGAGTCAAAATCACGTCCATGGTCCAGGTGAAGGACAATGGGGATGGGGCTGTCCTCCCCATATTTCTTAACGGCCCTGGCAATATTCCCGGCGCCGGCTTTCTTATCCTCCAGGGTGGCATTCATAAAGTCGCATCTTCCCCCCATGAAGCCGTTTGCCAGGTCCGCTCCCTGCAGGATGGCCGCGGAGCGGAACATACTGTGTACTTCGATGGCAGCCTTTGCCTGGGCTACCGCGTTCACATTAAATGCCCCCTGGGCAAACCCATGTTTAACAGAAGCCTCCATAAGAGGTCTTAATGGAATCAATGTCATAGCATACCTTCCTTTTCCAAGGTTTCATTCCGTACCGTGTCACGCCTTATCCTGGGAGCCTGCCAGCCGGATGATGTCTTTTATGTCTTCGCGCAGCCGCAGCTCCGCATACTGCGATAATTTCCATGCATGGCCCTGGTCTTTTCCCTCAGCCAGCCCTTCCTTCAGATATTCCACATACCGGCAGCGCACCTGGGTGCCGAAATTGATTTTTGCCACTCCGCTGTCAATGGAACGCTTGACCAATTCCTCGTCCATGCCGGTACAGCCGTGAAGAACAAAGGGAATATCCGTAAACTTCCTGCATTCCTCCAGCACCTCTACCCGGATATCCACAGGTCCGTTGTAAAACCCGTGGGCGTTTCCAATGCCGATGGCCAGTGAATCCGGGCGGCACAGCCTGAGATACTGCTTCACCACATCCGGGTCCGCAATGTTGGATGCGCCCATTTTATTTCCCTTGTCATCCAGGCGGCACAGCTCTCCGATTTCCGCCTCCAGCGGTACCCCGAAGGTCCTGCACACCCTGGCCACTTCCTCTGTGGCTGCTGCATTTTCCTCCACAGGCAGGGAGGAACCGTCAAACATAATGGAGGTAAATCCCAGCTTCAGCATCTCCATGCAGCGCTCAAAGCTGTCCCCGTGGTCCAGATGGATTGCAACCGGCACTGAAACCTTCCGGGCCATCCATTTTGCTGTCTCGTAAAACCAGTCATGGCCTGAATAGGCTCCTGTATTCACATAGTGGGCCAGTATGACCGGGGAACGAAGCTCCTCTGCAGCCATGCACACGGCCCGTATGATGTCATAGGTTCCTCCCTGGGTATTGATGGCGGGAACTGCATAGTGGCCTTCATATGCCTTTTGAAGCATTTCATAAGTGGTTGTCAGCATGTTATTCTCCTTTTCAGATGTTCACGATAACTTTCAGATAATCGGACGGAGACTGAATCATATCCTTGATGGTATCCTCCACCTGGTCCAGCTCAATGATTTTTGTGATAATGGCGTCCGTAGGCACCTTTCCCTGGTTGACCAGACCAATGGCCTCCGGGAATTTTGCATTGGAATTTCTGGACGGGCACACATCAATTTCCTTCTGCATCAGGCGTACCGTGTTAATCCGCACCGGGTCATGAGGCCATCCCACCAGGGCAATCCTCCCCCCGTGGCACACGTAATTGTGCATGTTCTCCAGAATCACAGGAGCACCCGTACAATCAATCATGGCCTCAGGCAGCTTGCCGCCGGTCACCTCCCGCAGATACTCCTCCACATGTTTGTCCGTGGAATTGAAGGTGCAGGGTACTCCCAGCTCCTTTGCATAATCCAGGCGCTTTTGCAGCACATCCACCAGAATAGGGGTTGCTCCGTAGTTGATGCAGGCAAATGCAGCCATAAGGCCGATGATTCCTGCGCCGAACACAACGCAGTGCTCTCCCTTTGACACCCTGGCCCTGGTTGCCCCGTGAAGACCGATGGTCAGGGGTTCCACCAGGGCTGCATGGGTGAAGGTCAGTTCATCGGGAAGCTTATATAAAAGCTGTACCGGGTGAAGGAAATACTGGGACATCATACCGTCCTTATGAACGCCGCACACATGGAGGTCCGCGCAGTTGTTAAAACGCCCTGCCGCGCACATGTGGCACTTATTGCAGGGGACATAGGGTTCCAGGGCCACACGGTCACCCGGCTTTAAGCCCTTGTCATTTTCCCCGATTTCCTGGATAACGCCCACTCCCTCATGGCCCAGTCCGTTAATGGGATAGCGCATGGTGGGATTTACTCCCCTGTAAGCAGTCACATCCGAACCGCAGATTCCGCACATTTCCATCTTTATGATTGCCTGCCCCTCCCTGAGTTCGGGCATGGGCATATCCTTTAACACCAGGTTTCCTGGCTCCGGCAGACATAATACCTTCATGATTTCAATCCTCCTCATTTTCTCTGATATAATCAAGCGCATTGGGCATGATGCCCAGAGACCAGCCTCCGTCAGCAAATATCACCTGCCCCACAATGTAATCTGATTCTTTACTGGCCAGAAAACAGGCCAGGCCGGCAATCTCCTCGGCCTTTCCGAAACGCCCGATGGGCGACACAGACAATATGGCCTTCTCATCCAATATTCCGGATTTAAGGGGTCTTTCAACCATCTCTGTCCGAATCCAGCCCGGTGCAATGGCATTCACCTTAATGTTGTACATGGCCCATTCTGCGCCCAGCTGCTCTGTCAGCAGATTCACCGCTCCCTTTGTAATGCCATAGGGCACCCGGCCCACGTTAATCATTCTGGTATTGCCGGAGGAGATATTGACAATGCTTCCTCCCCCGTCCCGTCTCATATAAGCCCCCACTGCCTGACAGCAGAACAGCGGCGCCTTCATATTGATGTCGATTACCTCATCCAGCACTTCCTCCGACAGTTTGAGCGTGGGACATGGACGGGCCACGCCGGCGCAGTTTACCAGCACATCAATATGTCCGTATTTTTCATGTACATAATCCGCCATGGAAAATATCTGCGCTCTGTCCCGCAGATTAATCTGATAAAACTCCGCCATATGGCCTATGTCCATGGCAGCCTTCCTACCCTCTTCCTCCAGCACATCCGCTATGACCACCCTGGCTCCCTCGCGGGCATATCTGGAAGCAATCCCAAATCCAATGCCTCTGGCCCCGCCTGTAACAATGGCTGTCTTTCCATTTAATCGTCCTGATTCCATATTTCTACCACCATTTAATCTTGTCTGTTATATAGTTGCGGTACTCGATAAACCTGGAGGATGTGATATCTCTGGGCCTTGGCAGGTCAATTCTCACTTCCTCCTTGATTTTGGCCGGTTTGTTGCTGAGAATCAGCACACGCTCCGCCAGATACACGGCTTCCTCTATGTTGTGGGTGATGAACACCACCGTGCTCCCCAGCTCCTTCCACAGGCGTATGACCTCATCCTCCAGATAAAAACGCATCTTAACATCCATCTGTCCGTAAGGCTCATCCATCAGCAGCAGGTCCGGCTGCATGGCAAAGGAACGTCCGATGATGATTCTCTGCTCCGCTGACACGGACAGCTCCCCCGGATACGCCTTCCTGAACTCCTGAAGTCCCATCAGGTCCAGTATCTGGTCCACCCTGCGGTCGATTTCAGCCTTGGGGATTCTCTTAATCTTAAGCCCATAGGCCAGGTTCTCCTCCACGGTCAGCCACGGAAGGGCGCTGGGCTCCTGGAACACAAAGGAAATGTTATGCTTGCGCGGGTCCGCAGGGACCCCGTCTATATACAAGTCGCCCTCACTGGGCATGTGAATCCTGGTAAGACAGTTTAAAAATGTGGTCTTTCCGCAGCCTGTGGGCCCTACGACACACACGAACTCGCCTTTACGGATGTTAAATGACATATTGTCCAGCACCAGCAGGTCGCCGAAGCGCTTTGTAAGATTCCTGACCTCAACTTTAACGGGCCGGGTGTCCTCTCTTTCAGGCATTTTTGTCCTCCTATACCATTAAATTGCTAAATCAGTGTTGTCGGAAATAACCGTACGCAGTTTTAAGAACTCCTCGCTTACCATATCCCTTGGCCTGGGAATGCTGATGGGATATACTTCCTTCACAGTGGCCGGGCAGTCGCTGAGCAGGATGATTCTGTCTCCCAGATAGCAGGCTTCCTCTATATTGTTGGTGACAAATATGACGGTGCGCTTTTCCTTTTCCCAGATTCTAAGGATTTCCTCCTGCATCTGATACCGTGTCTGGGCGTCCAGCTGCCCAAAGGGTTCGTCCATGATTAACAGCTTGGGGTCCGCCGCATAAGCCCTGGCAATCCCCACCCTCTGTTTCATGCCGCCTGACAGCTGGGTGGGATAGGATTTCTCAAATCCCTTAAGGCCCACCAGCTCTATGTAATGCTGTGCAATCTCTCTGCGCTGTCCCCTGGACATTCCCCGGAATTTAAGGCCCAGCTCCACATTTTCCATAACCGTCTTAAAGGGCATCAGGGCCAGCTTCTGGAACACCATGCTGATTTCCGGGTTTACGCCCTTCCACTCCCTGCCATTGTACACAACCTTTCCCCCGGTCTGCTGCTCCAGCCCCGCGATGATATTGAGCAACACGGTCTTGCCGCAACGCCCCGGCCCCAGGATTACCAGAAATTCGCCGTCGTTCACATCAAAGCTCACATCTTCTATGGCTGTAAAATATCCCTTCTCACTGAAAAACGTCTTGGATATTCCATTTATTTCCATTCGTTTGTTTAGTTGTTCCACGGGCACACCACCTTCTCAAGTTTTTGAAGCCCCAGTGACAAAAGGGCGCCAATGATTGCAATGGTTATGACAGAGACAAGTACCAGGGCCATATCGCTTCCCTGCCAGCCTCTGGTCACCAGTGCTCCCAGTCCTTTCTGGGCGCCTAACATCTCGGCTGCCAGTACCGTTGTCCAGCCTGAGCTGACCGAGGTGCGGATTCCCGCAAAGATGGAGGGCAGGGCAGTGGGGATAACGATATCCGTCAGTATCTGCCTGTTGTTTCCGCCAAATACATGGCCTACATCCAAATTGATTTTATCCACCATCTCAATTCCCGTGGAAGTGTTGATGACCAGAGGCACAAAGGTTCCGATAAATACCAGCAGCACCTTTGGGAATTCACCGATGCCGAACCACATGATTACAATGGGAATCCAGGCAATGGGCGGTATGGGACGGATAACCTCAAATATACTGCCGAAAAACGCCTTGCATTTCCTGTTCCATCCAATGAGAATGCCAAAGGAAATACCAAAAGCCCATGCAATAAGAAGCGCCATCAGCACACGCCTTAAGCTGGCCCATGCATGGCCTGCCAGGGAAGTCTTTGCGATGGGTTTGGTAAAAGTCTTCACAAAACGCGCCCACACATCAGCCGGGGCAGGCATCAGCTCCGGGTGGCTGTCCGAGAACAGGACCCATCCCACGGCAATCATCAGGATTGCCAATACAGGCAGGCCGTAGTACAGGACGTTTCTCAATGTTTTCTGCTGTTTGCTTGCTACATCCATATTCCTTACTCCCTCCTACCTGTTTACCTTCCAGCGCAGGAAATATTTTTCTGCCCTGGACAAAAATCCTGAAAGAATGGCTCCGATGGCGCCAATCACCACCATACCCACGATTACAATATCCGGGCGGGCCACTGTACGGCCAATCTGAATCATGTATCCCAGTCCGGCGCTGGCTGCCAGCATCTCTGCCGCCACCAGGGTGGACCAGGAATTTCCCAATGCCACGCGGATTCCGGCAAATACCATGGGAAGGGAGGAAGGTACACCCACTTTCCAGAATATCTCCGCGTTGGAGGCCCCAAAGGTCCTGGATACATTAATCAGAGTCTTGTTGGTCAGCTTTATGCCTGTGTAGGAATTGATGACACAGGGCACAAAGGCGGTAAAAAAGATGATGAGCGCCTTTGCCTTCAGGCCGATTCCCATCCACACCACTACCAAGGGTATCCAGGCAATGGGGGGAACCGGCCTCACCAGCTCAAAGATGGGGCGGATAAAACGGTCCGCATAGGTCCACCCGCCCATGACCAGTCCCAGCGGAACGCCGATTATGATGGCTGCCAGGAAACCGGATAAGGCAACCTGGAGGCTGGCCAGTATATTCACCCACAGGACGTTGCCGTCCGGGGCCTTATTCGCAAACTTATACATCAGGGTCTCAAAAATCTGGGTGGGTGCCGGAAGCATCCTCTCATTCACAAGACCCACGCTTACTACCAGCTGCCACACGGCCAGCAGAGTGATGATTCCTGCCGCGCTTAACAGGGCGTAATTCAGGCCTTCCTTTGATTTCTGCTTTTTCCACTCCAAAAGGCCAGCCTCTAATTTCTCATTTCCAGTTGCCATATCGGTATCTCAGCTCCTTTTTAATTTGCGGTTTCAGTCAGTACCTCATTTAACAGCTTTCCATCCGTATGTCCCACGAATCTCTCCTGGTCGCCTTCCTTGTAATTGCCCACGCTGATAAAGAAATCAAGCACGTCCAGAAGTCTCTGGTCCATAACTGTATTGTCGGAACCCTCTGCCTTGTTATTCAGCATATCGCATGCCTCCTGCAGGGTGTAATATGTATCAGCCTCCAGATACTTGGCAGTGGTTTCCCTGTCCATGGAGCTTCCGTTTTCATCGTTCATGTCCACGCAGTAGTCAATGGCCTTTTCCTTGTTTTCCTTCATCCAGTCCAGGGTATTAAAGTATACTTCCATGAACACCTTCATAGCCTCGTACTTATCCGGGTCAGCATAACTGTTCTTATTAGCCACAAAGCTGCACATCAGTCCGGAATCAGCCATGGGGCCGCTGGCGACAGGCGTATACTTATCAGACTCAGCCAGCATCTTAAAGGTACCGCCCGACCCGGTCAGCACACACACGTCTCCCTCGCCTGCCAGAAATGCGCTGTAAGCTGTGGCCGGGTCCATGGCGATAAAGTTTACGTCGTCAACCGTAAGCCCGAAGCCTTCCAGTACTTTAATCAGCACATACTGTGTAACACTGCCGGTATTGCACAGGATGGATTTTCCCTTCCAGCTGTCCGCATCCCCGTAAATCTCATCGCTCAGGCTGCTGTGTCCCTTGCCCGCCTTTACAATATCCGAATCATTTCTGGCAAATACATACTGTGTTCCGTCGTCCGTATTGCTGGAGCCAAGAACCAGCGCATCGTATCCCAGAACACCTGCAAACACGCCGCCCACTCCGGTGCAGCCAATATCCCAGCCGTCGGATGAAAGGGATTCCATCTGTACCGGCCCGTTGGTAAACAGCACTTCCTCAATATCCAGTCCCTTTTCCTTAAACCAGCCTTCCTGCTCCGCAATATAGATGGGCAGATAATTAAGGCTGCCTCCTATACCCGACACGGTCAGCTCATAGCTCTTGTCCGCTGCCTTACTGTCTCCTGCTCCCGATGCCTGTGTCTGTGTATCCGCCTTCTTGGTTTCGGAACCTGCTCCGCAGCCTGCTGCCATCCCGGCACACATAACTGCTGCCATTGTCACTGCCAATGTCTTTACTAATGATTTTCTCATAACGTTTGACCTCCTGTCCCCAAATGGTTCTCTTATTTTTGCTACATGCTTTGCGTAATAAACAGCCGCCTTTACCCTCTTATGAAAGTTGCATATTTTTTTCCTTGTTTTTGTTAAATGATTAACATTTATACCGCTAAAATAATACGGAGCAACCGTGTTACGTCTATTTTTGACTATTTATCACCCAACTTGCAAAGTCATTATAGCAATATGACTATGCCAAGGCAAGGCAATTCAAACCAAACGTTTGCGTACCGGAGAATCTCAAAAAACCGTTGATACGCCAGCCTTTATCCACGGTTTTCCTCCACTTTCGTCCACAGTTTTTTACGCAAACGTTTGTGTATTATTTTATAGTAATCCCAGGCCTTTTTTTGTATACTTAAAGTAAACAGATTCAGAAATTTGCTTGAAAAACCCCAGAAAAGGAGGGTTGCCATGACATTAAAAGAAATCGCCCGGGAAGCAGGGGTATCCATCTCCACCGTCTCCCGGGTCATAAACAAAAACAGCACCAATGTTGCCAGCAAGGAAGTCCAGGACCGCATCTGGGAAATAGTCCGGCGCACCGGCTATACCCCAAATGCCACGGCCCGCAGTCTGAAAACAGGGGCTGCAAAAGCGGCCGACTCTCCCACCCGGTCCATTGCCTGCCTGTATGCAAGAGCTGAGGACTCCAACTCAGACCTGTTTTTCTCCACGCTGGCCCGCAGCATTGAGAAGGAAGCGTTCAAGCACAACTACGTGTTAAAATACTCCTTCACTGCCATCGACATACACCATCCCAATACATTCCGGCTCATCACAGATAATCATGTGGACGGCGTGGTGGTCCTGGGGCGGTGCGACAAACAGACCCTGAGCTTTTTAAAGAAATACTTTAACTGCGTGGCCTACACCGGGCTCAATCTGCTGGAGGCCAAATACGACCAGATAATCTGCGACGGATACCAGGCCAGCCTTGCTGCCATGAATACCCTCATCGGCCTGGGCCATACAAGAATTGCCTTTATCGGAGAAACACAGTTTGAGGACAGGTACACCGGCTACTGCGCGGCCCTGAGCGCCCACAATCTGCGCCCGGCAAAATCCCACATCGTCAATGTTCCCCTTTCCTCCGAGGGAGGATACAAGGGGGCCAAGGAACTTCTGTCCCGCAGGACAGATATAACTGCCGTATTCTGCTGCAATGACAATACGGCCATCGGAGCCATGAGAGCCATCAAGGAAGCCGGGCTGGTGATTCCTGACGACCTGTCCGTCATCAGCATCGACGACATAGACACGGCCCAGTATCTCTCGCCCATGCTTACCACCATCCATATACCGGTGGAAGAAATGGGACAGATGACAGCAAAAATCCTCATTGACCGGATTGAGGAAGGCCATAAGCTGCCCATCAAAATGAACCTTCCCTTCTATCTGGCTAACAGGGAAAGCTGCGCCCCCTACAGCCCAAAGCAGGAAGACGCCTGACACGAACACGGGCTCTAGGATTTTCAAACATACTCCGGTGCAAAACAGTTCTGCCATAAATAACAAAAAGAAAAGAGGAATACACCATGCTGATTACAATCAAGGATTCCAAGACAGCGGCTGTCATAGACTCCACAGGAGCCCAGCTCATTTCCCTGAAGGATGTTTCCGGCCATGAATATATCTGGCAGCGCCACCCGGAATACTGGGGCAAATGCTCCCCCCTCCTGTTTCCCGTGGTAGGCAACTGCCGGAACGACAGGACTATCCTGGAAGACCGCATATACGCCATTGAGAAACACGGCTTCTGCCGTGAACATGACTTTGATGTGTCACAAGTCTCTCCGGCAAAAGCAGTTTTCACCATGGAGGACACTCCTGACACACACCGTGTATACCCCTACGCCTTCTGTCTTTCCCTGACATATGAACTGAAGGACGGCATGCTTTCCATGGAATATCAGGTAAAAAATAAAGACCGGCGCGCCATGTGGTATGCTATTGGGGCTCATCCGGGATTTAACTGCCCCATGGAGGAAGGATTTGCATTTGAGGATTACCGGCTGGAATTTGAACAAGAAGAAGATACGGTCAGTATTCCCTATGATTTGGAGCAGCTGCACTTTGCGCCTTCCAAACCAGGCATTCCGCTGAAGGGCAGCAGCCTCCCCTTAAACCGGGAAATGTTTAAACATGATGCCCTGTTCTTTGACAAACTAAATTCACGGAAGGTATCCATCCTCAATCCCGCCACCGGCCGCGGCGTGGAGGTGGGATTCCCAGGCTTTGAAACCGTTGCCTTCTGGACCCTGTATCCGAAACCGGCCCCCTATCTCTGCGTGGAACCCTGGAACGGCTCCGGCATCTATGAGAATGAGGACGACCAGCTCTCCCACAGACACCACATACAGCACCTCTGCCCGGGAGACAGCCGCAGTTATGTTATGACCATACGGATACTGGGGTGTTCATCCCCTAAAAAACACAACCAGTAAATACCCCAGTGTCAGGCACAGCCCAATACAGAAAAGCATCAGTCCAAAGGAAAAGCTCTCCTCCACCAGCCGTCCGGTGCGTTTAACTTCTTCCTCGGCCTTCATCAGCCCTGGTATCACAGATTCCCTGCGCCGCTGGCTCCTTCCGGGAGCCAGCCGTTCCAGGGACCCCAGCCTGTCTATGGTCCTTCCCAGCACAACGGCAATCCTGTCCCCGCCCTGCTCTCTCCTGCTTCCATCCCTCTGCCTGTGAGTGGTTTTTCTGGCCAGCCGGATAAGGCTGTCCCCCAGACAGTCCATTGCCCGGCAGACCACCGCAGACACGGCCAGCAGCACCGCAACCATTGTGGACAGCAGATATCGGTCCGCGGCCCTGCATACAGCGCCGCACACAGCAGGAAGCAAAGTCTGAATCACAGGGCGGTACACCAGCTCTTCCAAATCCAGCCATGCCGGCCAGCGGTCCACATAATCCCTGGTTGCGTTCACTCCATTTTCACGCTTCATAAGAAATCCCCTGACCCCCGCACCGTACAGCGCCAGACCGATGCCAATGGATATCATTGCTCCCTTCAGATTCCCCCTGGAAAAATAGGACACCAGATGCACCGGTATGTCTGCATGGAAAAATCCCTGTCCCAGGTCCGCCAGGTAATCCATAAAAATATGGGGGACCAGCCCCAAGACCGGCAGGGCAGCAGACGGAACCACCAGCGCCAGCCGGCTTATGCGGCCCATATAGCTTCCCTTCATATCATCAAATTCTTTCTGCCTGGTGGGATGCCGCTCCACGAACAGCGCCACAAACAGCTTGGCCATATAGGCCAGGGTCATGCCTCCCGTGATAAGGAACAGCCACTCAGCTGCCTTCCATATTCCCGGTTCAGTCAGTATATACCGTACCGCGGGCCATTCCCATGGGCCTGCTGATGTCATCGGGACCGCTGCCCCTTCCCTTACAGCCTCTATATATTCCAGGATTCCCTCATGCAGCAGGGTCTTGCTCACATATCCATTTCCAAAAGGGATTCCGCTGATTCCCAGGGCTCCCATCAGAAAACAGAAGCACAGACAGGGCTTTTTCCTTCCGAATCCCCTGATATCATTGAGATTCAGCTGATGCAGGTTCATGAATACAGCGCCTGCGCTCAAAAACAGTACCAGCTTTAAAAGGGAATGGTTTACCATGTGCAGGAATGCGCCCCTGACAGCCAGGAAATCATCCCGCCCAGCTGCCCTCAGCAGGCAGGACATCCCAATCCCGGTAAAGATAAAACCAATCTGGGACACAGAGGAACAGGCCAGCGTCCGTTTCAGGTTAACGGAAAAAAGCGCCAGCAACGCTCCCAGGAACATGGTCGCCAGCCCCAGAGCAGTAACCAGAAGCCCCCAGGCCCCGTCCGAACCAAAGATACCGCAGGAGACAGCAATGACGCCAAATACCCCTGCCTTTGTCAGTATACCGGAGAGCAGGGCACTGGCCGGAGCAGGGGCCACCGGATGGGCCTTGGGAAGCCAGATATGAAGCGGGAAACATCCTGCCTTTGCTCCAAACCCAAACAAAAGCATTCCTCCGGCCCCATACAGCCTCCATTGATTCCCTGTGTCCCCGGCTATTTTAACAGCCTGTTCCAGAGCATCCATTTCCAGTGTCCCTAACAGGTCATGGAGCAGGAATAATCCCATCAGCATCACCAGACCGCCTATTACCGCAACCGCCAGATACGTGTTCGCAGCCCTCAGGCTCTCCCTCCTGCCGTCAAACGCCACCCACACATAGGAGGTAAAGGACATGATTTCAAAGAATATAAAGACAGAGTATAAATCCGCAGACAAAAACACGCCCGCCGTGGCCAGGAATGTAATCCAGAAAAAAGCATAGTACGTTCTCCGGTTCCTGTAATGCTCCATATACTCCTTAGAAAACAGCCCGCAGCAGGTCCACATGATAACCGCAATCAGTACATAGACCAGACGGAACCCATCCAGCCGAAAATGGATTCCCAGGCCGCAGATTCCCGGGAGCACCAGGTCCATTGTCTCAATCATCCCGCCATCCTCCCTATCTCTGTAAATATCTCCATCACCGGCCCTGAGTACAGGCCCAGCCCGATGATTGCCGCAGCAAATATGACCAGAGGCGCCAGCATCATCCAGCCAGGGTCCCGTATTTCCTGTAATGCGCTTTCAAACTTTGGGGTCTGTTCCGGCCCGTCCGCCTTAGGAAAATAGGCCCTGACCAACACCGTAAACATATACACCGCTGTCATGAACGCAGAATACAGAAGCACACCCGCCCCTGCATAAGCAAGCCATTTCCCGCTGCTGCCGGCAGTTGCCAGGTCCGCCCCGCAGCCAAAGGCTGCCTGGGCTATGTTCCATTTGCTGACGAATCCCGCAAACGGAGGTATTCCAGCCAGTGAAAAGCTGGCCACAGCCAGACATCCGAATGTCACAGGCATGTACCGTCCCAGCCCGTCCAGCTCATATACATAGGTCCTGCCGGACTGATGCATCACACAGCCGGCGCAGAAAAAGGAGCATATCTTCATGAAAGCATGGAACACCATGTGGCTCAGGGCCGCGGCCAGTCCCAGCGGGCTCATCATTACGGTTCCCAGAAGGATGTAGGACAGATTGCTGATTGTGGAATAGGCCAGCCGCCGCTTCCAGTGTATTTCCTTTACAGCCATGGTAGAGCCGAACACAATGGTCACCATCACTGCGGCCATGACCGCCATATGGGCCCAGGTACCCCTTAAAAATTGCGTTCCAAAGCTAAAATAAGTAAGCCGTATAACAGCAAATGCACCGGACTTCACCACTGCCACCGCATGAAGCAGCGCTGTCACCGGCGTGGGGGCGACGGTTGCCTCGGGAAGCCATCCGTGGCAGGGAAACAGGGCTGCCTTCACACCAAACCCGAAAAAGGCCAGCACATACACCAAAAGCAGCGTACCTCTTCTCTCCCGGACCGCTGTCAGGTCCAGCACGCCCCCGGGCATGAACTGCGTATTACCGGATGCAGAATAGCTCAGCACGAAAATGATTCCAATAAATGCAAAGGCAGCTCCTCCAATGGCATAGTACAGATATTTCCTGCTGGCCCTGGCAGCCTCCCTGGTCATGGGATGAAGCACCAGCGGAAAGGTTACAAGGGTCAGCAGCTCATAAAACAGGTACAGCGTCATCAGATTACCGGAAAAAGCGATTCCCACGGTCACGCCGTATGTCATGAGATAGTATGCAAAAAAAGAGGTCCTGCGCTCCTCATGCCTCATATACTCAAAAGAATACAGCACCGCAAGAGGCCACAGAAGGGCAATCAGCCCTGCAAAGACACTCCCCAGGCCGTCCAGGCAGAACATGACCTTCAAATCCCCGTAAAGACGGAACAGCACTGCCTGCTCCCCTGTGCCTGACTTTGCAGCAATAAGCCACCCTACCATCAAACTGTTTGCCAGGGTAATGCCTCCTGTCAGGAACTCCAGCCTGCGGTAGGCGCCATCCTTACTGCTTTCAGCCTTCATGGGAAAATGTCTGACTATCAGAAGCAGTATTCCCCCTCCTATGGGAAGAAGGGCAGGAACTGCCAATACCATACTGTTCATATCCTTTCCTCCCTTAAAGAACCTCTGCCGCTATGGATTCCAGCGCAGACAGAAGAGGACCTGGGAAACATCCGAAAAGAAGGGCTCCTGCTGTCAGCGCCAGCATGGGAACCAGCATGAGCCGGGAAGGCTCTGCGCCCATGGCTGTCTCCGTATATGGCTCACCCTCCACAGATTCCCTCCTTGCTTCCGCCGCTGGTTCCACTGCCGGAAAAAAACCGTTAATGGTAAGAGGCAGCAGATATCCCGCTGTCAGCAGAGCGCTTACCAGCAAAACCGCAGGACCTGCCACGGACCATCCTGCCAGCCCTGAGGACAATGCGCCGGAGGCCAGATACCATTTGCTCACAAAGCCGCTGGCTGGCGGAATGCCTATCAGAGCCAGGGATACCACGGTGTAGCACCCCATCATGACAGGCATCCTCCTGCCCAATCCCCCCATATCCTTAACCCTGGTATATCCGGTCTGAACAATGATTGCGCCTGCTGCCAGGAACAGGGCATTCTTAATAAGGGAATGAAATACCACATGTGCCAGGGCTCCCACAAAGCCCGCAGGAACCATGAGGCCCAGACCAAACAGAATATAGGATACCTGGCTCACCGTTGAATACGCCAGACGTTTTTTAAGCACAGGTTCCATGTAGGCCAGCATGGACCCCATGAATACGGTTGCCAGGGAAAGGAACATCCACACATCCTGGACCCAGGTTCCCCTAAGCCGGTCCGGTCCCACGATAAAATACACCACCCGCAGGATGGCCAGCACCCCGGCCTTGGTTATCAGGCCGGACAGCACGGCGCTGGCCGGCGCCGGGGCCACTGGATGGGCGGTTGGAAGCCAGCCGTGCATGGGGAACATGCCGGCCTTTGTTCCAAAACCAATGAGGACACAGCAGACTGAAACCAGAAGCATCCCCTCATTCCCCGCCAGGGAATCCTTAAATGCCACGCCCCCCGGGATAAAGGTAAGGGTAACGGCTGTCCCCGCCAGGAAAAAAATACCGAACAGGGCAAGAAACGCACCTGCCACTGAATAAAACAAATACTTAAGCCCTGCCATCACTGCCTCCCTTGTCATCTCATGAAGCACCAGAGGAAGGGAGGTCAGTGTCATCATCTCAAAAAACACATACAGAGTCACCAGGTTTGCGGAAAAGTCCAGCCCTATGAGAACTCCCAGCACAATCAGATAAAATCCGAAAAAACGGAACTCGTCCTTTTCATGGACCATATAGGAGACAGAATATATTCCGGCCAGCAGCCAGACCACACAGGTAAGGGCGGCAAAAATCCTGCTAACCCCATCCACGGACAGACCAATGGTAATGGATTGGGACAGCCGCCATACCGCCAGCTGTCCTCCCTTATACAGGGCCCAGAATGTAAGGATACATCCTGCGGCCAAAGTACCGGTCACAATCCCCATGAGAATCCTCCGGTCCCTTCTCAGTCCTTTCACGGACAATACCAGCGCGCCCACAACCACGGGGACCAGTATTGGCAGCAATAACATCACATTTCCTTCCATATAGTCCGTCTCCTTTTAATCAAACATGGCAAGTCCGTTCTCAATGGCCAGGACCACTGGCTGGGACTTGAGCCCCAGTGCCAGATTGAGCAGTATAAAGCATAAAACAGCTGCCCGCAGCTTCCATGAGCTTCCCGCCCTCCGGCTGCTTCTCTCTCCTCTGGAATATAAGGTGATAACCAGACGAAGGAAATATATTGCGTTGAGCGTAGTGCTCACAGCCAGGGCAATCAATGTGGGAATCATCTTATGAGGGCTCTGAAGAGCCGATGTGGCAAACAGCAGCTTGGAAATAAATCCCGCCAGCATGGGAAATCCTACCATGGACAGGGAACCCACGGCAAAGCCCATGCCCGCCAGAGGCGCCCTGTAGCCCGCTCCCCTCAGGCTCCTGTAATCCTTCCTGCCGCCTGACACCTCATAAAGCCCCACGGCGCTGATAAACAGCAGGGCCTTGGTGGCTGAGTGGGTAAACATATGGAATATGGCCGCCACCATACCGGCCTGGGTTCCCAGGCCGATTCCCATATAGATATAGCCAATCTGCGCCACCGAAGAGTAGGCTATCATCCTTCTGGTATCTGACTCCGCGATGGCATGGACAGACCCCATTATCATCCCCGCCAGACCGAATACATAGAGCACATTCACAATCTGGCTGGCAATCACATTTTCCCGTCCAAGAACCCGGTAAAAAATCTTAATCAGCAAAAATATATATCCCTTTGACACCAGACCGGACAGGACAGCGCTGGCAGTAGGCGTTGCATACCCGTATGTATCCGGAATCCAGTAGTGAAACGGATACAGGCCGCTTTTAATGGCCAGGCCCACGCTGATAACAGCCAGTATGACCAGCATGGGAATCCCATAGACTCCCGCTGCCTCAATCTGTGCCACAGCCTCCTTTGCAGGACTCATAAGAAGATGGCCCGTGACGTCGTAGAGCAGGCTTAAACCTATGAGGAACAGTCCTGAACCCAGCTGGCTCATAATCATATAGCGGATGGCAGCCGACAGGCTCCGGCCCTTCTGCCGTATCATGATAAGTCCGCACCCGGCAATGGTGTTAATTTCCACAAATACATACGCTGTAAACAAATCATTCGTATAAATAAGAGCCAGCAGGGAACTGAGCATCAAATCAATCATAATGAAAAACAGGTTCAGCTTTGTACCTTCCACATCCTCATAGGTGTGGTCCAATCCCCCCATAACGGACAGCAGCATCACTACGCCGAACATCATGGCCGTAAGCCCCTCCAGCACCCCTGCCCTGATTTCATTTCCCCAGGGCGCAGGAAAATGTCCCATCATATAGGTATAGCTCTCTCCCGTACCCATGCAGGATGCCATCACAGCCCCGGACATGACCGTTACCGAAAGAATCGCTGCAACACTCAGGTTCCTGGCCTGTTTTCCTGACAATGCCAGAGACAGAATGCCGGAGAACATGGCTATGATAATGGAAAAGAACGGGAAATTCTGCACCAGGCTCATGTCTTTTCCTCCTGCTTTGCATGCATCAGGATTTCATCCAGGTCCAGGGACCCATACCGTTCATACAGCCGTATGGTCAGGGCCAGCATCAGGGCCGTGGTGCTGACAGAAACAACGATACCGGTAAGCACCAGTCCGCTGGGAACCGGATTGATGTATGCCTCTGTATTGGTAATCCCATCCGCCACAATGGGAACCATGCGCCCCCTTATGTATCCCTTGGCGGCCAGAAACAAATAGACTGCCGTGTCCATGATATTCATTCCCATAATTTTTTTTATCAGGTTCCGGTGAAGCAGCAGCATGGTGAACCCCACGCCAAACAGGATGACCGAAACCGTTTCCTCTATATTAAGCAGCAAATGACCTGCCATCCTACATTCCCCCTTTCCGGAACAGTGTATAAAACGCATACATGGTACATGCCACCACCAGGCCCACGCAGATGTTAAGGGGCAGAATAAGGCCGCTGCTGAGTATTGTACCCGGCGTGCCCAAAGGAATGCCGCTGTCCATATGGTTGGCTCCGGTGAAAAACGAATAACTCTTTGCCAGACAGTAAAAGGTGAGCGCTCCAAGGGTAGTCCTGCGGTACACCTTTTCCGTAAAGAAACATTCGGTTTTCCGAAATCCAAAGGCATTGAGATAAAGTATCAGTCCGGACCCCAGGACCGCTCCTCCGGAGAACCCTCCTCCCGGCGACAGATGGCCGTTCAGCACAATATATATGCCGAATATTATGATAAGCGGCACCAGCACACAGGCACATTTCTGCAGAATGATATCGTTTTTTGGTTCAAACAGCCTGTCGTTGGCCTCCTCCAGGCGCTTTCTTGTGTCCTTATCCCTGTTTGCCGCATCAATCCTCAAAAGGGCAAACACACAGCAGGAAGCTATAAACAGGACACAGGACTCTCCAAATGTATCAAAGGCCCTGTAATCCAGAATCATGCCAGTCACCATATTCACTGCCCCTGTCTCTCTGAGTCCTTCCGTTATATAGCGTGACGAGACCTCATTATTATCCGGATTGCCCGCATTGCCGAACACGGGAAGGTAGGCAATGGTCCACAGCAGGACAAATATAATACTGAAACAGAGCAGCACGGACATCACCTGATAAAACCTGCGGAAGACGCGGATTCCCCGTTCCTGGGAAAGGCTTCCCTTATCCTCTGCCGTTTCCTGTTTTTCCCTGGTCTGCCGGAACTCCTGTTCTGTATAAGCCTCCATGGGCAAAACAGCATCCTGGTCCGGAACCTGAATCTCTATCCCGTCTGCAAGGAGGTCCGCCCCCTTATCCACCCATTTTCTGAACCTCAGCCACCGGCTTCTTTCATAATCATCCCTTCTCCTGCTCATCCCGTTCCTCCCTGCGGATTGCCTTTATTTTCTTCAAGGTTATGAAAAACAGAATACTCGTTACCCCCGCCCCCACCGCTGCCTCTGTAATGGCTAAATCCGGTGACTGGAGCAGAATCCAGATAACGCACATAATCAGGCTGTATGACATAAAAATGATGATGGAGGTCAGAAGGTCCTTTGCAAACGCAACAGATACCGCACACACAATAAGGCAGACCAATAAAATAATTTCAAATATTCTCATGCTTTGTCCCCGCTTTCATCTGGGTCTTTTGGATGGGATTTATCGATTACAAGTATTTCCCCCAAATCCTCGTCCGTCATTGCCTCCAGCCGGCTAATCATATGGCCCGATACAGGTCCTGCTGTCCAGAAAAACAGGATGACCAGAAACAGCTTCAGGGAATCCATGGAAATTCCCCTCATGACTATCAGACCGATAAACACAAACAGAATTCCCAGGGTATCTCCCATTGCCGCTGCATGCATCCGGTTCAGAGCCTTGTGAAAGCGGTTGACCCCGAAAACCGACAGCACCATAAACAGGATACCGATAAACAGAAAGGATGCAGATAATGATAATTTTAGCCATTGCACCGTCATATATCTCCCTCCTCCTTTTTACACAGCCTGTCCTCCTGCCCTTCAGACTGATGTTTCAAATTATCGTCAATGGCATCCAAGTCTGCTTTCATTTTCTTATGCTGCAGATAAACGCCTGTATAGACCTTGCACAGAACCACTACCCCCAGAAAACTGAGCATGGCATAAATCAGGCAGACATCCACCAGATAATTCTCATCCAGATACACGGACAGAATTGCGATAATCATGATAATCATGGTCCCTGTCATATTAACAGCAATAATCCGGTCCGCAATTCCCGGTCCCAGGACAGAACGGACCATACTGACAATGATTAACAGAGCCAGCACAATGACGGCCGCGGCCAGAAGAATATCATACACCTGTTCGATTACCTCCATCTCTCTTCCTCCGCCTCCATTTCCTCCAGCAGTTCCACAAATACGGACTCTTCCATTCCCTCAGCCAGTTCCCGGTCCAGGCAATGGACGCAGAAACGGTTTCCCTCCACTGATACGGTTATGGTTCCAGGTGTCAGGGTTATGGAATTAGCCAGCATAACCTTGGCCAGTCCGGTTCTGAGAGCTGTTTCAAAATATACAAAGGCAGGCTCCGGCTGCAGCTCCGGCGAAAGGATAATTTTAAGTACACACACATTGGCCCTGACAATTTCCTTGACCAGCACCCAGAAATATCTGACAAACAGAGGAATCAGTTTGAAGAGCAGTAATTCCTTCCTCATGCTGTATTCCATGAATCTGCACATAAAATAAAAAAGTGCGGCTGAAATTACAACGCCAAATACGCAGATTTCTGCTGTCACCTTGCCGTTTAAAATCAACCACACTGAAAAAAACAGAAGAAACATAGGCTTACCCCCCTTTGCCTGGTCTCCTTCTACCGATTACAGAATATTATACTGCTGTTTCCGGTCAAATACAAGAATATAAAGGCCGGCCGCTGCTGCCATAAGAGATAGCTTTAAGCCCTTACTTTTGCTATACTCAGTTATATCCACTACTCCCTTTATCCCCTACTATCTTCCCCCTGATTTTCCCCGGCTAATCCTTCGACATTTAGCGACATAATTTAACGTTTTTTGTCGTCTTGTCTTACTTGATAAAACCCCCATCCCCGGTTTAACTTTACAGGAGTCAACTGATATCGGGAGGAATCATCATGAAATACGAAAGAGAAACCTGTAACCTGCTCCGGCGCCTCGGCGTCAACAACTCCTATGTGGGGTTCCGCTATACAGTTTATGGTATCATCCGCGCAATTGCCAATCCGGAACTGCTAATCTACATATCCAAAGGACTTTATGTGGAAATTTCTGCGGAATACCATACATCCACTGGCTGTGTGGAACGGAATATCCGCACCATTATCAGCACCATATGGGCCCATGGAGACCGGAACCTCTTAAATCAGGTCTTTGGCTTCAATTTGGAACAGAAGCCGCGAAATGGCGCCTTCATAGATGCGCTCTCTCACTATGTTGTGGAACACTACTACGACTGATTTTTGTAAAATGTGTTTAGGGTGTACGTCTGCTTATTGCCAGGACATAATTTACAAAATCACAGAAAGCGAAGAGTGGCCGGGCCCGATACCATCGGGTCTGTTTGCTGCACTCATAAGTTTCCCTGGAACCGCGCAGCTCCTCCGGAAACAAAAAAAGCCCTGTAAACACAGGACTCTTACGTATGCGGCTAACAGGACTCGAACCTGCACGGTTTCCCAATGGGACCTAAACCCATCGTGTCTGCCAATTCCACCACAGCCGCAAATATAAAAAATGCGGGTGGCCGGACTTGAACCGGCACGGTATCGCTACCGAGGGATTTTAAGTCCCTTGTGTCTGCCTATTCCACCACACCCGCAGATTGATATATGACAAAGCCATATGCAGATATAAAACAAATGGGGCCTACAGGGCTCGAACCTGTGACCCTCTGCTTGTAAGGCAGATGCTCTCCCAGCTGAGCTAAGACCCCAATAGGTATCTCTTTCAGCGTATATATGAAAGAAAAACGACCCGGAACGGGTTCGAACCGTCGACCTCCGCCGTGACAGGGCGGCGCTCTAACCAGCTGAGCCACCGGGCCATTATTTAGATGATATAGTTCTCATTCTGCTTTAGTTAGGAAGAGTGGACCTTCGGGGACTCGAACCCAGGACCGACCGGTTATGAGCCGGTTGCTCTAACCAACTGAGCTAAAGGTCCGAACTATATAATCACTAACATTGCTTACTGTTTTACAGTAAAAGCCGATGATCGGACTCGAACCGATAACCTGCTGATTACAAATCAGCTGCTCTGCCAATTGAGCCACATCGGCGTATCTAAACTGGTCAAATGACCCCAACGAGATTCGAACTCGTGTTACCGCCGTGAAAGGGCGATGTCTTAACCGCTTGACCATGGGGCCTGAATAAGGTAGTGGTCGCCATGGACTTCCACTAAAACTCCCCGAGTAGGACTTGAACCTACGACAGCGCGGTTAACAGCCGCGTGCTCTACCGACTGAGCTATCGAGGA
>NZ_JADNMD010000014.1:0-179179 GCF_015556325.1 Clostridium sp. 1001283B150225_161107_B6 | reverse complement strand
TCAGGTGCATTCTCTCCCTCATAAACATAACCGCAAACTGTACATACCCATTTCTTCATAATCAATATTCTCCTTTTCCTTTTTATAATGATGGTCAGGAGCCGGACAACGGATGTCCGGCATCCCGACAAGTTGTCGATATCAATAATAGTAATTGTTACTGATATCAATATAAATCATTTAGGCTGGTTTGTCAATGGTTTTATCAACTTTTTTTTGTAAACAGCTGTTGCACCGTCCGTAGAACAATACGTAGTGGCTGTCAATGATGCCTGGCGCATGTTCCTGGGCTTCCTTATTCAGGTCCTCCATGGCGCCTAATTCCATGTCGTAAACCTGGTTGCACTCGCTGCATACAAAATGGTAATGCTGACGGGTATCTCCATCAAAATGAACAGCACCGTCCCCGCAGGTCAGTTTTCGTATCTCGCCGGTGTCAGCCAGCAGATTCAGGTTACGGTAAACCGTTCCCAGACTGATATTGGGAAATTCTTCGCGGATGCTGGCGTATAGGGCGTCTGCCGTAGGATGGTCGTGGCGATTCATCAGACAGGCTTTGATGGATTCCCTCTGACGGCTATACTTTAGAGCTTTCATCGCATCTCCTTCTCTTATAAAGATAATAATAATAGTTACTGTTTATATTTTAGCAGAAGATGGATACCCTGTCAAGAGCTGAAAATACCCTGCATCCATCTTATGAGGGAGGCAGGGTATCTAATGCATACATATGGTGCAAAACGCAGGTATCAGGCATTATTTTTAGGAGCGTAGTCCAGCCGTTCCTTGGCGATGCGTATGAACTCGTGGGCGGCCCTGGACATGTAGCGGCCCTTGTGATAGCCGATGCCCAGGACGCCGTGGGCCCGGGTGTAGTTCAGGGAGTACAGGTTCAGGCGGCTCTGTTCCAGGACCGCGCTGCGGTAGGAACGGGAGGCAGGGTCCGGGGACATGAACATTTTGGGATAAAATGTGATTCCCATGCCTTTGCCGCTGAGGGCCAGCACGGTTTCTATGTTTTCCGTTTCCAGCACGATGCGGGGACTCATCTGGGCGTCCTCAAAAATTTCATCGGCTATGGTGCGCACACGGTTTCCTTTTTTTAACAATACAAAGGGGCAGTGCTCCAGCAGGCGGATGTCCGGGGCAGCGCGGAGCTTTTCCTTTATTTCCTCCACCTGGCCCGGATATGCTTTGCCCAGCGTTTCATCCGGCACCACCATGAGAATCTCTTCATTGCAGATGGGGACTGTCTCCACATTCTCTGCTGTAAAGGGCAGCAGGTCAATCATCAGGTCGATGCTGCCATGGAGAAGGTCTGAGGCAAGCTGGCTGGAATTTCCCTCCGCCAGGTGAAGCTCAATGCCCGGAAACTGGGACTGGTAGGTGGGCAGGATTTCCGGCAGGATGACCCGGCCGCGGGTGTGGGACACTCCGATGGAAAGCTGTCCCGTGGAAAAATCCTTTATGTCGGAGATTTCCTTGTAGGTTTCGTCCCTCAGGTCCAGAAGCTCCCTGGCTCTGGTTTTTAAAGCCCTTCCCGCATAGGTAAGGGTCAGCGGAGACGTGCGGTTAAAGAGAATCACGTCAAATTCCTTTTCCAGATTGGATATATGGTTGCTCAGGGACTGCTGGGAGATGTAGAGCTTCCTGGCTGCCCGGGTAAAGTTGAGCTCTTCGGCAGCCACCAGGAAATATTCCAGGTTCAGGAAATTAATCATCACTCATTTCCTCCCGGCGCCTTCCCTTTTGCGGCTGTCCTGGGACGGTACAGGTGTCCGCACCGTTCGTCTTCCTGCTGGGCCAGAATGGCGGCTGCTTTGGGAAGGTAGCTGCACAGCAGGTCAAGGGAGGTGTTGACCACCAGTTCCTGGGGGAAGTCCACCTCCTCCAGAAGGGCGTGGGCATAGGCGTGGCTGCCTGCGTCCGCTTCGCAGTGGGCGTCGCTGTTTATGATGATGCTGGTGCGGTAGCGTCTGCAGAGCTCCAGCATTTTTATATAATTATCCCTGGCTCCCACGCGGAAGCTTAAGGGATTTAAGGAGCTGTTGTTTACCTCCAGAAGCTTATGGTGTTCCCCGGCCGCAGCCACCAGTGTGTCATAGTCAATGGGAAAACGGCTGTCGTCCGGGTGGCCGATAATCTGAATCAGGGGATTCTTAAGCGCTCCCAGATAGGCGTTGGTATTCTGGAGCGCCGTACCGCTGTCGATACAGGGCTGGTGCAGGCTGGCTATGGCGTAGTCAAGGGGCTCCAGGACGCTCTGTTCCAGGTCCACGGCGCCCTCATAATCCATAATATTCAGTTCCACGCCCATCATCAGCCTGACGCCGAAAAGGGTTCTTGGCAGAACCTTGAAATTGATGAAGTGGAAGGAGTGGCAGCTGCCGGGCATGGCAGGGGCATGGTCGGAACATCCAAACAGGGATAATCCTTTGGCTGAAGCAGCCTGCACCATCTCATAAAGGGAATTATAGGCATGGCCGCTGGCCGTTGTATGTGTGTGCAGGTCCAGTAAATCTATCATGGAATGCAGGTCCTTTCTAGGGCGTGTTAAGATATTTTAGCCGCTGAATGCATCATATCATATTTTCAGGACAGTGAAAAGGCGTAAAAAGACGATAAAAAATAAAAAAAGGTATAATTTTCGTCATAAAACTATAGAAATATTAGGTGGGTTGTTGTTATAATGGTAAGGAATATATTTTGGTAAAATGTACAGAAGGCGAGGAGAGTAATTATGAGTGAAGAACTGAACAAAGAGCTGGAGAATGAAGTGACGGAAGAGGTAAAGGAGGCTGCACCCGTGGAGACCATGGAGGATTATGCAGCTGAACTGGAGGCTTCCTACAAGACTCTGAACCAGAGACACATCCAGATTGCTGAGGAGGAGAGCGGCGATGGGGCGAAGTGGGCCCAGTTTGCTCAGATGATGGAGGACAGGACCGTTGTAAAGGTTAAGATTTCCGAGGCGGTAAAGGGCGGCGTGGTCACATCCCTGGAGGAAGTACGGGCATTTATCCCGGCATCCCAGCTGTCCACAGAGTATGTGGAGAAACTGGAAGACTGGCAGGGCAAGTATGTGGAAGCCATTATCATTACGGTTGACCCGGAGAAGAAGAGACTGGTGCTTTCCGGCCGTGAGGTGGAGAAGGAGAAAAAGGATGCGTTAAAAAAGGAGCGCATGGCCCAGTTCAAGGCAGGGGATATCGTGGAGGGCACTGTGGACAGCATCAAGCCTTACGGCGCATTCATCAAGCTGGATGACGGCGTGGACGGACTGCTTCACATTTCCCAAATCAGCACCCAGAGAATCAAGCATCCCAGCGCTGTTCTGACCGAGGGACAGACCGTGAAGGTAAAGATTCTTTCCGCACAGGACGGCAAGCTGAGCCTGAGCATGAAGGTTCTGGCAGAACAGCAGGCAGACAAAGAAGAGCATGAGACATTTGACTACAAGGAGACCGGTTCGGTATCCACAGGGTTAGGCGACCTGTTAAAGGGGCTTAAACTCTAGGCTTAAGGTAAGGAGGGATAGGAATGACCAATATCCCCAAAGCGGACGACCAGGTTGACCAATGGCGTTCAGTGATGTTTCTGTATGATTCGGCACTAAAAAAGGTCGGTACAAAGATTGAAATATTGAACAACGAGTTTGCCAACCGTTATGATTATAACCCCATTGAGCATATCAAATCCAGACTGAAGTCAGCGGAAAGCATTGTGATGAAGCTGAAAAAGGATGGGTATGAGGTCACTATTGAGAATATGATGGAGTGCCTCAGTGATATTGCGGGTATCAGGATTATATGTTCGTTTACGTCGGATATCTATCAGATAGCCGATATGATAGCGGCTCAGGGGGATGTGACCGTCCTTCATGTAAAGGACTATATCAAGAACCCAAAGCCTAACGGATACAAAAGTTATCATATGGTAGTGACTGTGCCGGTCTATCTTACGGATGGACCGGTGGAGACCAAGGTGGAGATTCAAATCCGTTCCGTTGCCATGGATTTCTGGGCCAGCCTGGAACATAAGATTGCATATAAGTTTGAAGGCAATGCCCCGGAGAACCTGCTGAAGGAACTAAAGGCCTGCGCCGACATGGTGGATATGCTGGATGCCAAGATGTTTTCACTGAACGAGGCCATCACGGCATTTGCCAGGGAGCAGAAAGAAAGGTCGGAAGAATCTTAAGTGAACCGATTGATAAAAGAGACAGACCAGGTAATTAAACTGAACCTGCGCCAGCTGGTAATTTTCGAGGTATTGCTCCGGCTGGTTGCAGGTACATTCTATATCAGGCTGGTAAACCAGCTCCTCAGGTTCTCGTTGCGCATGGCAGGATACAGCTATCTGACCATGAGTAATATGGGGGCCTTTCTTCTGCGCCCGGCAACCATTGTCTGCGCCCTGGTGGCAGCGGTGCTGGGAATGGTGTTCATGGTGGTGGAAATAGGGGGCCTTATCACAGCCTACCAGGCTGCGGCCTATTCCATGAGGGTGGATTCCGTATATATATTCAGGGGAGCGCTGGGTAAGGCCTGGGATGCATGTAAGGGCAGGAACTGGAAACTTCTGCCCCTGGCCCTGGCCGATTATGTGATGATGAACAGCTATCTGCTGCTGCGGATTCTCACTAAGATAAAGCCCCTTAATTTTGTCATGTACGAAATCCTGCACGCCCCTGCCGCCCGGCTGGGCCTGGTGGTGCTGGTGACGGCCCTGGTGCTTATCGGGATTCCCACCATGCTGGTGTTTTTTGCCTGCATGATTGAACAGAAGCAGTTTAACGACGGCTTCAGAAGAAGCATGGAGCTTCTAAAGGGACGCAGCCTCAGGGCAGTAATCCTGCTGCTGGTTGTGAATCTGGGGCTGGCAGCGGGCCTGGTACTCATGTATGTGGTCATTGTTGTGGTATCCGCTGTTATAGTCACCCTGTTTGTGGACAGCTATGCGGCCATGGCCGTGCTGGCAGCTGTGTGCGCCAGACTGGAACTGGTGGTGCTGTTCATAGGGGGGATATTGGCTCCCCTGGTGGACTTTGGAGCCCTGACCGTGGTATATTACCAGTACGGCATGAAAAATGCCCATGAGGCGCCCTGGGATTTTTCCATGCCTTATGAACTGCATTTCAAGAGAAAATGGATACTGACCATAACGGGAGCCCTGGCCGGTGCCAGCCTGTTTCTTATATTTGATATGGTTTACAACGGCACGTCCCCGGACTGGGATGTACTGGGACGGACAGAAGTCACGGCCCACCGGGGAAGCTCCCGCATGGCCCCGGAGAACACCATGGCAGCCCTTGAGGCAGCCATGGAAGAGATGGCGGATTACAGTGAGATTGACGTGCAGACCACGGCGGACGGCATTGTAGTGGTATGCCATGACCTGAACCTGAAGCGGGTGGCGGGTGTGGACCGGCGGCTGGGAACCATGACCTATGACCAGGTAAGCCGGCTGGACGTGGGTAGCCATTTCAGCCCCCGGTTTGCAGGAGAGCGTATACCAACCCTGGAAGAGGTGCTGGAAGCCTGCAAGGGCCGCATGAAGCTGAATATTGAGCTTAAGAACATTGGAAATGATTCCAGCCTCCCTGAACAGGTGGCTGCCCTGGTCCGGGAATATGGGATGGAGGACCAGTGCGTCATTACATCGGTTAAACTGGGATATCTGGAGCGGGTGAAGGAAATGGCTCCGGAGCTGAGGACAGGCTACATCCTGGCTGCTGCCTACGGAACCTATTACGACAATGAATACATTGATTTTATCAGCATCCGTTCCAGCTTTGCGGGCAGAAGGCTGGTGGAGGCTGCCCATGAAAAGGGCAAGGCGGTCCATGTGTGGACCGTGAACAGCAAGACTGAGATGGAGCAAATGAAACTATTAGGCGTGGACAATATCATCACGGATTATCCGGTGCGGGCCAGGGAAATACTCTACAGGGAGGAAACCACGGAAACCCTTATGGAATATCTGAAAATGATGCTGAGATAAAAAGGAGATAAAAGCATATGAGAGCAGTGGTACAGCGGGTAACGCAGGCCAGCGTGACCGTGGACGGAGAATTGTTGGGGAGAATCGGAAAGGGCTTTCTCATCCTTCTGGGGGTTGCGGACGGAGACACCAGGCAGATGGCCGAGAAGATGGCTGATAAGATTTGCCGCCTGCGGATATTTGAGGACGAAAATGGAAAAACTAACCTCTCATTGGAAGATGTGGAGGGAGAGCTTCTGGTGGTGAGCCAGTTTACCCTGTATGCGGACTGCCGCAAGGGTAACAGGCCCAGCTTTATCAAGGCGGGCGCTCCCCAGATGGCGGAGTCCCTGTATAAGCACTTTATGGAACGGTGCAGAACCCATGTGGATGTGGTGGAAAAGGGACGGTTTGGAGCAGACATGAAGGTGGAGCTTCTCAATGACGGGCCTTTTACCCTGATGCTTGACAGCCAGGAGCTGTTTGGCCAGTAGGCGCAGGGAGAAGGAAATGCCGGGATTGGGGGGCGGACAGGCCCTGTTGAAAGGAGATGGCAGAACATGGCAAAGATGATGGAGACAGTGCTGTACTATAATCCGGGCAGACCGGAGACAATGAAGCATGTGGCCATGATGAAGAGCGTACTGGTCCGCATGGGCGTGCGCATAAAGAATATAGGACCGGAACAGGTTCTGGAAAAGGTGGGATACCTGGCCGGGATGGAAGGCTTTGAGGCAGCGGAAACCGGGACAGCGGAAACTGAGGCAGCGGAAACTGGGACAGCGGAAATCAAAGCCGGACCGGATGAGCTCCCGGTCATACCGGAGGAGGTCATGGTATTAAAACAGTTTTCAAGCCAGAGACTGGACATGCTGCTGGCCGGACTGCGCAGGGCCGGCGTGCCCAGGATTGCCCTTAAGGCAGTGCTGACAGAGCATAACAGCGAGTGGACCTTTTACCATCTGTACCAGGAATTAAAGGAAGAGCATGCGACCATGACAGCAGGGCGGCAGTCATGACAGACCCTGTCAGGAAACGGCAGCTGGAGGAGCTGGACCAGGTTACCCTGTGTACCAGGATTCTCTACCAGGCCAGAAGCGAGCTGTATGTGAATATGAAGTTTCTGGACGTGTCCCTCAGCAGCCTGGGCTTTGAGGCTGACTGGGGACGGGACGGCCTGGGGACGGACGGGCATCTGATTTACTACGGGCCGGATTATCTGCTGGGGCTGTACAAAAGGGGGAGGACGCTGGTGAACCGGGGTTACCTCCATATGCTGTTCCACTGCCTGTTCTGCCATATGTATACGCGAAGGGACAGGGATAAGGGATACTGGGACCTGTCCTGCGATATTGCCATGGAGTACGTCATTGACGGACTATACCAGAAATGTGTCCATGTGCCAAGGAGTGCCCTGAGGCGGGAAATGTATCTCAGGCTGGAGAAGGCCCTGGCGGAAAAAAGCAGGGCGGGAAAGAAGGGCGGCGGCGGGCGGGCTGTGACGCCGGTACTGACTGCGGAGCGGGTTTACAGGGTTCTTTTGGAGATGGAGCTTCCTGAACGCCGTCTGGATATGCTGAGAGCTGAATTTTTCGTGGACAGCCATGACCTGTGGGAACAGGAGAGCCGTCCGAAAATCGCCCGGTCCAGGCAGAACCAGTGGAATGATAACCGGGATAGGATGCAGACAGAACTGGAAACAGGCTCAAAGGACGCATCGGAGGACAACCGGAGCCTGCTGGAGGAAGTGCGGGTGGAGAACCGGGAGCGGTACGACTACAGCCGGTTCCTTCGGAAGTTTGCGGTTCTGAAGGAAGAGATGCAGGTGGACCCGGACTCCTTTGACTATGCGTTTTACACCTACGGCCTTTCCCTCTACGGCAACATGCCTCTGATTGAGCCGCTGGAGTCCAGGGAGATTTACCGGGTAGAAGATTTTGCCATTGTCATCGACACCTCCATGTCCTGCTCCGGAGAACTGGTGAAGCGGTTTCTGGAAGAGACTTACGATGTGCTGTCGGAGACTGAGAGTTATTTTAAGAAGGTCCATATACACATCATACAGTGCGATGACGCGGTGCAGTCCGATGTGCTGGTAACCAGTCAGGATGAGCTGAAGGCATATATGGATGATTTTGCGATTGCAGGAAGCGGCGGAACGGATTTCAGACCGGCATTTGAGTATGTGAACGGGCTTAAGAAAAGCCGTCAGGCAGCCTCCCTTAAGGGGCTTATTTATTTCACGGACGGCAAGGGAATCTATCCGGTGCAGGCCCCCGCCTATGACGCGGCCTTTGTGTTTATCGAAAACATGTTTTCCGATGAGTCCGTGCCGCCCTGGGCCATGAAGGTGGTGCTGGAGGAGGAACAGCTCATGGAGTACAGGCCGGGAAAACAGAACAGGGATGCATTTTAGTATCCCGCAGAGCAGGAGAACAGGACATGAATATTAAGCGGGCTAAGGAAGAGATAAAGGATACCATAGAAGCATACCTGTTAAAGGATGAGAATGGGGAGTATGTCATACCGTCCATCCGGCAGAGGCCGGTGCTGCTCATCGGTCCGCCCGGAGTGGGAAAGACACAGATTATGGAACAGATATCCAGGGAATGCCGGATTGGGCTGGTATCCTATACCATCACCCATCACACCAGACAGAGTGCGGTGGGCCTTCCCTTTATTGAAAAAAAGACCTATGGCCAAAAAGAGTATGCGGTGACGGAGTACACCATGAGCGAAATTGTGGCTTCCATCTATGACCGGATGGAAGAAACCGGACTGGAGGAAGGGATTCTCTTTATCGATGAAATCAACTGTGTATCCGAGACCCTGGCTCCCACCATGCTGCAATTCCTCCAGTGCAAGACCTTTGGAAACCATAAGATACCGGAGGGATGGATAATCGCTGCTGCGGGCAATCCCCCGGAATATAACAAGTCGGTGAGGGAATTTGATGTGGTCACCCTGGACCGGATTAAGCGGATTGACGTGGAGCCGGATTTGGGGGTGTGGAAGGAGTATGCGTACCGGGAGAACATCCACCCGGCCATTATCTCCTACCTCAGCATCAAGGGGCAGAATTTCTGCCGGATTGAGACAACGGTGGACGGAAAGCTGTTCGCCACGCCAAGGGGCTGGGAAGATTTGTCCCAGCTGATTCTGGTATATGAAAGCCTGGACAAAAGGGCTGACCGGGATGTGGTCAGCCAGTACATCCAGCATCCCCAAATTGCAAAGGATTTCGCAAATTACCTGGAGCTGTATTATAAATACCAGAATGAGTATCAGGTGGATGAGATTTTACAGGGCACCATACGACAGGAGCTGTGTGACCGGGTGGCCAGAGCGCCCTTTGATGAACGCCTCAGTGTTGCGGGCCTGCTTTTATCTAAACTGACGCAAGGGTTTAAGAAGCTGTGGGAGAAGAATGAAACCATGGAACTTCTGATGGAGCAGCTTAAGAGATACCGCCAGGAGATGATGGGCGGGACAGGGAAGTCTGCAGATGGCGCAGCGCCTGACGGAATTCTTGGGTGTCTGGCCCGGGAGCTGGAAAGGGAGCGCCTCCGCAGGAAGAAAAGCGGGCTCGCAGGAAGGCGGGAGGACCGCCTGTGCCTGGGCGTGCGTATCACGCTGGAGGAATATGCCCGGCAGATGAGAATGGAATCCGTGGAGAACAGGGAGCAGGCCTGGGAATGGGTGCGCAAAAAATTTATGGAGCAGAGCGACTGCTATGAGACAATGAAGGAGGACTGCGGCAGCTGCCTGGAACACGCCTTTGACTTTATGGAGGCGGCCTTTGGAAATGGCCAGGAAATGGTTATATTTGTCACGGAACTGAATACCAGCGAGGCGTGTGTGCGGTTCCTGGATGAATATGAGTGCGAACGCTATTACCAGTATAATAAGGATTTGCTCTTTGACGAACAGGAACAGGCCATAAGAGAAAGATTGATGTAACTGAACATGCAAATAAGCCCCAAATATACAGAAGCGTGCCTGCAGCTTCACTCCCCGTCCATGCAGTATGGCGGGGAGTGAGCTTCAGACACGCGTTTTGTTTTATCTTATTTGCAGCAGATGATTAAGCATTAATACTGAACTGTTTTTACCTCATTAAACACATCCCTGTCCAGGTCCCCCAGCTTGCTGGATACAAGCATGCCTACCATGACATCGACATCAACATTCATAAGCGTTCTGAACATTCCGGAGAACCAGTCAATGCCAATGAGGATAGCAATACTTTCCAGCGGCAGTCCCAGGGAGGATGCAAGGAAGGTATATACGATGACGGAACCGCCCGGCACAACGATGGTCCCCATGCACATCAGACATGACAGCAGAATTGCCATTCCCATCTGATAGGTGGTCAGCTGGATACCGGTGGACTGCGCCATGAAGAAGATAGCAGCCACATAACACAGCGCTGCGCCGCAGCTGTTCATGGACATGGTAATGGGTCCGGTAAAATCAGCGACTTTACGGCTTACGCCGAACTTTACAACCGCATCCTCCATCTTGGTTGGAAGGCAGATTGCGCCGGAGGTGGTTGTCACGGCCATCATGGACATTTTAGCGAATTTCTTAGGCATCTTAGCCGGATTTACCTTGCAGAGCGCGGCTGTCAGCGGGCCATAAATAAGGAATTGGATTGCGTCGCCTATGAGCAGTACTCCCAGGAACTTAATCATGGGAATGATGACCTTAAAACCAGTGGAGCCAGCCACATTTGCCAGCAGGCAGAAGATTCCGATTGGCGCGACATGCATGACTGCCTTAATGATATTGGTGATAATGGTATTAAAACCAGTTACCCACTCAACCATGTTCCGGTTGCCGCTCTGGCGTGTATAGGTACCCATGCCTGTGCCGAAGAACAATGCGAAAACGATGCATGGAACCATGGCGCTGTCAGCCATGGAGCCAATGATATTTGTGGATACAAAGCCTAACAGTGTGTCCTGAAGAGAGGCTGTTTCCGCTGTTGCATTGGCAATGGCCTCAGCGTTGGCAATCTCAATACCAAGGCCGGGCTTAATGACTGTGGACAGTACAACGCCCAGTCCCGCGGATAATATGGTGAAAAAGATAATCCACTTAAAGGTGTGAAATCCCATCTTTCCCACATCCTGCCCGTCGCCGCTTCCGACTGCGCCTGCAACCGCGGTCATTACCAGAAGTACGACCGACATCTGGATAAGCCGGATGAAAATATCGCCGATAAATTTTAAATTTGAAGCCCATGGCCCAATCAAAGACCCGAAGACAATACCGCCTGCCGTGGCAATCAGTATCTGTGTTGTTAGAGATAATCCTTTTTTCTTCCCCTCCATTGTTTTCCCCTTTTCTTTTACTAACATTTCGTTTCACGTTCCCATGTCTTGTATGCTTGTATTTTAATTCACAATGCCTTCTGAAACAATGACGGCAAATTGGGAAGATTTTTTGGTTTTTTTATCTAAAGTGTATAATGCGGAGGGGGAAATAACTGGAACGGCGTTGTGTTATAGGCCAATAAAATTGGCGGCCATACAAAAACTATCTGACAAAATAACAAATCACTGCCCAGGCGCTCTTTCCCGCCGCCAGGTTCCTGCAATTAACAGGACCGTGTAATATAAGACGGTAAAGAGGGGAAAGATAAACCCAACACATAATTACTGCATGATTGGAGGAACTGTTTTGGCAGATAAAGGGCAGAAAAAAGGCGTTGTTTTAAACGCTCTGGATACCGTGGAGCGGGTGGGGAACAGGCTGCCTGACCCGGCAGTGATATTCCTGATACTGACAGGGCTTGTAATCCTTTTGTCCGCCCTGTGCGGATTCCTGGGATTGTCCGTCACATACGATTTTCTGGACCGCACAAACGGAGAGATTACAGAGAAGACAGTGGAGGCGGTGAGCCTTCTGGCACCGGACAGCATCCGGTATATGGTCACCGCGGTGGTGTCTAACTTTACAGGCTTTTTTGCACTGGGAACTGTTTTTACCATCATGATTGGGGTGGGGGTGGCAGACGGTACCGGGTTTATGTCCGCCCTGCTGCGCAGGGTAGCTGCCTCCACGCCAAAACCCCTTGCTACTGCGGTGGTTGTGTTTCTGGGTATCATGTCCAACATTGCTTCATCCACCGGGTATGTGGTCCTGGTCCCCCTGGGGGCAGTGCTTTTTATGGCCTTTGGCCGCCATCCCGCGGCCGGGCTGGCGGCGGCATTTGCAGGCGTGTCAGGCGGATGGAGCGCCAATCTTCTGATTGGCACCAATGACCCCATGTTTGCAGGAATGTCCACCCAGGCAGCCCGCATGATTGACCCCGTGTATACAGTACTTCCTGTCTGCAACTGGTATTTCATGGTGGCATCCACAGTCCTAATCACGGTTCTGGGTACCCTTGTGACGGACAGGCTGGTGGAGCCACGGCTGGGTCCATGGGTGCCTGAAGAGACAGGAAACGTGGAAGATATCGGGGAAAATGAGAAGAGAGGCATGGCCTGGGCCGGCATCACGGCCCTGGTGTATGGGGTTTTCATAGCTGTCCTGGCGGTGCCGTCCGGCGGACTGCTTAGGGACCCCGTAACCCATTCCTTCCTCAACTCCCCCTTTATGGACAGCATTATTTTTTTCATGATGCTCCTGTTCCTGCTTCCCGGTCTGGCATACGGCATTGGAGCCGGCACCGTGAAGAACAGCAGGGATGCGGTGGCCCTTATGAATCATTCCATAAGCGGCCTGGCCGGTTTCATGGTGCTGATTTTCTTTGCGTCGCAGTTTACAGCCTGCTTTAATTATTCCAACCTGGGTACCATTATTTCCGTCAAAGGGGCTGGCTTCCTCCAGTCAGTGGGATTTACAGGACTTCCCCTGGTAATCTGCTTCATTGTGCTGACAGCAGGCATCAATATCTTTATAGCAGTGGATTCAGCTAAATGGGCCATTATGGCGCCTGTCTTTGTCCCCATGTTCATGCGCCTGGGTCTTTCGCCGGAGCTGACCCAGGCCGCATACCGGATAGGGGATTCCAGCACCAATATCATTGCGCCCCTGATGCCCTTTTTCGTGCTGACAGTTGCATTTTTCCAAAAATACGATAAGGAGGCAGGCATCGGAAGCGTCATTTCCACCATGCTGCCCTATTCAGGGGCCTTTCTCCTGGGATGGATTGCGATGTTTTCTGTCTGGTATATGTCCGGACTGCCTCTGGGGCCGGGCTCACCCTTGTTTTACGGGCTGTAGTTTTACGGAAATTGCCGGATTTGTGGAAAGCGGACGGGGAGGCCATTTGATTGCCCCATATTTTTGGGTAAATTACAGATTGACGGGAAATGGCGGTTGGAGTAGGCTTTTTTAAGAAAGCATCCCGCGGATTATTCAGGAAAAAAAGCGGGACACAAAGGATGGTATGCTGCTGATGGAACAAAATGAAGCCGGAGCCCGGATGTTCTCCAACCAAGATTTAAAACGGCTGATACTGCCCCTTATTGTGGAGCAGATACTGGCTGTATCCGTAGGAATGGTGGATACCATGATGGTATCCAGCGCAGGGGAGGCCGCTACCTCCGGAGTATCCCTGGTGGACATGGTCAACACCCTGTTTATCAATATATTTGCAGCTGTGGCAACCGGCGGCGCCGTGGTATCCTCCCAGTATCTGGGGCAGAGGCGGAGGGACAGGGCCTGTCAGTCAGCAAATCAGCTGATTTTAATAACCGGAACCTTATCTCTTATCATCATGGGACTCTGCATTTTGCTGCGCAGGGGCGTGCTGGTGCTGCTCTACGGCGGGGTGGCGGAGGATGTGATGGCCAATGCGCTGGTTTATCTGACCATATCCGCATTGTCTTACCCCTTCCTGGCTGTTTATAATTCCTGCGCAGCCCTGTTCCGGTCCATGGGGAATTCCAAGATATCCATGCAGGCGTCCATTATTATGAACATTATCAATGTTATTGGGGATTCCCTGTTCATTTTTGTGTTCCATTGGGGCGTGGCAGGCGCTGCTGCTGCTTCCCTGATTTCCCGTATGACTGCCTGCTTCATCCTTCTGGTGCGGCTGGGCAGCCAGAATCTGGATATCTTTATCGGAGGAAAATGGAAATTTAATTTCAGGATGGTAAAGCAGATACTGGGCATAGGCATACCCAATGGGATTGAGAACAGCATCTTCCAGCTGGGCAGGGTTCTGGTGGTGGGAATCATTGCCATGTTCGGCACCACCCAGATAGCTGCCAACGCCATTGCCAATAACCTGGACGGAATGGGCGTGCTGCCGGGCCAGGCCATGAATCTGGCCATGATTACGGTGGTGGGACGCTGTGTGGGAGCAGGCGATTTTGACCAGGCCGGATACTATGCAAAGAAAATGATGAAAATTACATATATCGTCAACGGGCTTTGCTGTATAGCCGTTATATTGACTATGCCGCTTTCTCTCAGCCTATATGGACTGTCCAGAGAAGCATTGGAGCTGGGAGCCGTGCTGGTGCTGATTCATGACGGCTGCGCCGTATTTTTATGGCCCTCCTCCTTCTGCCTGGCCAATGTGCTGAGGGCGGCCAGCGATGTGAAGTTTCCCATGTGCGTGTCCATCCTGTCCATGGTTATATTCCGTATCGGGTTCAGCTATGTGCTGGCAGTGGGGCTCGGCATGGGGGCTGTGGGCGTGTGGTGGGCCATGATTGCGGACTGGACGGTCCGTTCCGCCCTGTTTGGGCGGAGGTTTGCCAGCGGTAAATGGAAGACCTTTTACCATGCAGTGTAACTAAAAGAATGCAGGGATGCGTTGTCCGGCGGGCAGCGCCCGGCTGGTTCATGATAACCGGCGGGTGCTGCCTGTTTCTGTATATAAATGGAAAACCGGATAAAATAACTATACGGGAATTGCGGTTTATGTTACTATTAAACATATTAGAAGGGATGGGAGATGACCGATATGAAAATAACTTATATCCATCACAGCAGTTTTATGGCGGAGCTTGACCATGCCGTACTTCTGTTTGACTATTTTGAGGGCAGTATTCCGGAGACGGACAGGGAAAAGCCGCTGTTTGTGTTTGCCAGCCACCGGCATGGGGACCATTTTTCCCGTTCCATATTTGATTTGGAGGAAAGCCGCGGGAACGTGACCTATGTGCTGTCTGACGATATCTGGACCAGGCAGGTGCCGGAGGACCTCCTGGGCAGGACCGTATTCCTGGGACCGGGGGAGGAAGTGAGCCTGAAGGACAAAGCCGGACATCCGGTGGACATCCAGGCGTTTAAGTCCACGGATGAAGGGGTTGCGTTTCTGGTCAGCCTGGAGGGCAGGACCCTTTACCACGCAGGGGATTTAAACAACTGGGTATGGGAGGGGGAACCGGAGGCCGACAATATCAGGATGAGCCAGCGGTTCCACCGGGAAATGGACCGGCTGGCCGGCCGCCATATTGATGTGGCCTTTATGCTTATTGACCCCAGGCAGGAAAAGGATTTCTTTCTGGGGATGGATGACTTCATGAGAATGGTGGGGGCGGACGTGGTGTTTCCCATGCATTTCTGGGAGGATTATCAGGCGGCGGCCAGGTTCAGGGCCCTGCCCTGCGCCGGGGCTTACAAGGACAGGATACGTGAAATACACAGGCGGGGAGAGGAATTCCTGGTGTAGCAGGCAGTACCCGTAAATGATTGGAATAAAGAGAGGGAAAGATTATGATTTTGATTCGCGCAGGACGGGTTATGGGACCCGCAGAAGGGCTGGATATAAAGGCGGATGTGGTTTTGGACGGAGACAGGATAGCAGGGATATTTCCGGCTGACCAGGGCGGGGCAGCCAAAGCAGCGGGTTTTGGCCCCGGGGAACGGGATTACGAGCAGGTGATTGAGGCGGAGGGCCTGGTGGTGGCGCCTGGCCTGGTGGATGTCCATGTGCATTTCCGGGATCCCGGTCCCACGTACAAGGAGGACATCCATACCGGGGCAAGGGCGGCTGCAAAGGGCGGTTTTACCACGGTGGTGTGCATGGCCAACACCAATCCCATTGTGGACAACAGGGAGACGCTGCGCTATGTGCTGGAAGAGGGGAAGAAGACAGGCATCCATGTGTTAAGCTGCGCCGCTGTGTCAAAGGGATTTGCAGGCAGGGAGCTGACCGATATGGAAGGGCTTCTGGCAGCCGGGGCAGCGGGATTTACGGACGACGGAATTCCCCTGATGGAGGGAACCTTTGTCAGAGCCGCTATGGAGGAGGCGGCCAGATTGGATACGGTTCTCAGTTTCCATGAGGAGGACAAGCATTTCATCAGGGAAAACGGAATCAACCACGGACGGATTTCCGAAGAGCTGGGTATCTACGGCTCACCGGCCCTGGCAGAGGACTCCCTGGTGGCCAGGGACTGTATGATTGCCCTGGATACAGGCGCCACCGTGGACATCCAGCACATCAGCTCAGGACATTCCGTGGAGATGGTACGCCTGGCCAAGAAGCTGGGGGCAAAGGTGTGGGCCGAGGTGACGCCCCACCATTTCTCCCTGACAGAGGAAGCCGTGTTAAAGTACGGAACCCTGGCTAAGATGAACCCGCCTTTAAGAACAGAGGCAGACAGGCAGATGCTGATTGAGGGGCTTAAGGACGGGACCATAGACATGATTGCAACGGACCATGCGCCCCACAGCAGGGAGGAGAAGGAACGGCCTCTGACACAGGCGCCCAGCGGCATACTGGGACTGGAGACTGCCCTGGCACTGGGCATTACCAATCTGGTGAAGGCGGGCCATCTCACGCTGATGGAACTCATGGAAAAGATGAGCCTGAATCCGGCCAGGCTGTATAAGCTGGACTGCGGGCGTATGGAGGCAGGTGCACCGGCGGATTTGGTGCTCTTTGATGAGGACAGGCAGTGGACCGTGGAAGGGTTTGAGTCCAAGTCGTCCAACAGTCCCTTCCTGGGCAGGACATTGACAGGCAGGGTAATATATACGGTTTGCGGAGGAAATGTGGTTTATGGAGAGCAGGGAACGGAAGTTTGATGTGATTCTTCTGGACGTGGACGGAACGCTGCTGGATTTCGGCATGTCGGAGAAGCAGGGCATGAAGGTGGTGCTTGAGCAGTATGGGTTTGAGCCTTCGGAGGAACGGCTTCAATTATACCATGAAATCAATGAAGGATTCTGGTCTGCCTTTGAACGGGGGGAAGTGACCAAGGAGGATTTGGTATGGCAGCGTTTTGAGGCGTTTTTCGGCCGTCTGGGCAGGAGGGTGGACGGCCGTGAGGCGGAGAAGCTGTACCGGAGCCAGCTGGACGGGTCGGCCTTCTTAATTGACGGGGCCCTGGACCTGTGCGCTTACCTGAGAGACAGATATGATTTATATGTGGTCACCAATGGCACGTCATCCACCCAGTATAAACGGCTGTCCGCCTCGGGGCTGGACGGTTTCATGAAGGATATTTTTGTGTCTGAGGATGCGGGAAGCCAGAAACCCCGGAAGGAATATTTTGATTACTGTTTTTCCAGGATACCCAATGCAAATCCCCGGCGTATGCTGCTCATAGGTGATTCCCCTGCATCGGATATCAGGGGAGGAATGGCAGCTGGTACCTATACGTGCTGGTATAACCCCGGCGGGCAGATGCTGCCTGAGGGCATAAAGGCGGATTATGAGGTGAGGAGCCTGGAGGAGCTTAAGAAGTTTCTGTAAGCCCCGGTCCTGCCCTGATTTTCAGGGAGGGGGACGGCGGGGTGAAGATTTGTCAGTTTTGCCATATAAAATGTCCTTTACACAGGCGCTTTAGTGTGCTAATATGATAGCGTGTCAAAAGACCGTAAGGAGCCGCTGGACAGAAACAGCGGAATAAGAGGAGGACGTTTATTATGAAAAAGAGACTATTTAGCCTGGCCCTTGCATCGGTGATGGTATTATCCCTGGCAGGATGCGGCGGCTCAAAGGGAGCAGCCACAGAGACAAAGGCAGAGACAACTGAGGCAGCGGCAGACACCGCCAAGGCTGAGGGCGCATCTGAAGAGACAGAGAGCGAGGCCGCGTCAGAGGCAGCGGCAGAGAGTGCCGGAGGAACATTGATAGTAGGATTTGACCAGGATTTCCCGCCTATGGGATTCATGGGAGATGACGGTGAATATACAGGATTTGACCTGGAGCTGGCCCAGGAAGTGGCAAAGCGTCTGGGACTGGAGTACAAGGCGCAGCCCATTGCATGGGATTCCAAGGATATGGAGCTGGAGGCAGGCAACATCGACTGTATCTGGAACGGATTTACCATGACAGGGCGTGAGGACGCCTATACATGGTCTGAGCCGTACATGGCCAATACCCAGGTATTTGTTGTGGCTAAGGATTCCGGGATTGCCGGCCAGGCAGACCTGGCAGGCAAGATTGTGGAGTGCCAGGTAGACTCCTCCGCAGAGGCAGCGTTAAAGGAAGCGCCTGACCTGACAGCTACCTTCAAGCAGCTGCTTACCACGGCTGACTATAACTCAGCTTTCATGGATTTGGAACAGGGTGCAGTGGATGCCATTGCCATGGACGTAATTGTGGCCGGATATCAGATCCAGCAGAGAAATGCAGACTTCATTATTCTGGAGGACAGCCTGTCCGCAGAGGAGTACGGCGTTGGATTTAAGAAGGGCAATACGGAGCTCCGGGACAAGGTGCAGGCTGCCCTGGAGGAGATGGCTGCCGACGGAACACTTAAGTCCGTATCTGAGAAATGGTTTGGCGAGGACGTTACCACGATTGGTAAGTAACAGACGCGTTGTTTGAATTGTTAGCATAAAAGCCGCTGTCCGGACCGGCTGGTCTGCAGCGGCTTTATACGGCATAAATGTTAAAGGCAGGTACGAAGTTATGGGTAAGATGACAATTGAACAGATGTTGATTCAGTTGGCAGGAGGTATGGGAACCAGTATCCAGATATTCCTGGTGACGCTTATATTTTCCCTTCCGCTGGGCCTTTTGGTGGCCTTTGGACGCATGTCCGGGAACCGGGTGCTTCAGGCCATTGTCAAGGTGTACATATCCATCATGAGAGGCACACCCCTGATGCTGCAGCTCATGGTGGTGTATTTCGGACCCTATTACCTGTTCCGCATCAAGGTGGGCAGCGGCTACCGCCTGTGGGCCACCTTCATCGGATTCGTAATCAACTATGCTGCCTATTTCGCTGAAATCTACAGAAGCGGCATCCAGTCCATGCCTGTGGGCCAATATGAGGCGGCCCGGATTCTGGGCTACAGCCGGTTCCAGACCTTTTTCAAAATCATACTTCCCCAGGTCATCAAACGGATTCTTCCGTCTGTGACCAACGAGGTTATCACCCTGGTCAAGGATACCTCCCTGGCCTTTACGCTCAGCGTGGCGGAGATGTTTTCCATAGCCAAGGCCCTGGCAGCGTCCCAGACCAACATGATTCCCTTTGTGGCGGCAGGGCTGTTCTATTACATTTTTAACCTGGTCGTGGCGGTCGGCATGGAGTGGGCTGAGAAGAAGATGGATTATTACCGTTAGAGTGTGTCTGAAAACAGGAGGATTGTGGATTATGAAGCTGCTGGAATTAAATCATGTGGAAAAGTCCTTCGACGGGCTGGGAGTTATAAAGGATATATCCCTCCGTGTGGAGGAGGGGGAAATCGTGTCTGTCATCGGTCCCTCCGGTTCAGGCAAATCCACCCTGCTGCGGTGCGCCACCATGCTGGAAACCATGGACAGCGGGGAAGTTGTGTACCTGGGAAAGCGGGCCGCCTGGACAGAAGGCGGGAAGGCTGTGTATGCCTCAAAGAAGGATTTGAAGGAAATCCAGAGCCAGTACGGCCTGGTATTCCAGAATTTCAACCTGTTTCCCCATTACTCTGTCATGAAGAACATCACGGACGCCCCCATCCATGTGCAGAAAAGGGACAGGGATGAGGTGTATGAGGAAGCCAGGGCCCTGCTTAAGAAAATGGGCCTGGAGGACAAGGAGAACGCATACCCCTGCCAGCTGTCCGGCGGCCAGTGCCAGCGCGTGGCCATTGCCAGGGCATTGGCCCTGAATCCCAAGATACTGTTCTTTGACGAACCTACCTCAGCCCTGGACCCGGAACTGACCGGGGAGGTGCTTAAGGTCATCAAATCCCTGGCGGACCTGGATATCGCCATGGTGATTGTCACCCATGAGATGGCCTTTGCAAGGGATATATCAGACCGGGTGGTGTTTATGGCAGACGGCGTCATTGTGGAGGAGGGTACGCCGGAGCAGGTATTTGCGTCGGATAACGAGAGGACCCAGAGCTTTCTGGGGCGGTATGGAGCTTTGCTGAATTAATGCAGCAAAGCACCGGGGAGACAGGTATGCGGATGACGGTCATATAAAAGGCTGCAGGATGAACGGGATGCCCATAAACATGAGGCGGACATTCCTTTCATCCTGCGGCCTTTTGTCATGAAGCCTGTTTAAAAAGAATCATATTTTGCTATTTGGTCCACTTTATGATATGCTGGAAAAACAGGTACGGAGCAGGTTAACGTTGGCAAAAACTTGGACAAAAGATAAGGGGATGACGCACATGTCCTTTACGATTAAAGATGCGCTGGAGCTGGACTGCCTCAGGGACTGTAAGCTGGTTGCAGGCGCCGGGGGAACCGGCAATCCCATAACATGCATAGACACCATGGAAATACCGGACATAACCCTGTGGCTGAAGAAGAATGAACTGCTGATTACCACGGGATACTCCATAAAAAGTGATAAGAAGTTTTTATCGCACCTCATCACCAGCCTTCATAAGGCCCAGGCAGCGGGAATCATGATTAAGACCAGGTTCATCGGCTCGCTCCCGGACGAGTGCCTGGTGCTGGCGGAGCAGCTTAAAGTCCCGCTGATTGAGATACCGGACGCAAAGCCTTTTATCGAGCTGATTAACGCCCTGATGCGGGTGATTGTGGACGAGCAGAACATGCTTTTGGATTACAGGAACGAAATCTACAAAAAATTCACGGATTTGGAGCTTAACGGCGGAGGCCTGGACCGGGTGGGAAAGGTTCTGTACAGCCTTCTGGAAAAGCCCATTACCCTGTTTGACGATAGCATGAATAAGAAGCTGGAATTCCCCTCCGGGGGCTATTTCAGCAGTACCCTGGGGGAGGATGTGTGGGACCAGCTGATGAAGGCCGTGGGCAAGATGCCCTACAACCAGGAGGAACTGTGCATACGGTTTGATGACCATGTGGTTGAGATACGCAAGATATATTTAAAAAGCAGGCCCTGCGGTTACATTTTCGCTGAAATAGAGACAGACCAGCTGGAGGACAGGGACAGGATTGTCCTGGACCAGGCGGTTACTGCATTTGCCCTGGAGTTTTCCAAGCTGGAGGTGATTTACCAGCACCAGAACATGATGGGGACCAGTTTTTTCCTGGACATTATCATGGGCAACATCAAGAGCGAGGAGGAGGCTGTCCTGCGCTCCGATTATCTGAACTGGCCCAAGCTGCCTGTATTCATCGTGGTGCTGGACATTTATAACTTTGAAAAGTATATCCAGAAAAAGACGGAGGAGGATGTGATTCAGGTCAAGCAGAGGACCTGCCATCTCATACAGAAAACCTTCTGGTATTACAATGTGGAGTGTCTGGTGATACCCAAAAGCGACAGCTTTTCCTGCATTATCCCGTCCAAGTGCCGGAGCCAGGTCCCGCCGATACTGGACCAGATACAGACATGGGGCATACAGGCCATGGGATTCCGTCTGACAGCCGGTATATCCAAGAACACAGACCATTATCTGGGACTTAAAAATGCTTATGAGGATGCCCGCGATGCCATCAGGATAGGGGAAATCCTGGACAAGCCGGTGGTTTTTATTAAGGATGTAAACTTTGAGCACGCGTTGATTCGGGGGGCAAACCAGGAATATATACGGGGATACATTGAGGAAACCGTGGGAAAGCTCCAGGCCTATGACCGGGAGAACCAGACAGAGCTTCTGAAGACCCTGAGCGAGCTGGTGCACAATATGGGAATCAGGACACAGACAGCGGATGCCCTGTTCCTGCACCGCAATACCCTGGCATACAGAATCAAGAAAATAGAGACAATCACAGGATACGACCTGTCCCGCAGGGATAAGCTGCTGGAGCTGGGAATCGCCCTGCGGATGGCTCCGTTTTTTAAACCATAGGTCACGGACCGGCAGACAGCAGATTGCCAGTTGTGCTAGTTGCACAACTGGCAATTTGTGCTTTCATACGTGGTGCACATAGATATGATTTTATAAAAATTTTATAATTATAGACAGAAAATATACAGCACTTTGCGAAGAAGTAGAGTCCGAATGATATGGAGGGGCAGAATTATCTGATTTTGCACGGGCTCTTTTTTAATACAATAAGGAGGAATCAATATGGCAGAAGAAATCATCCGATTTGAGCATGTGTCCTACACTTACCCGGGAGCGGATATACCTGCGGTGAAGGACGTCTCATTCAGCATTGAGGAAGGGGAAATCGTTCTTATAACAGGACCTTCCGGAGCAGGAAAGACCACATTGTGCTCCATGCTCAACCGGATAATACCGGAATCCTACGGCGGCGGCATTGAAGGAAAGATTTACATAAAGGGAGCCGACATATCCAAGTACACCATCGGACAGATGGCATTCATATCCGGGATGCTGTTCCAGGACCCAAGCGGCCAGCTGACCTGCGCAACGGTGGAGGACGAGATAGCCTTTGGGCCTGAGAACAAGGGACTTCCCGTGGATACCATCAATGCCCTGGTGGACAAGTATGCCGGATACGTGGGTATGGAAAAGCTGATGCGCAGGCCGCCCCAGGCATTGTCCGGCGGACAGCAGCAGTCAGTGGCCTATGCCTCCGTCCTTGCTATGGAGCCTGAAATCTATGTGCTGGACGAACCCACCTCCAATCTGGACCCCCTGGGAAGCGACCTGGTGTTCCGGCTGATGGAGAGGGTGGCGGGGGATATGAACAAAACAGCCATTATCGTGGAGCATAAGCTGGAGAAAATCATCGGCCTGGTGGACCGGATTATTGTAATGGACAAAGGAGGGATTGCCTTTAACGGAAAGCCGGTGGAGGTGCTGCACCACTATCAGGAGTTAAAGGAAATCGGGGTGGTGGCCCCCCAGATGAACCAAATCATCAATTTGCTGTCGGACCATGGCATGGCGGAGCTGTTTCCCACTACCTGCTTTGAAGAAGCGGTCAGGGAGTTAAAGGAAGCGCTCCCCTCTCAGCTGCCGCTGGAGAAGATGAAGGAGACAGCCGCCCGTTTTACCAATCCTCCGTCCTATGACAAGCCCATCATTGAAGTCAGGGACCTGCATTTTGGATATACCCCAGAGGTGGAAGTGCTTCACGGGGTCAGCCTGGATGTGTATGAGGGGGAGTTTCTTTCCATTGTGGGCCAGAACGGTTCCGGAAAGACCACCATTGTAAAGCATTTTAACGGGCTCCATAAACCTACCTCCGGCACGGTCCGGGTAAAGGGGGTGGCTACCTCGGACAGTACGGTGGCAAAGCTCTCCCAGAGCGTGGGCTACTGCTTCCAGAACCCGGACCACCAGATTTTCTCATCGGTGGTAAAGGATGAGCTGTGTTACGGCCCAAAGAACTTAAGGTGGCCCCAGCAGGAAATAGAAGAGTCGGTCAGCGAGGTGGGACGTTTCCTGAAAATAGAGGATTTGTTTGACCAGAACCCCTATAACCTGAGCAAGGGACAGCGCCAGCAGATTGCAGTGGCCGCCATTCTTGCCATGAAGCCCGATGTGCTGGTGGTGGATGAGCCAACCACGGGACAGGACCCGCGTCAGAGCCATGAAATGATGGATATGGTAAAATGGCTGAACACGGAACTGCACAAGACCATTGTGGTTATCACCCATGACATGAGCATTGCGGCGGAGTACTCGGACCGTATTGTGGTGATGCACAGCGGGCAGGTTATTGCCCAGGGAATCCCCAGGGAGGTGTTTGCCCGGGAGGAGCTTCTGAATTCTTCCAACCTGGAATCCCCGCAGATTACTCGGCTTTTGCAGCAGGCCGGAATCAAGGAGCCGGTGGTTATTGATGTACAGGAAGCCTTTGAGCTTCTGTCTCTGATTACATTTAAGGAGGGAAATGCATGAAGGTCAATTCCATAGAACAATCATTTTTATATTCACTGGACCCGCGTACCAAGATGCTGATGCTTCTGATGCTGATTCTTATGGGTGTCATGATAATGGACCCCTTCCTCACCGTTGTTATGATGCTGCTGATTTATCTCCTGTACCGGGGCTCAGGCGTGTCCGCGAATCAGGTGTGGAGGACCACAAAGCCTCTGATTCTGGCCTTTGTGCTGTTCTTCCTGCTGAATTTCCCCTTTGCAACGCCTTTAGAGGGGGAACGGGTATTTTTCTACCTTCTGCCCATGAATAAGATACCCGTGACCATGACCGGCATTCTTACCGGCCTGGGAAACGGACTCAGGTTCATTATGTTTATCTGGATTTCAGACCTTATAACCCAGGCAACGCCCACCAGCGATATTGTCCTGGCATTGAATAAGGGCCATGTGCCGCCGGAGGCATCCATTGCCATCGGAATTGCATTTTCCTATATCCCGGTGTTAAAGAAGGAGTTCTCCACGGTCATTGAGGCCCAGAAATCCAGGGGGGCCAGCTTTGAGAGCAAGAACCTGTTTGTCAAGGTTAAGGCATATATACCGGTCATAGTTCCGGGCCTGTTTATTTCCATCATGAAGGGGCGGGACATTGCCAGGGCCATTGAGGCCAGGGGATTTACCTATGACCCGGTGGAGCGCACATACCGTCATGAAATTAAGTGGAGAAACAGGGACTATGTGGTCATCGCCGGGCTGGTTGCAGTATTCGGCGTTATCGCTTACTTCAATGTGGGAAAGGGGTGGTTTAACACTAGATTTATCTATGACCTGTTGTTTAACCGATAAATGAAGGAAGAGAGGTAATGAGTATGGACAAAAAGACGAAGCTGGGTTTGCTGGGGTTGGTTGCACTATTTGTATTCTTCATTCTGTTCCGCGTATTTTACCAGAAGGGGGCCAAGCTGCTGGACGGGCTGTATCCCTGGAACTGGGTGGCGCTGGTGGTGATATTGGTGCTGCTGGGGATTTTTGCTTACAAACTTACAAAGAAGAAATAAGGAAAGACAGGAGGATGGTAATATGGCGGAAGAAAAAAGACTGGACGTAAAAGAGAGAAAACCGTTCCTGACATCAAATCAGATTGGCATTGCCGCGGCATTCGGAGGCGCAGCATTTGCCTTCCGTGCCCTGGGCATTTCGGTACCCCTGGTGCCGCCGCTTGTCATGGACCCAGGCGCGCTGATGCCCTGCCTGGCCGGTATGGCAGGCGGACCGGTGGTGGGAGCCATTGTGGGCATTGCAAGGGGAATTCCATCAGGCACACCCATTGTGGATATCTGGGCCCAGCCCATAAAAGGTATTTACTGGGCCTTTATCTGGAAGTTTGTGATTCTTAAAATAGAGGACCCTAAAAAACGCTGGCTGGTGTTTGGCATTCTGACTTTCCTGCTTCAGTTCTTTGTTGAGCAGCCCATGTTCACAGCGGGAAATGCGTATCTGCTGAAGCTGTACCCATTCTATCCCACATGGCCATTTACCCTGGCCTGGTATGCAGTGCTGTATTCCGTATTCCAGTTTGTAATCTTTGCAGCCCTGATTAAGGCATTTCCCGGATTGTTCGGATGGAAGACAGGAAAGAAGACGAAATAGGGAGAAGGGAGCACAGAACCATGGATAACAAAAGGCTAAAGGAACTGGTGGAGGAGAGGAAAGAGGAGCTGCTGGATTTATGCTGCCGCATGATTCAGATTCCCAGCGTGAACCCGCCGGGAGAGGTGGAGGAAATCGTACGCTTTATCTGCGATTATCTTGAAAAGCATGGAATTTCCTGGGAAATCATCCGTCCCACGCCGGATACGCCCAATATTGTGGCAAAGATGGGTAATCCGGAAGGAAGGGTGCTGGTCCTGAACGGGCACTGCGACGTAGTGCCTCCGGGAAATCCGGACAAGTGGGATTTTGACCCGTTCTGCGGTGAGATACGGGACGGGAAGATACTGGGACGGGGTACATCTGATATGAAGACAGGTCTTGGGGGGCTGCTCTTTGTCATGGGAATCCTGTCGGACGAAAAGGTTGACCTGGGCGGACAGATTGTACTGACCGTTGTTCCGGATGAGGAGGTCAGCGGGGCCTGGGGCAGCAAGTGGCTGGTGGAGAGCGGAACCGTAAAAGGGGATGCCTGCCTGATTGCAGAGCCCACCGGGTATTTTAACTGTGAAATCGGCCAGAAGGGTAGCTGCTGGATTAAGCTGTCCGTAAGCGGGACCCCGGCCCATGGAAGTCTTTCACCCTTTGTGGGCGACAATGCCATCGTAAAGCTGATGCGGGTCCTGGAGCGTATGGAAAAAATCAGGGATATTGTTCCCAGGTACGATGAGGAGACAGCAAGGGTCATGGAGGAATCCAGGGCAATGGCGGAGCGGCTGCTGGAGGCAAAGGGGGCGCGCCATGTGCTGAACCATTGTACGGTCAATATCGGAAAAATAAACGGCGGCACAAAGGTCAACATGGTCCCGGACCATGCTGAGGCGGAGGTGGATATCCGGATTCCTCTGGGCGTCACCACCGCCATGGTGGAGGATGCGGTGGACCTGATTATCCGGGAAGCGGGCGCAGATGGCGTGACCTATGATTTCGGATGGAAGTCCGAACCCAACAGTACGCCCCAGAATGCACAAATCGTGGAGGCGGTTGCCAGGAACGTGGAGGACGTGTGGAAGGAACCGCTGAACAGGACCTACCAGTGGGCCAGCAGCGACGCCAGATTTTTCCGCTACGCCGGAATCCCCACGCTGCAGTACGGACCTGCCAACCTGGAGGGGGTCCATGCCTACAATGAGACAGTGGACGTACAGGATGTGGTCAATGCGGCCAAGGTGTATATCGGGGCCATTACGGATTATCTGGGACAGGAGTGATGGATATGAATCAGACATTCCGGGTGGGAGTCATCCGCGTCATTACTCTCCCGGACCAGGCCCAGGCGGAAATCCACGGCAGGCTGATGGAGCAGTATGTACCGGCGCTTAAAACCTTTACGGTCTGCATCCCGGACCAGCCAGAGGGAATACACAGCCTGGAATTAAAGGTGCAGGCAGTGCCGAAAATCATAAAAGCAGCCAGGGCGTTTGAGGATGCGGACGCCGTTGTAGTCAGCTGTGCCGACGACCCGGCTGTGGAGGAACTGAGAGAGGAACTGGATATTCCGGTCATCGGGGCAGGCAGCTCCGTGGCAGCCATGGCCGGACGGTACGGGGCGCATCCGGGCATACTGGGTATCACGGACTATGCGCCGGAGCCGTATGCCAGAATATTTGGAGACAGGCTGATTAACCTGGGAACGCCGGAGGGAGTGAACGGCACCCTTGATTTGATGACGGATAAGGGGAGGGAGAGTGTAATCAGGAAGGCGCTGGAGTTAAGGGCTGCGGGCGCCTCCTCCATCGCCCTTTCCTGCACAGGAATGAGCACCATCGGTATTTCGGACCTGCTCATGAGAAAATGCGGGATTCCTGTTATTGACCCGGTGCTGGCAGAAAGCGTCTGCACATATTTTGAGTGCCTGAGGACGAAAAAATAGAGAGAGGGCTTACAAGGATGTTAATGCGACCAATTTTAGAATTATACGATATACTGGACAGCAGCTTTGTTTCCGGAAAGGCCATAAAGACATACTTTGAACAGTTTGGCGCCAATCAGGTGGAAGTGCGCACCATGTCCCAGCAGGGACATGCCACTGATTTCGTGAAAATCAGGATTCCGGGACGGTATGGAAAGACTTCGGGCGGCGCAGCCCCCACTCTGGGAATACTGGGGCGCCTGGGCGGACTGGGCGCCAGGCCGGATGCCACTGGTTTTGTCTCCGATGGGGACGGGGCCCTGGCAGTGCTGGCGGTTGCGTCCAAACTGTTTACCATGAAACGCAACGGGGATGAGCTGGATGGGGATGTGATTGTGGCCACCCACATCTGCCCGTCCGCTCCCACCATGCCCCATGAGCCGGTGCCCTTCATGGGCTCCCCGGTGGACATGGCTGTGATGAATGAGGCGGAGGTGGACGGGGATATGGATGCCATCCTTTCCGTGGACACTACCAAGGGAAACAGAATCATCAACCACAGGGGGTTTGCCATATCACCCACGGTAAAGGAAGGGTACATCCTGCGCATCAGCGACGATTTGCTGGATATCATGCAGATGACCACAGGGGAACTGCCCTATACCTTCCCCATTACCATACAGGATATCACGCCGTATGGGAATTCACTGTACCACCTGAACAGCGTACTGCAGCCGTCCACGGCAACCAGGGCCCCGGTGGTGGGGGTTGCAATTACCAGTGAGAGCATGGTGCCGGGCTGTGCCACAGGGGCCACCCATCTGAATGATGTGGAGGAGGCAGCCAGGTTTGCACTGGAGACAGCAAAGGCATTTGGCAAGGGTAAATGCCGTTTCTACGATGAGGATGAGTACCGGATGCTGATTGAAAAATACGGCTCCATGGCCCATATCCAGACAATGGGGCGGTGACGGCGGTGGGGAAAATCGGGTTTATTACCATCGGTCAGTCGCCGCGCACGGATGTGGTGCCTGAGATAAGAGAGATACTGGGCCGGGATGTCCAAATTCTGGAGGCAGGCGCCCTGGATGGGCTGGACCGGGCGGAGATAGAGGCCCTGGGCCCGGAACAGGGCTGTGAAAACGTACTGGTGTCAAGGCTGAGGGACGGTTCATGGGTTACTATGGATGAGAAAAAGCTGCTGCCGCTTTTGGAGGAGAGAATCAGCCGGCTGGAGGAGCAGGGAGCGGGACTTGCGGTACTGCTGTGTACCGGTCCCTTTCCACGGCTGGGGTCGGGAGGGATTCCGGTCATTTACCCTTTCCGGCTGATGGAGACTGTGTTTCCCTGCTTTTCAGTCCGGGGCAGGGTGGGAATCGTGACGCCGGATGAGAAGCAGAAGGAACTGTGCATGGGGAAGTGGTCCCCTGTCATGAAGCATGTGGCAGTGACCGTGTGCAACCCATACGACAGGGACTGCAGCCTGGAGCAGGCAGCCATGGACATGAGAAACGCCGACCCTGATTTCATTGTGCTGGACTGCATTGGCTATAACAAAGAAATGAAACAGAAAATGGAGCAGCTCACCGGAAAGCCGGTTATCCTGCCCAGAGGCTTTCTGGCAGGCGTTATCAGGGAGTGGTGCGGCTGATTTACAGCCTGGCTGGTCAGCAGCGCAGTGATTTGCAGAAATACCATAGTGATGTTTTAAAATAAGCATTTGTCCTTGGGCAGATGCTTATTTTTGCGGATTCAGCCCATACTTATAGAAAAAAGGAAGGGACTGCCATGGAACTGTCACCTAAGGCCGGACGCCTGCTCCGGCTGCTGTATCTGCGGCATATGCCGGGTATCCTGGGCATGGAGATTGGGGCGCGTTTAAAATTAAGGGAATCTTTATTGAAATTAACAGGATATGATGGTAAGCTTCATAGGTAATCTGATATAAGATGGGAGGAATTGCAATATGAAGAGACATTCATTGATTATAGCGGCGGCTGCACTGGCAGCGGCCATGGTACTGGGAACCGGCTGCGCCAGGAAACCGGCGGTGGAGACATCGGAGACAGCCGCCAGCCAGGCTTCGGCTGGGGAAACCGCCAAGGCGCCGGAGACAACGGCCCAGGTCCTGGAAACCACGGAGCAGGCGGCTGAGGCAAAGGAAGTATACCATATGCTTCAGGGAACCGTCACAAAGGTGACGGAGGACGGCTCTGTGTTCACCCTTCAGGCGGACGACGGCAGAGATTATGATATCAGGCAGTCAGATATCCGGGATGTGGAAGTGGAGATTGAGGAGGATGTACAGATTGCCGTTGCGTATATAGGAGAGCCTCTGGGCAGGCTGGAGGATGTGACCCTGGTGGTGGCCCTTCCGGAGCAGGAGGAATGGAGCATCCTTACGGAGAAAGGCACGACCACGGCCAACGCCATGAGCAGCTTTACCATGAAGACAGACGACGGCCAGGAGTTAAGCTTTTTAAAGGATAACTGCCCCATAGAGGACGGGGCCCTGGCAGGCGACAGCGGGGATAAGGTAACCGTGACCTATGTGAATTCCCAGGGAGTGAACTACCCGGTGGAGATTAAAGGTACAAAATAGAAGGACTGAGGCCACAATTTTGTGAAAAACCCTTGCAAAATAAGTATTTTCCCTGTACAATCTGATATTGAGTAAACAGCGTGAGAGGGGCCGTATATGACCCCTCTTTTACTAGGGTGTGTTTGAAAATGGCTTTCCGTCAGATGGCGGCAGCGGATTTTCAAACAGGCCCTTGAGTATAATAACAGAACAGATTAAGAGAAAGGTAACGAACATGATTAGTACAAGCAACATATCCCTTCGCGTGGGCAAGAAGGCATTGTTTGAGGATGTGAATATCAAATTCACCGAGGGCAACTGCTATGGACTTATCGGTGCGAACGGCGCCGGAAAGTCCACATTCCTTAAAATCCTGTCAGGCCAGCTGGAGCCTACCAGCGGCGATGTCATCATCACCCCCGGACAGAGGCTGTCCTTCCTGCAGCAGGACCACTTTAAGTATGACCAGTACACGGTTCTGGATACGGTTATCATGGGCAACAAGAGGCTGTATGAGATAATGAAGGAAAAGGAAGCCATCTACATGAAGGAGGACTTCACGGACGAGGACGGCATCAAGGCCGCTGAGTTAGAGGGTGAATTCGCCAACATGAACGGATGGGAGGCAGAGTCGGATGCTGAAAGCCTGTTAAACGGACTTGGCATTGAGCCGGACCTGCACTATGTGCAGATGGCCTCGCTTCTGGGCGCCCAGAAGGTAAAGGTGCTGCTGGCCCAGGCCCTGTTCGGCAACCCGGACATCCTGCTTCTGGATGAGCCTACCAACCACCTGGATTTGGACGCCATTGCGTGGCTGGAGGAGTTTTTGATTAACTTTGAGAACACGGTTATCGTGGTATCCCATGACCGTTATTTCCTGAATAAGGTCTGCACCCAGATAGCGGACATTGACTATGGCAAAATCCAGCTGTATGCAGGAAACTATGACTTCTGGGTGGAGTCCAGCCAGCTGATTGTCAAGCAGATGAAGGAAGCCAACCGCAAGAAGGAAGAGAAGATTAAGGAACTGCAGGAATTCATCCAGCGCTTCTCCGCCAATGCTTCCAAGTCCAAGCAGGCTACTTCCCGTAAGCGCGCCCTGGAGAAGATTGAACTGGACGACATCCGTCCTTCCAGCCGTAAGTATCCATACATTGATTTCCGTCCTTTCCGCGAGATTGGCAACGAGGTCCTTACCGTGGAGCACTTAAGCAAGACCATTGACGGCGAGAAGATACTGGACGATATCTCCTTCATCCTGGGCCGCGAGGACAAGGTGGCCCTGGTGGGACCAAATGAGCGGGCCAAGACCGTGCTCTTTAAGATTCTGTCCGGCGAGATGGAGCCGGATGAGGGAAGCTATAAGTGGGGGCTTACCACCTCCCAGGCCTACTTCCCCAAGGACAACAGCGCCGAGTTTGACAACGATGATACCATCGTGGAGTGGCTGACCCAGTATTCGCCTGAGAAGGACGTAACCTATGTCCGCGGCTTCCTGGGACGTATGCTGTTTGCCGGGGAGGACGGCGTGAAGAAGGTGAAGGTCCTTTCCGGGGGCGAGAAGGTGCGCTGTATGCTGTCCAAGATGATGATATCAGGGGCCAATGTGCTGATGCTGGATGAGCCGACGGACCATCTGGACATGGAGTCCATTGACGCGCTGAACCGCGGTATGATTAAGTTCCCGGGCGTGATGATTTTCTCCTCCCGTGACCACCAGATTGTGCAGACCACTGCAAACCGCATCATGGAAATCATCAACGGCAAGCTGGTAGATAAGATTACCACCTACGATGAGTACCTTGAAAGTGATGAGATGGCTCGTAAGAGATTTACCTTCACATTGACTGAAAGTGAAGAGGCAGACGATTAATATAGTGGCAGTGACAGGGCGGCAGGATGGATGAATCCTGCCCCTTTTCAGTAGAGGCTGGGATTCCGAAAGGGGATGAACCGTTGAGAAAAGCATATATCCAGGCACTGGCAGCCTGTCTGGCCCTGGCCCTGTCAGGGTGCGCGGCAGGGAACAACCGGCTGGAGCAGGCAGGGGGCGCTGCCGCAGACCGTCCGGCACAGCAGGCCGGACAGGCCGGAGACAAGGCCGGACAGACAGGAGATAAGTCCGGGCAGACAGGAGATAATGCCGGACAGGAGGATACAGAGTCCGTGCCGGGGGAGGGAGAGGACAGCCCTTATAAGGCAGGAAAGCTGGGAGATGACTACATTCTTCCCCATGGAGCGGAACACGCGTACACGGCCGGGGAACTGGCCGGGCTGACTGCGGAGGAACTGAGGATAGCCAGGAATGAGATTTATGCAAGGCATGGAAGATGGTTTAAGAGCGAGGACCTGAACCGGTATTTCCGGAAGAAATCCTGGTACGAACCATCGGTGGAGCCGGATGCCTTTGACAGCAGTGTGCTGAACCGGAATGAGCGGGACAATCTTAAAATCATTAAGCAGCTGGAGGAAGGACGGAGTGTCTGCACTGCGCCCAGAATCGGGGTGGAGGATTTCCCGGTGATAGACGGCTCCACGGCTGCCCTGCCCCTTATGCATGCCCTGTACCGCATGACCACGGGAGCCACGGCCATGGAGGCGGAGGCAGCGGTGAACCACCATAAGACCACAGGTGCGTGGCTGTCCCTGATTCAGGGGGATGGGGGGTGGTACGGAAAAGCCGACCTGGTGATTGCCTATGAACCGGGGGAGCAGGTGGAAAAGGCAATGCAGGAGTCCGGCAGGGAAATCCTTATGAAGCCAATCGGCAGGGACGCCCTGGTATTCCTGGCCAACCGTTCCAATCCGGTTAAGTCCCTTACCGGCAGACAGATAGCGGACATCTATTCCGGCGCCATCCGCAACTGGAAGGATGTGGGCGGCAGGAACAGAGCCATTCAGGCATTCCAGAGGACCGGGGATTCCGGCAGCCAGAACCTGATGGAGAAGCTGGTCATGAAGGGAACCGCCATGGCAGACGCGCCAAAGGAGCTGGTGTCCGGGGATATGGGGGAGCTGATTGAGAAAGTATCGGCCTATGACGGAACCGGGGACGCCCTGGGATATTCGGTGTACTACTATGCCAGGAATATGTACCGGAAACCGGAGCTGGCCTTTATGGCAGTGGACGGCGTGATGCCGGACAGCGATACCATCCGGGACAAAAGCTATCCCTTTGTCAACGATTTTTACGCTGCTGTCCGGGCTGATGAGCCAAAGGATTCAAAGGCATACCAGCTCTTTGAGTGGCTTACCACTGAGGATGGACAGTCCCTGATTAACGGCCTGGGGTATGTGGGCGTTGGAAAAGGGGAAAAGGAACTGCCAGGGGAGCTGACTGGTTTGGATGAGGCATTTGAGGGCTCTGTGCCACTTCCTGAGGGCTATGTGATTCTGGCCTCCGGGCCTGCCCTTTACGGTGAGGCGGGAATCGGCGTGTTCGACTCCAGCATGCGCCTGCTTCAGTTTATCAGCCATGTGGAGGGCAGCAGCGTGTCTCCTTACCTGGAGTGCAGCAGGGAAACAGTCATCCCGGCCATGGATACCCTGACAGGGAAATACGGGCATTATTCCATTGCAGAGAACCGGTGGGTGGACTGGTCCGGGGATGACACATGGGAGAAAGCATACCGGCTGGAGGAGTCCTTTAGGGAGGACCACCAGGACCTTCTTCAGATGTACGGCATAACCGGGGAGGATGTGGAAACCAGATATTACTCAGACAGCGGGCTTCCGGTTATCCTGATGAGGCAGGGAAATCTGGAACACTACTATGACGTATATGGAAACCATCTGCTGGATTACGACACAGAGGGAAAGACAGAGGATGAGCTGCCCTACCGCTATGTGGTCCAGGTGGGAGGCGGCACAGCATACATCTGCATCACGGACCAGGATTCGTACCGGTCCCGGTACATCATCTGCCGGGACGGGAAACCGGTGAAGGAGCTTGTCTCCAATGAAAAGGGAGATGTGAGCACCATTGGACAGTATTTTTACACAAGATGGAACGGCCCTTACTGTTATTTTTACAATTACAAGGACGAGGCATGTGCCAAATTCCTGAACGGATATTATGGAATGGATTGAGAGGAGAAAAGACATGGAAAAAATCACCAGTTTTACCATTGACCACAATAAGCTGCAGCCAGGGGTCTATGTATCCAGGAAAGACCAGGTGGAGGGCGCGGTTGTGACCACCTTTGACCTGCGGATGACCTCGCCCAACCAGGAGCCGGTGATGAATACGGCGGAAATGCATACCATCGAGCATCTGGGGGCAACCTTTTTAAGGAATCACGGGACCTTTGGGAAAAAATGCATCTATTTCGGACCCATGGGATGCAGGACCGGGTTCTATCTGCTGCTGGCAGGGGACCATGAGTCAGGGGATATCCTGCCCCTGATGGTGGAAATGTATGAGTTCATCCGTGATTTTGACGGTGAGGTGCCGGGGGCATCCCCAAAGGACTGCGGCAATTATCTGGATATGAATCTGGGTATGGCCAGATTCCTGGCCAAAAAGTACCTGGATGTGTTGTACCATGTGGACGAATTCCCGGAATCCAGGCTGGTATATCCGGAGTAAGCAGTCATTGAAATATAAGACAGGGACGTACCGGGAAAGTCATAACCGGAGCATGTTCCGGAGAGGAGCCATAAAAAATGACAAAGTTGATTTCGTGGAATGTGAACGGCCTCAGGGCCTGTGTGGGTAAGGGCTTCCTGGATTTTTTCAGGGAAGCGGACGCAGATGTATTCTGTATACAGGAAAGCAAGCTTCAGGAGGGCCAGATTGACCTGGACCTGCCCGGCTATCACCAGTACTGGAACTATGCCAGAAAAAAGGGATATTCCGGCACAGCCATGTTTACAAAGGAAGAACCCCTGTCCGTGTCCTATGGCATCGGCATGGAGGAACACGACACAGAGGGCCGGGTGATTACGGCAGAGTTTCCTGCGTATTATGTGGTCACCTGCTATACCCCTAATTCCCAGGACGGTCTGGCAAGACTGGATTACAGGATGAAATGGGAGGATGATTTCAGGACATACCTTAAAAAACTGGAGGAGAGCAAGCCCGTGATATTCTGCGGGGACCTGAATGTGGCCCACAGGGAGATTGACCTTAAGAATCCTAAGACAAACAGGAAAAATGCAGGTTTCACCGATGAGGAGAGGGGAAAGTTCACAGACCTTCTGGCAGCCGGCTTTGTGGATACCTTCCGCTATTTCTATCCGGATTTGGAGGGAATATACTCCTGGTGGTCCTACCGTTTCAGCGCCAGGGCCAAGAATGCCGGGTGGCGTATTGACTATTTTTGTGTATCAGAAAGCCTTAAGGACAGGCTGGTAAGCGCATCCATCCACAGTACGGTCATGGGTTCAGACCATTGTCCGGTGGAGCTGGTGATTGAATAAGAGGAAAAGACGATGAATCTGGTTACCATTGAACATTTGACAAAATCATATACGGAGAGGCTGCTGTTTGACGACACCTCCTTCTCCATCAACGAGGGGGAGAAGATTGGACTGATTGGCGTCAACGGCACAGGCAAGTCCACGCTCCTTAAGATTGTGGCTGGTCTGGAAGAGCCGGACAGCGGAAGCGTGGTAAGGGGGCGCAGCCTCTACATACGCTATCTGTCCCAGATTCCGGAATTTGCAGAGGGAGATACGGTGCTGGAAAGCGTTATGCGGGAAAATGCAGACGGGTCCCATTACAGTTCCCCTGACGAAATGCAGGCCACGGCCAAGAGCATGCTTAACAAGCTGGGTATCATGGACCACGATGCCCTGACCTCCACCCTGTCGGGGGGCCAGAGAAAAAGGGTGGCTCTGGCCAGTGTGCTTATGAGTACGGCTGACCTGCTGATTCTGGACGAGCCGACCAACCATCTGGACAGCGGCATGGCTGACTGGCTGGAGGAATATCTGAAATCCTTCCGGGGCGCCCTGCTGATGATTACCCATGACCGGTACTTTCTGGACAGCGTGGTGGGCCGCATTGTGGAGCTGGATAAGGGAAAGCTTTACAGCTATCAGGCAAATTATGAGGGCTTCCTGTCCCTGAAAGCGGAACGCCTGGAAATGGCTGAGGCAACAGAGCGCAAACGCCAGACCATCCTGCGCAATGAGATTGCCTGGATGCAGCGGGGGGCCAGGGCCCGTTCCACCAAACAGAAGGCTCATATACAGCGCTATGAGGAGCTGCGGGACCAGAAGGGACCTGAGTATGACCGCAACGTGGAGCTGGAATCCATAGCCAGCCGTTTGGGCAGGACCACGGTGGAGGTGAAGGACCTTTGCAAGGCATACGCAGACAAGGTGTTGATGAAGGATTTCACCTATATCTTCCTGAAAAATGACCGTGTGGGCATCATTGGACCCAACGGAAGCGGGAAGTCTACCCTGATGAAAATGCTGGCAGGCTGGGTGGAGCCGGATTCGGGCACCATCCAGATTGGACAGACCGTGAAGATGGGTTATTTTTCCCAGGAAAACGAGGCCATGGATGAAAGTCTTAAGGTCATTGATTATATTAAGAATGCTGCGGAGTATATAAAGACAAAGGACGGCAGCATCAGCGCCAGCCAGATGCTGGAGCGGTTCCTGTTCCCGTCCGGTATGCAGTATACCACCATAGGCCGCCTGTCAGGCGGGGAGAGGCGCAGGCTCTACCTGCTGCGCATCCTCATGGAAGCGCCCAATGTGATTTTGCTGGACGAGCCCACCAATGACCTGGACATACAGACACTGACCATACTGGAGGACTATCTGGATACATTTCCGGGCATTGTCATAGCCGTGTCCCATGACCGGTATTTTCTGGACCGCGTGGTGAACCGTATCTTTGCCTTTGAGGGTCAGGGAAAGGTGAGCCAGTACGAGGGAGGGTTCACGGATTACCAGATGGCCTGGGCCGCCAGACATCCCCAGGAGGCGGGAAGCCAGAATGGCGGAAAAGGCGCTGACAGTGATAAAAGCGGGGACAGCCTGTCTGTAAACCGGAATAACTGGAAACAGGCGGCAGGCGCTGAAAAGAAGCGCAAGCTTTCCTTCAAGGAACAGCGTGAATGGGAGACCATTGAGACGGATATTGCAGACCTGGAGCAGTCCATAGAGGATTTGGAACAGGAGATTGGAAAATCCGCCACCAACTATACCAGGCTGAATGAGCTGATGGAGGAAAAGTCCGCCAGGGAAGCACAGCTGGAGGAAAAGATGGAGCGCTGGATGTATCTCAATGAGCTGGTGGAGCAGATAGAGGCCCAGAAGTAGGTCCGGGAACTGGTTATCAGAGAAATTGTATTTTTCTGAAACCAGTTCTTTTTGTTTGGAATAGGATGACGATTGCTGGCAAAAAGTGTTGATTTATTGACAAAGTATCCAACTAACTATATACTTTTCTTATCATATTTAAATTTGTATTTAGAGATTTATTGTCTTAGGAAAGGCGGTAACAGAGATGAAGAAGGGATTCCAGATAGACAGGAATGATGGAAGAATATATGCGATGGGAGTGACTGCTGTCTCTGGAGGGGTGCATTTTTCCTTCTCCTCTAAGGGAGAGGCCTGTGCCGTTATTTTATATAGGAAAGGGGCGAAAAGCCCCAGGGAAAGAATCGTTTTTCCGGAACATTCCAGGACCGGCGATGTGTGGAGCATGACTGTGCTGGGAGATTTTTCCGGCCTGGAATATGTGTACGAGGCGGACGGACAGCTGGTGCCGGACCCTTACGGAAGGCAGTTTACCGGGATGGAGCGCTGGGGAAGCCTGGAACGCCTGGATAAACCGGTGCGCACGCCTCTGGATGAAGAGGGGGGAGCGTATGACTGGGAGGACGACGTCCTTCCATGCATTCCCTATGACCAGTGTGTGATTTACCACATCCATCCCAGGGGATTTACCAAACATGTCTCCTCCGGTGTGGAAGGGGCCAGCCGCGGAACCTTTAAGGGAGTGGCGGACAAGATTCCTTATCTGAAGGACCTGGGAATCACTACCCTGGAGATGATGCCTCCGGTGGAGTTTGAGGAGCTAATCATACCGGAGCGTGTGGACGGAAGCCCCTTTGCAGCTGAAAAGCCGGACGGCAGGCTCAATTACTGGGGATATACCGGCGGATATTATTTTGCGCCTAAATGCTCCTACAGCAGCGGACCGGTGAGACAGCCTGACCGGGAGTTCAAGGATATGGTTAAGGCCCTGCACAGGGCTGGACTGGAACTGGTCCTGGAGCTTTTCTTCGATGGAAAGGAAGCACCATCCTATGTGCTGGATGTGGTCCGTTTCTGGGCACAGGAATACCATGTGGACGGCATCCGTCTGGTGGGGTATGCGCCGGTTAAGCTTCTGGGGGAGGACCCCTATCTCAGCAGGCTTAAACTGTTTGCCCCTGGCTGGGACGGAGTGGAGCCGGGGCGGACAAAGCATCTGGCAGAGTATAACGACGGTTTTATGATGGATATGCGCAGCCTGTTAAAGGGGGATGAGGACCAGCTTAACCGGCTGGCGTACCACATCCGGCGGAATCCGGAGCAGGTGGGCGTCATCAATTACATGGCCAATACAAATGGCTTTACCATGATGGACATGGTATCCTATGACACAAAGCACAATGAGGCCAACGGTGAGGATAACCGGGACGGGACAGACTATAACCAGTCCTGGAACTGCGGCGTGGAAGGCCCCTGCAGGAAGAAACGGATTATGCAGATGCGCAGGAAACAGATACGCAATGCCCTGCTCATGCTGTTTTTAAGCCAGGGAACGCCCCTTCTCATGATGGGGGATGAGTTTGGCCGGACCAAAAAGGGAAATAACAACTCCTACTGCCAGGACAACGATATATCATGGCTTAACTGGACGCTGTTAAAGTCCAACAGCAGTATCCATGAATTTGTAAAGCACGTGATTCAGTTCAGAAAGGAGCACTCCGTGTTCCACATGGACAAGGAGCCGGCCCTGATGGATTACCGTTCCGTGGGACTGCCGGACGTGTCCTACCACGGCCTTAAGACCTGGTGCCCCATGTTTGACCGCTTCTGCCGCCAGCTGGGCATCCTATACTGCGGGAAATACGGCAGGAAGCCGGACGGAAGGGAGGACGACTACTTCTACGTGGCCTTTAACATGCACTGGGAGCCCCATGAGTTCGCCCTGCCCAATCTGCCGAAGGACTATAAATGGCACACTGCCTTTAATACGGACGAGGACCAGGTGAACGGCATGTATGACCGGGGCAGCGAACCTGTTCTGGAGAACCAGAAGTCCACGATGATTATGGCAAGGACCATTGTGGTGCTGATGGGAAAGGCGGTTCCGGCTGGGAAGAAGCCCTCCAGGGCAAGGACAGCAGGAAAAGCAGCCGGAAAGGAAGAAGAGGCAGATGATACTGACAGAGGAAATGATACAGTATATAGAGAACCACAGACAGGAGGCATACAACCTGCTTCTGGAGCTGGCCAGGATACCGGCGCCCTCCAACCATGAGGAAAGGCGGGCGGAATTCTGTTCGGACTGGCTTAAGGCCCAGGGCGCCAGGGGCGTATATGTGGACCAGGCCCTCAATGTGGTATACCCGGCGGATGTAAGGCAGGATGGGCCGGTGGAGGTATTCATGGCCCATATGGATGTGGTATTTCCCGATGAAACGGAACTTCCCCTCAGGGTGGAGGACGGACGCATCTGCTGCCCCGGCGCGGGGGACGACACAGCATGTCTGGTATGCCTTTTGCTGGCAGGAAAATATATAGCAGAACATGTGGATACCCCTGGCTGGAGGGAAATCCGAGGCGGGGATGCCCCTGGACTTCTGCTGGTGTGCAATGCAGGGGAGGAGGGGCTGGGAAACCTGAAGGGAGTGCGGAATATCTGCCGTGACTACGGGGACCGGATGGAGAGCTTCTGCACCTTTGACAGCACCCTTTCCAGCATCGTGGACAGGGCGGTGGGGTCCAGGCGGTTCCGGATAAGGGTACGCACCCGGGGCGGCCATTCCTACAATGACTTTGGAAATGAGAATGCCATTGCCGGCCTGGCATCCCTGGTGGTAAAGCTGTATGGTATCCGGCTGCCGGAGGGCGGGAAGACCACCTATAATGCAGGCACGATATCCGGAGGGACCTCGGTCAACACCATTGCCCAGGAGGCTGAGATGCTGTATGAGTTCCGTTCCGACCGGAAAGAGAACCTGGAATATATGGAACAGCGGTTCCAGGAGGCAGTGGACCAGGCAAAGGCAGAGGGATTGGATGTGTCCGTTGAGGTTATGGGGGTCAGACCCTGCGAGGGGGAGGTTGACAGGGAACGGAAACAGGCCCTGACAGACCGGGCCCACAGAGTGGTGGCGGAGATAACCGGACAGGAGCCGGAGCACAGCGCCGGTTCCACGGACTGCAACATTCCTCTGTCCATGGGAATTCCCAGTGTCTGCGTGGGGAGCTTCCGTGGCGCAGGCGCCCATACCAGGGAGGAATATGTGGAGATAGATTCCCTGGAAGAAGGCTATAAAGTGGCGTTCGGTATGATGTTCGGCAAAAGGGACTGATTACGGTGACTGCCTGCGAAGCTTTCTCACCCGGCCGGGTACCGGCGGGTCATAATGATTCTTTTCGATTCATAGATTTAGAGTGGGTACTCTTATGGAGTGCTCCCGGAACCAGCGTGTGTATGCGCTTCCGGGAGCATTTTTATATCTGTTCATGCAGCGGCGGACAGTTCCATAAAGTACATGAATCTGGGAAGAGGGGAGAGACAGATGGCAGATTGGTTTGAACAGCCGGAGGCAGATGTGCTGGCCGGACTGGACTCCGGCAGGCAGGGAATAGACAGCGGGGAAGCGGAGCAGCGTCTTAAGGAATATGGTGAGAATGTATTGGAGGAGACCGGGCGGCTCCAGTGGTGGCAGGTATTCCTTGCGCAGTTTAAGGACCTGCTGGTCATCATTCTCATTGGAGCGGCAGCCGTGTCCATGCTTACAGGGGACCCGGAGAGCGCCATGGTTATATTTGCAGTTCTGCTGCTAAATGCAGTGCTGGGAACTGTCCAGCATCAGAAGGCGGAAAAATCCCTGGACAGCTTAAAACGCCTTTCCTCGCCTGAAGCCAGGGTGCTGCGGGACGGGCGCAGCATGACCATACCGTCTGCCCTGGTAGTGCCGGGGGATATCCTGCTTCTGGAGACGGGGGATATGGTGGCTGCAGACGGGCGGCTGCTGGAAGTGTACGGGCTGACCGTCAATGAAAGCTCCCTTACAGGGGAGTCCCTGGGAGTGGAGAAGCACACCGGGGCAGTGAGGGCAAAGGATGGGGCCGTGGCACTGGCCGACAGGACCAACATGGTATTTTCCGGCTCCCTGGTGACCTCAGGCCGTGCCGTGGCAGTGGTGACAGCCACTGGTATGAACACGGAAATCGGAAAGATAGCTGTCCTGATGAACGACACCAAGGAACAAAAGACCCCCCTTCAGGTGAGCCTGGACCGGTTTTCCGGCCACCTGGCCATTGCCATCATTGCCATATGCGGCCTGGTGTTTCTGCTCAGCCTGTACCGCAGGGAGCCGGTGCTGGATGCCCTGATGTTTGCAGTGGCCCTGGCAGTGGCGGCCATACCCGAGGCATTGAGTTCCATTGTCACCATTGTCCAGGCCATGGGCACCCAGAAGATGGCCAAGGAGCAGGCCATCATAAAAGACCTGAAGGCAGTGGAGAGTCTGGGATGTGTTTCTGTTATCTGTTCCGATAAGACGGGGACCCTGACCCAGAACCGCATGGATGTGGAGCATGTGTACGTCAACCATACGGAGCAGCCGCCGGACTGGCTGGAACATGCAAGGGGACGGAGCGATGTCAGGCTCCTTCTCATGGGGGCTGTCTTAAATAACAATGCGTCCGGCCAGGACGGGGACCCCATGGAGACTGCGCTCTTTAACATGGCCAGGGAGGCGGGGCTTATCCCGGAGCAGGTACGGCTCCAAAGCCCGAGAAAAGGAGAAATTCCCTTTGACTCCCGCCGCAAGCTCATGACCACTGTAAACGAGATAGAGGGATGCGATGTTGTCTTTGTCAAGGGCGCCGTGGATGTGCTGCTTAAAAAATGCACCCGCCTGGCCAATCCGGCCGCCATGGAAACCAGCCGGAAGGCCGGGACAGCCGGATTGGCCGGGGAAGCCGGATTGAACGGGGCAGCCGTACCAAGCCGTACCTTATCCTCGTCAGACCGCCAGAGAATACTGGACCAGAACAGCCGCTGGTCTGCCAGAGGGCTCAGGGTACTGGCCTTTGCATGCCGCCCTTTGAATGATGAGGGAAAGGAGCGGGGCAATTCCGGCTTTGCAGGGACAAAGGCGGGAAACAGCCAGGACCGTTCATCCCTGTCAGGCAGGCTGGAGGATAACCTGGTGTTTCTGGGCCTGACCGCCATGATGGACCCGCCCAGGCCGGAGTCACGCCAGGCAGTGGCCAGCGCCAGGCAGGCAGGCATCCGTCCTGTGATGATTACAGGGGACCACAAGGTAACTGCCATGTCCATAGCGGAGCGAATCGGCATCTTTACGCCCGGAAACATGGCGGTGACAGGGGCGGAGCTGGACCGCATGGAAGAGGAGGATTTAAACCGGAGCCTGGAGCATATCTCGGTCTATGCCAGGGTGTCGCCGGAGCACAAGATACGCATTGTAAAGGCATGGCAGAACCGGGGGCACATCGTGGCCATGACAGGGGACGGCGTCAATGACGCCCCGGCCCTTAAGAAGGCCGACATCGGCGTGGCTATGGGAATCACGGGAACTGAGGTATCCAAGGACGCGGCATCCATGATACTGGCGGACGACAACTTTGCCACCATTATAAAGGCAGTGTCCAACGGCAGGAATGTATACAGGAACATAAAGAATTCCATCCAGTTCCTCTTGTCCGGAAACATGGCCGGAATACTCTGCGTACTATATACATCCCTGCTGTCCCTGCCGCTGCCCTTTAAACCGGTGCACCTGCTGTTCATCAACCTTATAACGGATTCCCTTCCGGCCATTGCCATAGGTATGGAGCCGCCGGAGGAGGGACTGTTAAAGGAGCCGCCCAGAAACCCAAAAGAGGGTATCCTCACCGCTTCCTTTATACGGGATATCCTGGTCCAGGGAGCCCTGATTGCAGCAGCCACCATGTGGGCCTATACCACCGGGCTTCATGAGGGCGGCGCCGGAAGGGCCTGCACCATGGCATTTTCCACCCTTACCCTGGCCCGCCTGTTCCACGGATTTAACTGCCGCAGCAGCCATTCCATCATACGTCTGGGGCTGGGAAGCAACCTGTACAGTGTTATGGCGTTTCAGCTGGGAGTGGTCCTGCTGGCTGCCGTGCTCTTTGTGCCGGGCCTGCAAATCATGTTCGCGGCCGCCGATTTAAGCCTGAGCCAGCTCACCACCCTGGCAGCGGCAGCCTTTCTGCCCACCCTGGTAATCCAGATACATAAGATTCTCCGGGAGTCCATTTACTAGACAGTACGTCTTCTGTCAGGGGAAGGGCGATTTCTGAAATAATGGCAAAATCGTAGAAAAATTCGGAAAAATGTGGTAGAGTAAACATGAGATACACGTAATGGTATGAGCAGGAGGGCATTATGAGACTAGTTACATATGAAATCGAACACAAATCCGGACTTGGAGTCATCAGCAGGGACGGAAGCTGGGTCTATCCCCTTGCTTCCCTGGATATGGATTATAAGACCATGCAGGAGCTGATAGAGAACATCAGTGATTCGGAGAAGCAGCTGCTGGAGTATGCGTCCGGCCAGGACCCATATAAAATCAGGGGAGCTGCCCCGATTGGGGAGGTAAGGCTTTTGGCGCCCATTCCCCATCCTCGGCAGGATGTTATCTGCCTGGGAATCAATTACATGGCTCATGCAGAGGAGTCAGCCAGATTTAAGAAGGAAGCATTTAACGGGGAAAGACCCTATGCCATCTATTTTTCCAAGCGGGTGAACCGGGCCACGGACCCCGGCGCAGGCATTCCCAGCCACAGGGATATTGTGGCGGATTTGGATTACGAGGCAGAGCTGGCAGTTATCATCGGCCGTGAGGCATCCCATGTCAGGGAGGAAGATGTAAAGGACTATATATTCGGATATACCATTATCAATGATGTAAGCGCCAGGACCCTGCAGACACGGCATAAGCAGTGGTATTTCGGCAAGGGGCTGGACGGCTTTCTGCCCATGGGCCCATGCATTGCGACCGTGGATGAATTGTCTTATCCGCCCAAGGTACAGGTACAGTCCAGGGTGAACGGTGAGCTTCGCCAGGACAGCAATACGGAACTGCTCATATTTGATATCAGCCACATTGTAAGCGAACTGTCCCAGGGCATGACACTGCAGCCCGGAACCATCATTGCCACAGGTACTCCGGCAGGTGTGGGCATGGGCTTTGACCCGCCCAAATTCCTGGCTCCCGGGGATGTGGTGGAGTGCACCATAGAAGGGATAGGAACCATTGCGAACAAAGTGACGGACTGAAAGGAGACAGATGAAAATGGATTATTTACCAATGACCATACGAAAACAGAAGAACATTGCCCTTATTGCCCACGACCAGAAAAAGAGGGAACTGATACAGTGGTGCGGGGAGCATAAGGATATACTGTCCAGGCATTTCCTGTGCGGCACCGGCACAACGGCCCGCATGATTACGGATGCCACCAACCTGCCTGTGAAGGGGTACAACAGCGGTCCCCTGGGCGGCGACCAGCAGATAGGGGCCAAGATTGTGGAGGGGAAGATTGATTTTGTGATTTTCTTTTCCGACCCGCTGACGGCACAGCCCCACGACCCGGACGTTAAGGCTTTGTTGAGAATCGCCCAGGTCTACGACATTCCCATTGCGAACAACAAGGCCAGCGCGGATTTCATGATTACTTCTCCCCTTATGGATGAAGAATACGAGCATGATGTGGTTAATTTCAGACAGAATATTGCTGACAGGGCAAACACCCTTTAGGAGTCGGACATACGGCAGCCGTGCTGATATCAGACCGAAGAATGAATAAACTTACAAGGGGGCAATAATATGGAACAGAAATTATATGATTTGATGGATTGGGCAGGGATTGAAGAACTGGTATATTCTGAGTCATCCAATCCCCATGCCATGCTGGGACCCCATCTGACAGAGGAGGGACTTCTGATTCAGGCGCTGATACCCACTGCAGCTGAAATCAGTGTAAAGATTTCCACAACCGGGAAGAAGTTTCCCATGGAGCTGGCAGATGAGGCTGGTTTTTTTGCAGCGCTGATACCACGCAAGAGCATAACACCCTACACCCTGGTGGTTACGTATGACAACGGGGTGACGGAGGAACTCTATGACCCCTATTCATTTGCTCCCCAGTACCGGGAAGAGGATTTAAAGAAGTTTGCAGCGGGCATCCACTACACAATTTACGAGAAGATGGGGGCCCATCCCATGACCATCGACGGTGTATCCGGCGTATACTTTTCCGTGTGGGCGCCATGCGCCATGCGTGTCAGCGTGGTGGGGGATTTCAACCTGTGGGATGGAAGGCGCCATCAGATGCGCCGTCTGGGAGAAGGGGACGGCAGTGTGTTTGAGCTGTTTATTCCCGGTCTGTATGAGGGTGAAATCTATAAGTACGAGATAAAGACAAAGGCAGGGGAGCCCATGCTGAAGGCAGACCCCTATGCCAATTATGCGGAGCTGCGTCCCAACAATGCATCTATTGTGTGGGATATCGGTAAATACAAATGGAACGACAGGTCATGGATGGCTCAGAGGGCAAAGACAGATACAAAGGACAAGCCCATGAACATATACGAGGTTCATCTGGGTTCCTGGCTCCGCAGGGAAACCGCCAGGGATGAAAACGGACAGGACCTGACGGGTTCGGAATTCTATAATTACCGCGAGCTGGCGGCAAGGCTGGCGGAATACGTAAAGGACATGGGATATACCCATGTGGAGCTTATGCCTGTGATGGAGCATCCCCTGGATGAATCCTGGGGCTATCAGGTCACCGGATATTACGCCCCTACCAGCCGCTATGGCGCTCCTGAGGATTTCATGTATTTTATGGATTATATGCATGGTCAGGGAATCGGCGTCATACTGGACTGGGTACCGGCCCATTTTCCCAGGGATGCATATGGCATGGCCGCATTTGACGGCACCTGCGTCTATGAGCACATGGACCCCAGAAAGGGTTCCCATCCCCATTGGGGAACTCTGATTTACAATTACGGACGTCCCGGCGTGACCAATTTCCTGATTGCCAACGCACTGTTCTGGGCGGACAAGTACCATGCAGACGGAATCAGGATGGACGCAGTTGCTTCCATGCTCTATCTGGACTATGGGAAGAATGACGGCGAATGGGTTCCCAACCTCTATGGGGGCAATGAGAACCTGGAGGCAATGGAATTCCTGAAGCATCTTAATTCCGTGTTTAAGGGCCGCAAGGACGGCGTGGTCATCATTGCGGAGGAGTCCACGGCGTGGCCCATGATTACAGGCGACCCCAAAGAGGGGGGCCTGGGCTTTGACTATAAGTGGAACATGGGCTGGATGAATGACTTTACCAACTACATGAGATGCGACCCATTTTTCAGGAAGAATAACTACGGGGAGCTGACGTTCTCCATGCTGTACGCCTACAGCGAGGATTTTGTGCTGGTGTTCTCGCATGATGAGGTGGTACACGGCAAGGGTTCCATGATTGGAAAAATGCCGGGCGGAACCCTGGAAAAGAAGGCGGAGAACCTGAGGGCCGCATATGCCTTCATGATGGGCCATCCAGGAAAGAAGCTGCTGTTCATGGGCCAGGAATACGCCCAGGTGAACGAGTGGAATGAGGGCGCCTCCCTGCAGTGGGAGCTGCTGGAAGAACCTGTCCACAAGAATATGCAGAATTATGTAAAGGTGCTTAATAAGCTGTATTGTGAGCACCCGGCCCTGTATGAGATGGATTATGACCCGGATGGCTTTGAGTGGATTAACTGCAGCTATCAAAATGAGAGTATGATTATATTCCTGCGCAGGAGCAGGAAGAATGAGGAGACTCTTCTCTTCATCTGTAATTTTGATAATATAGAGCATGAGAAGTTCCGCGTGGGAGTTCCCTTCCACGGCAAGTATAAGGAGATATTCAATACCGATGCCAGGGATTTTGGCGGGGAAGGCAGGATAAACGGACGGGTTAAGACATCTAAGAAGCTGGAATGGGATGAGAAGGATGATTCCATTGAAGTCTATATACCGCCTATGAGCGTCAGCATTTATACATGCACGCAGGTGGAAGATACGGTGAAACCGGACCCGAAGAAGCCGCCGGTAAAAAAGGCGGCGGAGAAAAAGCCTGGGGTTAAAAAGGCTGCTGACAAGAAGGCCGGGGTGAAGAAGAGCGCCGGTAAAAGGGAACAGGCAGAAACGGAAGCAGTTGTGGCTGAAACAGTTGTGGCCGGTACAGCTGCTGCCGGAACAGATAAGGCCGGTACGGCTGAGGCCGGGGCGGCGGTTAATGAGGCAGGTGCCGGGACTCAGGAAACAGGGAGCACTGCAGCTGCAAAAGAAGGCCAGAAACGGATTGCCACATCCAAGGCGGTCCAGAAACAGATAAGTACGTCCAAGGAAGAGCAGAAGCAGATAAGCACGACCAAGGAAGAGCAGAAGCAGATAGGCACGACCAAGGAAGAGCAGAAGCAGATAGGTACGTCCAAGGAAGCGCAGAAGCAGATAGGCACGTCCAGGACGAAGCAGGGGCAGATAGGCACGTCCAAGGAAGAACAGAAGCAGATAGGCACGTCCAAGGAAGCGCAGAAGCAGATAGGCACGTCCAGGACGAAGCAGGAGCAGATAGGCACGTCTAAGAAGAAGCAGGAGCAGATAGGCACGGCCAAGGAAGAGCAGAAGCAGATAGGCACGTCCAAGAAGCAGCAGAAGCAGATAGGCACGGCTAAGGAAGAGCAGAAGCAGATAGGCACGTCCAGGACGAAGCAGGAGCAGATAAGCACATCCAAGACAGCACCGAAGCGGGCAGCCTCTGCAACGAAAGACCAGGGAGGGGAGCGGAAGAAGCCCTCCGCAGCCAGGAAGAAACAGGGCCGGACAGCACCGGGGAAAGAGGCTGCAAAGCCGGATGGCACCGAAACAGAATAGGCAATTGGGAATAAATGGAGCGCAAGGCCGGGGGCTTTGCGCTCCCTGTTATTATATGGTATAATGTCGAAAGACATTGGCCGGACCCTGTGTATCCCCGGAGGGATGGGCGGCAAGGGCATATGATACGGTTACAAAGGGTACAAGCCGTATAAACAGTCTGAAAAAAGCAGATTTCAGATGCATTTTGGTGCGATTGGGGTGGGGTATGTTTTCTTATATTAAAAATCAGTGGCTTTCAATCTCATTGAAAAAGAAACTGGGTGCATTTTCCGTTATTGTCATTCTGGTAATGGGTCTGTCCATTGCTTTTAATATGCTGGTCATGAATTTTTCCCTGGACAGTTTTAACGTGATACTCAATGACAATTCCCTCTGCTATGATGTACAGGAGTCCATGGAGCAGGAAGCGGATGCCTTTGAACTCTATGTAAGGGAGCGGACCTGGGAGAATGCAAAACAATACAGGCTGGCATGCTTTAAGTCAGAGAACAGCATAGAGGCCCTTCCCTTTGACTATGATGTCATTGGACCGGAGCGGTATGCCAGAACGTGGAATATTAAGAATGGATATGAGAGCTACCAGTCCTTCCGGGACCAGGTACTTCACATGGACCAGTCGGATGACGGATTCGTGGAGCAGCTGTACCGGGTATATGGAATGCAGAACTATCTGCAGACCTATGCCAGAAGGCTGATGCAGTCCACCCTGAAGGAGGGGAAGCGCAGTTACCAGGAAAAGGTGCCTCTTCTCTATGACCTTCCCTATATGATAATGGCCTGTTCTGTACTGATGATTATTACAGTCATCTGCCTGACCAGGATTTTGTCCAAAACCCTGATTGTTCCTATGGTAAAGCTGGCCCACAGCTCCAGGGAAATTGCCAGAAATGATTTCGGAGGCGAGGACCTGGTGGTGGATAACCGGGATGAGATGGGAGAGCTGGTCCATGCATTTAATAAAATGAAACATGCCACAGAGGGGTATATCAATACCCTGAAGGAGAAAAATGAGATGGCGGAGCGTCTTCACAAGGAGGAGGTGGAGCGTATTGAGATGGAAAAGCGTCTGGATGCGGCCCGCCTGGAGCTGCTTAAGAGCCAGATTAATCCCCATTTCCTGTTTAATACCCTGAATATGATTTCCTGCATGGCCAAACTGGAGGAAGCCCAGACCACGGAGCGGATGATATCCAGCCTGGGGAATCTTTTCCGCTATAACCTTAAGACTTCAGAGCAGATTGTGCCTCTGGACCAGGAGCTTAAGGTGGTGCAGGACTATATGTACATACAGCAGATGCGCTTTGGCAGCCGTATCAGCCATGACTTCCGGCTGGAGGTGGACGGCAGCGAAACCATGATTCCGGCCTTTACCCTTCAGCCCCTTGTGGAAAATGCAATCATACACGGTATAGCCAGGAAGGAGGAAGGGGGAAGGATATTTTTAAGAATCTGGAAACAGGAGGATAAGATAGTCATTTCCCTGGCAGACACTGGTGTGGGTATGGATGACGGGACCCTGGAGCGGCTTATGGATGCCCTTAAGGGACACCGGACTGCCAGGGTGGGCATTGGGCTGGGAAATATTTACCAGAGAATTAAATCCATGTACGAGGATGGGGATTTAAAAATCTACAGCAAGGCGGGCAAAGGGACTGTGGTACAGATTATCCTGCCTGCTGAGCAGGAAAAGGACTATCGGAAGATATAAGGGGGGAATCAATGTTACGTTTACTGATTGCAGATGATGAGATGATTGAGAGGCAGGTTCTGTACAAGACGCTGCAGAAGAACCTGGGGGACAGGTGCCGTATATTCCAGGCAGCTAACGGCAGGGAAGCCCTTAAAATCTATGAGGAGGAAAAGATACAGATTGCCATCCTGGATATTGAGATGCCCGGTATAAATGGAATAGAGGCTGCCCAGCAGATTCGGCAGACGGACAAGGACTGCTGCATCATATTCCTGACAGCCTTTGACGAGTTCTCCTATGCAAAAAAGGCTATTACGGTTAGAGCTCTGGATTATCTTCTGAAGCCTTACGACGAGGAGGAACTGATGCTGGTGGTGGAGGAGGCCATGCATATTGCAGGGGAGCACCGTCAGGATGAAAGGGTTGAAACGGAAGCTGAGATTCCGGGGCCTGGGGACACAGAGGAGCCGGAGGACGGGGGACACGCCCGTCTTTCAAAGGTTACCTCCTTAATCAGCCAGTACATACATGAGAATTATATGTTTGATATTTCCATGCAGGATGCTGCAAGAGCCATGAATTATTCAGAAGCATATTTCTGCAAGCTGTTCAAGCAGTGCTTTGACCAGAATTTTACCTCCTACCTGACACAGTACCGTATAAAGGAAGCCAAGAAGATGCTGGGACAGCCAACCGTCAATGTAAAGGAAATCGGAAGGGCAGTGGGATACGGTGACTCCAATTACTTTGCAAAGGTGTTCAAGCGCATAACGGGCCAGAGTCCCACGGAATACAGATTGTCTGTTTTCCAAAAGGGATAAAGATTGTATAAAGATAAAATATGTAATATTTGCATAAATGGAAGAGCGAAACAGGTTAAAATCCTACTATGATTCACAAAAATTTACTATATTCAGAAACGTGAAATACTCTTATAATAAAGTCAGTGTTAAAGAAACATAAAAAAAATATGCGAAAGCATAAAAAAAGTATTAAGAGGAGGAATGTTTCATGAAAAAAAGATGGATTAGTACTGCATTGTGTGCAGCAATGGTAGCTGGTTCCCTGGCAGGCTGTGGATTAAAGAGTCCTGATACAGCAGCCACAACAGCAGCTCCCGCAGCAACAGAGGCGCCTACAGAGGCAGCAAAGGCAGAGGGAGATACCACTGAGGAGGCTAAGACCGAAGCAGCAGCTGATACCAGCGACATGCCGGAGGTTACTCTGGTTATGGCAGAGGTTAACCCGCTGGATACCATTGTTGGGCAGACTGATTCCAAGTTCAAGGAGACAGTTGAGGAAATGTCCGGCGGCAAGATTAAGATTGACCTGCAGGCCAGCGGTGTACTTGGTTCAGAGAACGATGTTCTGGATACCATGCTGGGCGGCGGCGGAACCATTGATATTTCCCGTATTTCCGCATTTGCCCTGACAAGCTACGGCGCTGAAAAGTCCGTGCTTCTGTCTATCCCTTATACATTTGCAAACCGTGACCATTTCTGGAAGTTTGCTGACAGCGAGCTGGCTCCTGAATTCCTCATGGAACCCCACGACAACGGACTGGGCGTAAGAGGTCTGTACTACGGCGAGGAAGGTTTCCGTCACTTCTTCACAGTCAAGGAAGTTAAGGGCTTAGAGGACTTAAAGGGCATGAAGCTGCGTGTGTCCAATGACCCGATTATGAACGGCATGGTGGAAGGCCTTGGCGCAAGCCCAACGGTTGTTTCCTTCAACGAGCTGTACTCCGCACTTCAGACCGGTGTTGTGGATGGTGCTGAGCAGCCAATTGCTAACTACAAGTCCAATGCATTCCAGGAGGTTGCTCCAAACCTGATTCTGGACGGCCATACACTGGGCGCAATCCAGGTCATCATCACAGATGAAGCCTGGGATAAGCTGACAGAAGAGCAGCAGAACATCCTGGTAGAAGCCGGCAAGGTTGCATCCCAGTTTAACAGAACCATCTCTGAGGAAGCTGAGAATAAGGTGCTTGATGAACTGAAGGCCGATGGCATTAACGTGGTTGAGGTTCCTGATATCCAGCCATGGCAGGATGCTTGTAAGGACATCATTGAGTCTTCTACAAAGGACCAGGCTGAACTGTATCAGCAGATTCTTGACATGAACAAATAATAAGCGGCAATCAGACAGGCACAGGGCAAATGAATCAACTCTGTGCCTGTAGTTTTTGAAAGGGGAATCAATATGCCAGCAATATTTCAAAAGATTGACAAAATCAAGCCTGCATATGATATGACATACAGGGTCGTGCTGCTGCTTTGCAAGCTGCTTCTTGTGGTGGATATCCTTATAACAAGCATGGCTGTGGCGGGAAGATATATATCGTTTATTCCGGACCCCGCGTGGAGCGAAGAGGTAGTCCTGACCTGTATGTCCTATATGGCAGTGCTTTCGGCCGCCCTTGCCATCAGACGGGGCGCCCATATACGCATGACCGCATTTGACAGGTATCTGCCCTCCAATCTGGTAAAAAGTCTGGACATCATCGCTGACCTGGCCGTGCTTGCACTGGCAGTCATCATGATTACGGTTGGCTGGAAGTATGCCACGGGAATCGGCTCTAAGGGTACATATGTAAGCATGCCCAAGGTTTCCAGGTTCTGGATGTATTTCCCGGTGCCTCTGGCCGGAGTGGCTATGCTGGTTTTTGAAGTAGAGGCCTTATATAATCATGTAAAGAGTTTCTTTGTAAAGGAGGGGATGGAGTAATGGATGCAAATAGCATGGCAATTCTGGTTTTGCTGGGGAGTTTCTTCCTGATGGTATTTTTACGTTTCCCCATCGCCTATGCGGTGGCGCTTTCATCTGTGTTCTGTCTTCTGTTTCAGGGACACAATCTGACCACCATCTGCCAGCAGATGGTAAAGGGCATCAGTTCCTTCAGCCTGATGGCGGTTCCGTTCTTCATCACCATGGGATGCCTGATGGGTTCCGGCGGTATTTCTGAAAAGCTGATTGCACTGGCCAATGCGTGTGTTGGCTGGATGCGGGGCGGCATGGCAATGGTTAATATCGTTGCATCCTATTTCTTCGGCGGTATTTCCGGTTCCGCATCCGCGGATACGGCTTCCCTTGGTTCCATTCTGATTCCCATGATGGTTGACCAGGGATATGACGACGATTTCTCAACAGCAGTAACCATCACCTCATCCTGTGAGGGACTTCTGGTGCCTCCCAGCCACAACATGGTAATCTATGCCACCACAGCAGGCGGTATCTCCGTGGGAAGCCTTTTCCTGGCAGGATATATTCCGGGAGCGCTGCTGGCTGTAACGCTGATGATAGGTTCCTATATCATTTCCGTTAAGCGCAATTACCCCAAGGGCGACAAGTTCAGCATCATCAATCTGATTAAGCAGCTGAGCGTTTCCTTCTGGGCGCTGGCAGCCGTACTGATAGTTGTGTTCGGCGTTGTAGGCGGCGTGTTTACAGCCACAGAGTCTGCAGCCGTTGCTGTTATCTACAGCCTGATAGTCAGCGTGTTCATTTACAAGGGACTGGACTGGAAGGGAGTATGGAGAGTATTGGGAGACAGCGTGGACACCCTGTCCATCGTCATGATTCTGATTGCCACATCCAATATTTTCGGATTCTGTCTGACCCAGCTGCATGTGCCTGTTCTGGCTGCCAGCGCAATTACAGGCATGACCAATAACCCCATTCTTCTGGCCCTGCTGCTGAACCTGATTCTTCTGGTGCTGGGATGTATCATGGATATGGCGCCAATCATTCTGATTGCAACGCCCATTCTGCTTCCCATTGCAACATCCATTGGTCTGGACCCGATTCAGTTTGGTATCATGGTAGTGCTCAACTGCGGTATCGGACTTCTGACACCTCCTGTTGGAGCTGTTCTGTTCATTGGCTCTGCGGTTTCCAAGGTGCCCATGGAACGGGTGGTCAAGGCTACACTGCCATTCTACCTGTGTATGATTATAACCCTGTTGCTGATTACCTTTATTCCGGCTGTCAGCTTGTGGCTGCCATCCGTACTGGCTCATTGATGAATGGATACGGGAAAATGGTTTATCATGTATAATGAAATTTCAGAGTGGCGGCCCTGTCGCCACTCTGTTAGGATTCAGAACATCCGTACAAGGAGCATATGAATGAGATACAGATACACATACAGGACAACGGCGTGGGATTTATGGCAGCTTTCCATGTATTATATTTACGGTTCCATGGCAGGACTTTGCAATATCATATTTACAGCGGCTGTTTTTGTTCTGGGATTCTCCAAATGGGACCAGGCCCATGGATTCATGAGGTGCCTCATTGTGCTGGGATGCTGTCTTTTTACAATCATCCAGCCGCTGATAATATACGCCAAGGCAAAAAAACAGGCGGCGGGCATCACACGGGATACCCAGGTTTCCATTGGTGACAGCGGGCTTTACATCCAGGTGGGAGATGACACATCAGAATTGCAGTGGAAGTCGGTCAAACGTATATCCAGGAAGCCCACCATGATTATTATATTCTGTGACACCACCCATGGATTTGTTTTTACAAACCGTGTGCTTGGAAATGAGAAAGAAGATTTTTACCGCTATGTGGTTTCTAAGATGGAAGTCAGGACAGGAACCAAGTAAAGGTATACAAAGGCCCGCCTTGACCGGGCCCGGCAACTGGGGTATGATATATCCGAAGGGAGGGACGGCTGCTTGAGAAAAAATGTAATTTACCTGATGGCCTGTGCGGCTGTCATGATTCTGGCTGCATCCTGTGCAGGCAACAGTAAGGAAGGTACGGGGCAGAAGACGGTTCCGGAGTTCGTCCTGACATATGCTGAGAATCAGGCCGAGGATTATCCCACCACCCAGGGAGCGTATAAATTTGCGGAGCTGGTATATGAGAGGACCGGCGGCAGGGTTGAGATACAGGTCAATGCCGGCGGCATTCTTGGAGATGAAAAGACGGTCATTGAACAGCTGCAGTTCGGCGGGGTGGATTTTGCCAGGGTATCCCTGTCCCCTCTGGCTGGGTTTGTTCCCAAGCTGAATGTGCTTCAGATGCCCTACCTGTATACGGGGCGGGAACACATGTGGAAGGTTCTGGAAGGGCCTATTGGCATGGATTTCATGAATTCCTTCGGCGGTTCCAGTCTGGTGCCGCTGTCCTGGTATGATGCCGGCGCCCGCAGCTTTTACAGTACGTCCAGGCCTATTGAGTCCCTGGACGATATGAAGGGACTTAAAATCAGGGTCCAGGAATCTGCTCTGATGATGGATACCATTGAGGCTCTGGGAGCAACGCCGGTACCCATGGCCTTTGGGGAGGTTTATTCAGGACTGCAGACAGGCGAGATAGACGGTGCCGAGAATAACTGGCCTTCTTATGAATCCACACGGCATTATGAGGTGGCCAAATATTTTACCCTGGATGAGCACACCAGGGTTCCGGAGCTTCAGCTGGCAGCCCAGTCCACCTGGGATAAGCTGCCAGAGGATTACAGGAGCATCATTCGCAGCTGTGCCCAGGAATCAGCCCTGTATGAGCGTAAACTGTGGGCTGAGCGTGAGAAAACCTCGGAAGAAAGGGTCAGGAAAGCGGGGTGCGTGGTGACGGAGCTGGATGCCCGGGAAAAAGAACGGTTCCAGGAAGCCGCTGCTCCTATGTATGAAAAGTACTGTTCTGAATATGTGGATATCATTGATGATATTATGGATGCAGGAAGACAGTGACAGGATTTGGATTCAATTATTATAACCGTGTAATCGGATATGTATGAATAATAAGACCATGGTTCCAATCAAGGGAGCCATGGCCTTTGGTTTTAATACGGATATTTATATAAATATTCAGAAACGTTTCAGCCCAGGGGGACAATGGTGATGTTATCATCCGAGCCGGCGTCCGGTGACGGGGCCTGGGAGGCCTGGGTAGGAGATGGTGTCTGCTGTCCGGGAGAAGACGGGGCGGCAGAAGTTGGAGCGGCAGTTGTGGCTGCAGTGGTTTCAGCGGCCTTGGTGGTTTCAGCGGCCTTGGTGGTTTCCTTGGCTTTGGTGGTTTCCTTGGCCTTGGTGGTTTCCTTGGCCTTGGTGGATTCCTTGGCCTTGGTGGTTTCCTTGGCTTTCGTGGTTTCCTTGGCTTTGGTGGATTCCTTAGCCTTGGTGGTTTCCTTGGCTTTCGTGGTTTCCTTGGCTTTGGTGGATTCCTTAGCCTTAGTGGATTCCTTAGCCGTGCCGGAGCCGCTGGAACTGCTGCCGTTGGTGCCGTTGGTGCCGTCCGAGGGGAATTCTGTGTCCCGGCTGCTCAGGTCTACCCCTTCCTTTATGGTGGTGTAGGAGCCCTTTATGGTATTGCCCGCGTAATCCTCAACATATACCACAAGGGTTTTTGTGTCCATGGGGAAGGTGATTTCTCCGGTTTCTTTATTGATGTGGGTGGGTTTGACTGTTTTTTCATCCTCATCCGTAGCATAGACTGCGTCAAAGTTAATACCTGACTGGCTGTCTTCTGCCGTTATGGTAAGGATGCCATTTTCCATCACATATTCTTCCTGGATTGAGGGGGCCATATCGTCCAGGGCCGCAATGGTGTCGGACAGCCTGGCAGCCATTCCGTTCCAGCCCTTTACATATATCTGGAGGGTTCCGTTGTTGGTCAGGGTAGCGGTGTAAACCCCCTTTTCCCTTTCCAGCTCAAGAGGCTGGGATTCCATGGTGACGCTCATCTCACGTACAGGGAGAAGGGAGCGTATGCGGATGGATATATCCACAGTGCGGTAATCCTTGGTATCAGATGCATCATACTCTATCTTGGGTGTGGAGGTGGCCAGAATGAATATGACCAGATTGAGCAATAGGAAGGGAAGTATGTAGAATACCAGGGTATGCAGTTTTCGGTTGTCGTTCCATGAACGCTTATTATAGGTGTTGCGTTTGCTGCTCCTGCCGCGGTTGCCGCCGTAAGAACCGGAAGAGCGTTCGCTGCGGGGAGCCGAATATGATGAATGACGGTCCATTAATTATCCTCCTTAAGTAATACGGAAAAAATACTTCTATAGCATATCAGAAATTTTCTTTTCTTACAAGTTTAACTTGGAAAATGGCAAAGATTCCACAATACCCTTCAAAATGCCGGACGAATATGTTATGATAGGTATGATTCCTGACATCAAAGGGAGAGGTACATAAGGAATATAAATTGTGCTATCACAGAAGGAGTAAAACCTATGATTGGAGAAGCAGCTGCATTTGCAGATAAAGCCCACAAGGGAGCTTTCAGAAAGGGCACGATGATTCCGTATATCACGCATCCAATGGAGACGGCAGTGATTGTGTCCGCTTTTACGGATGATGAGGAAATCATTGCGGCGGCCCTGCTCCATGATGTCATGGAAGATGCAGGAGTTACCAGGGAAGAACTTGAGGAGGCATTTGGTCCCAGGGTGGCAGAGCTGGTAGTGGATGAGAGCGAGGATAAAAGCCGCAGCTGGCAGGAGCGCAAGACCCGTACGGTCATGCATCTCTGTACGGCTTCCAGGGAGATTAAGATACTGGCGCTGGGGGACAAGCTCAGCAATATGCGCTGTACAGCCAGGGATTATCTGGTGGTGGGCGATGCCATATGGCAGCGGTTCAACGAGAAAGATAAAAAGAAGCATGCCCGGTATTACTGGGGGATAGCCCATGCTTTGAAGGATTTGGAGGACCACCTGTATTTTAAGGAATATGTGATGTTATGCAGGACTGTGTTCGGTGAGGATGTCATTTCCTCAAATAAAGACATGATACAAGGAGAATGTGAATGATTAGACGTGGGAAAAAGCGGAAGATTCTGGCTGCTGTTCTGGCAGCCGGAATTGTTTTAAGTATGCAGGGAATGACGGCATTGGCCGGCAGCACAGGGGTGGGCGCAGCAAAATCCGCCCAGACCGGGCCGGGAGCGGCGTCCCTTACAGAGGACCAGTCAGACCAGACCGGAGGCCAGGAGACAGCGGGCCAGGACCAGACACCCCAGCCGGAGGGACAGGGGGCAGCGGGCCAGGACCAGACACCCCAGCCGGAGGGACAGCCCGCAGCCAGCCAGGACCAGGCGGCACAGCCAGCGCAGGGCCAGGAATCCCTGGAGGTAAACTACAGTGCCTTTATATTGCAGCAGGGATGGAGCGCAGCCACAGCTGATAACAATAATTGTTCGGCGCCGGTCAACACATGGCTTACAGCTATAAGGGCTAATCTGATTAACATTCCGGCCGGTACACAGGTAGGAATACGCTATCAGGTGAATCTGAGCGGTTCCGGCTGGCTCCCATGGGCGGAGGACGGAGCGGAAACAGGCGGTACAGAAGGCGTTATGCCCCTGGAGTCCGTACGCATGGAACTGACCGGCAGCGGAGCAGCCGCATATGATTTATATTACAAGGTACTCCAAAACGGTTCCTGGACGGACTGGGCAGCCAACGGTGCGGCAGCCGGACAGGAGGGGGCCGGCCTCAGGGTGGACGGCATACGGGCTTCCATCACGGCAAAGGGGGCGGGAGTTCCTGCGGACCTGGCTGCATCCCATGGAATTGACCCATCCAGGCCCATGATTGCACTTACATTTGACGACGGACCTAAGACATCCGTGACCAGCCGGATACTGGACAGCCTGCAGGCCAATGGCGGAAGGGCTACCTTCTTCATGCTGGGCTCCAATGTTAATGCCAATGCAGGCGTTATCAGGAGAATGGTGGACCAGGGCTGTGAGGTTGCAAACCACACTCATGACCATAAGTATCTGACTAAAATCGGAGCAGACGGAATCGTAAGCCAGGTTGGCTCCACCAACCAGAAGATTCAGGCTGTCTGCGGCGTATCACCTGTCCTTATGCGCCCGCCGGGCGGGTATATTGATGCGGCATCCCTTAATGTGCTGGGGTCCATGGGCATGCCGGCCATCATGTGGTCCATTGATACCAGGGACTGGCAGCACAGGAACGCGCAGAGGACCATTGACACGGTGCTGAGCCAGGTAAAGGACGGGGACGTCATACTGATGCATGATATCTACAGCACCACAGCGGATGCAGCGGTTGTGCTGATTCCGGAGCTGACAGCGCGGGGATATCAGCTGGTGACGGTCAGCGAGCTTGCAGCCTACAGGGGAGGAATCGCACCCGGCCATAAGTACAGCCAGTTCAGACCATGATTCAGCTGACGATGCATTGACAGATAAGTTTGAGACGGTATCCCTTCTTAAGTAAAAGGGATGCCGTCTTTTTATCCGGCTGCAGTGGTGTAGGCACGGGGCCGATTAGGGGTGAGAGACTTGGCACAGGTGTAATAATATCGGAAATGCCCTTGATTCTTATCTTAAGGTTATGTATAATAAGACCACAGATTGTTTTCTTCAGACATCTGGCTGTGCACCGCACAGAGACGGGGTTTCTTTCTGAAACCCGTGATTCCCATTTTAACAGGCAGTTTTAATTGATGTACCTTGACATATTTATATGATTTGTATTCTGTTCTCCTGCAGTTTGTAAAATGGCGGATAGCCGGGAGGAATGCTTATGACAGACAGATGGAATGGATTACCGTTTAGCAGACGGATAGGTATAAGGGGAAAAGCAGGCAGGACCGTGTTGGCAGTGACGGCAATGACGGCAGCTGTTTTCTGGCAGGCAGACAGTGTACGGGCCATGCCGTCACAGAAGCCGGCGGCAGGGGGCCATTATGGTGCAGAACTTCGGATTACCAGAACAGCGGAGACAGCTGAAGACGGAGAAATCCAAAAACCGCCTGAACGGTATTGGGACGGAGATGGAAAGGAGTACCTGCTGGATTACTGGGAGACAGTAACGGTTCCGGGACAGTATGTCAGCCGGAGTATGGAACGGAAGATAGTATATAATGGCGTGGAAGGGGCGGAAGGAATTCCTGTGTCCATTTTCCTGGAAGAGGATGTATCGGGAAGTCCGGCAGAGGGAACCCTTTTTCTGAGGGAAAGCCGGATTATAGGGGAGGAATGGCAGGAGGGCTTCCTGGCGCCTGTCACCTTCCACGCCTATGGGGCAGACGAATACCATGGGGGTTCCCTGGTTATACCAGGGGATGCGGTCCTGGAGACCTGCGTGTCCATGGGAGGGCAGCTGCTGGAGTTTATGGACCTGTCCCCGCTGGATTACCGTATTCTTACAGCGGACTGGTCAGGGGAATCCTATGAGGACGAGGCAGGAAGAGTGTGCCGCCAGGCCATTGTATCAGGGCAAAAGCTTCTCAGGGATTATGAGGCTGTATACGAGGGGGAAGTCGGCTGGACAGAGCCCGGGTCCCAAGAACTGGAGATGGTGTACAGGCCGGTGTCCCTAGTTTCCCAGGCAGCGTCACCCGCAGCAGACCATGTACCTGCACCGGAGCCTCAGGATGAGGGCCGGGAAGGAAATCTCTGGTATTGGGTACGAAGCGGTTTTGTCATAACAGTGGGAGCAGGGCTTTTAGGGATAACCGTGGGTCTGCTGGCCCTTTTGGCAGTGTGGTACAGGCAGAACCGGAGGGAGCACAGAAGAAGGTGCCTGCCCCGCATAAAAGGTTGAGCCATATGGTTCAGGTATGATATACTTCACATAACAAGGGAGGGTTAAGCTCCCGCAAGAAAAGGAGAACAGATATGACAAATCCTGTGTATGACAAGCTGAGAAACTGCTATGACAGCATAAAGGCTAAGATTCCCTTTGAACCTAAGGTGGCCCTGGTGCTGGGCTCCGGCCTTGGGGACTACGCAGAGCAGTTGGAAATCCAGGGAACCATTGATTACCGCGATATTGAGGGATTTCCTGTATCCACGGTACCCGGCCATAAGGGCAGGTTTGTGTTCGCCTGCATAAATGGGGTTCCGGCAGTGCTGATGCAGGGACGGGTCCATTATTACGAAGGATATCCCATGTCAGATGTGGTCCTGCCTGTCCGCCTGATGAAGCTTATGGGTGCGAAGGTCCTTTTTCTGACCAATGCGGCAGGCGGTATCAATTATGATTATGGGGCAGGGGATTTCATGCTCATCAAGGACCAGATATCCTGCTTTGTCCCCTCCCCGCTCATCGGACCAAACCTGGAGGAGCTGGGACCAAGGTTCCCGGATATGAGCCATATATACGATGAAGACCTGAGGGATATTATCCGTTCCACGGCTTCCGGGCTTGGAATCAGGATACAGGAGGGAGTCTACGTGCAGCTGACAGGACCTGCCTACGAAAGCCCGTACGAGGTAAAGATGTGCAGGATACTGGGAGGGGATGCAGTGGGCATGAGCACGGCCTGCGAGGCATTGGCTGCCAATCATATGGGCATGAAGATATGCGGTATTTCCTGTATATCCAATCTGGCCTGCGGCATGACAGATGCCCCGCTGTCCCATCAGGAGGTCCAGGAGGTATCGGATAAAATGGCCCCCCTCTTTAAAAAACTGGTATCCCAGTCTATCGGAAAAATGGGGATTTTTTAAACTTTTATGAAAAATTAAAGAAAAAGACATAGTAAAATAGTGTTTTTCGTAGTAATATGTATCGTGGACGACGGCAGGGGGAATATGCTGCCAGTCCCGGCATATCTTATGACATAGCATGATTCAGAAAAGAGGAGATTATTATGAAGAGACACTATTTAGCAGTTGCAGTCCTGGCGCTTGCACTGGGGATGACGGCCTGTTCTTCCGGCAATAAAGAAACCACAGCAGCCCCAACGACTACAGCAGCACAGACTGAAACGGAAAAATCTGCAGAGGCAGAGGATGATATGGAACTGCAGTACTTCTATGGCTTCGTGGGAGAGGTGACAGACAACGTGGTTACCGTCAAGGATGACGAAGGCAAGGAAGTGAAGTTTGATGTATCTGAGGCCAAGGTTGAAGGCGCGGATGCCATTGGAGAAGGCGATGAGGTAGAGGTGGCATATGCAGGAGAGCTTTCCGCAGATACAACGAAGGCAAAATCAGTGGACATCGTCACATCTGCCGCCGCAGAGGCAGCGGAAGAGGCAGCTGCTGAAGAGGATACCATTATCACCGGAACCATTGAGAAGGCAGACGATGACACCCTGACCCTGGCTGCAGACGAGGGAACATTTACATTTAATACCAAGATTGCACAGAAGGTATCCAAGGACGGCATCAAGTCCGGCGTACAGGCCGATGTTACCTATTACGGCGACCTGGAAGATGAGACCGACAAGCCGGTGGCAACCAAAATTGTGACTGAGGATGCCATGGATTCAGAAGACGCAAAAATCAACACTCTTTCCGGCAAGGTGGCGGAAGTTGGGGCGGACTATGTGGTCATTGATACAACCGACCCTGCAAACACCCTGTTTACTTTCCTGGGAAAGGAAGGCATGTTTGATAAACTGAAGATAGGGGATACAGCAACCATTATCTACAAGGGAACCCTTACTGACAAGACAATCACAGCAACCGGCGTGAAGTAAAGAATATGCGTATGGCCGCGGCCACAGACAAATGAAGTCTGTGCCGCGGTTTTTCTTCTTTATCCCGCCATTTTGCGCGCTCTTTTTTCTTTAAAAAATTAGCACTCGACCCTTGACAGTGCTAACAACATGTGTTATAGTACGACTAGAACAAAGATGACAAAGCACAATTCCGTAAGCCCCTGTACCCGGAGGATTCATACAGGCATTCCGGTCAGAAGCGGCAGAGAAGAAAGGGGAATGGGTAATGAATATTAATAAATTTACTCAGAAGTCAATGGAAGCAGTACAGAACTGTGAGAAGCTGGCGTATGAATATGGAAACCAGCAGATTGATGAGCAGCACCTTCTGTACAGCCTGCTGACCCTGGAGGACAGCCTGATTCTTAAGCTGATAACCAAGATGGGGATTCAGGGAGATATGTTTTCCAATGAGGCAAAGCAGACAGTGGAACGCCTGCCCAAGGTAAGCGGCGGCGGCCAGCTTTACATCAGCAGCGATTTGAATAAGGTGCTTATCAGCGGCGAGGACGAGGCAAAGGCCATGGGTGACGAGTATGTATCTGTGGAGCACCTTTTCCTGTCTCTTTTAAAGCATCCTAATAAGGATATCAAGGCGTTATTCAAGTTATATAACATAACCCGTGAGACATTCCTGCAGGCCCTTTCCACTGTAAGGGGAAACCAGAGGGTGGTCAGCGATAACCCGGAGGCGACCTATGATACGTTAGCCAAATACGGATATGACCTGGTGGAGCGGGCCAGGGACCAGAAGCTGGACCCGGTAATTGGGCGTGACAGCGAGATCCGGAATGTCATACGTATCCTGTCCCGTAAGACGAAGAACAATCCGGTGCTTATCGGAGAGCCCGGCGTGGGTAAGACGGCAGTGGTGGAAGGCCTGGCGCAGCGGATTGTGCGCGGGGATGTTCCGGACGGATTAAAGGATAAGAAGCTGTTTGCCCTGGATATGGGCGCTCTGGTGGCAGGCGCCAAGTACAGGGGTGAATTTGAGGAACGACTGAAGGCTGTGCTGGAAGAGGTGAAAAAGAGCGACGGACAGATTATCCTGTTCATTGATGAGCTGCATACCATTGTGGGGGCGGGCAAGACAGAGGGCTCCATGGACGCAGGCAATATGTTAAAGCCCATGCTGGCCAGGGGAGAACTCCACTGTATCGGAGCCACAACCCTCAATGAGTACCGCCAGTATATAGAAAAGGATGCGGCGCTGGAGAGAAGGTTCCAGCCGGTGATGGTAGACGAACCAACGGTAGAGGATACCATATCCATACTGAGGGGGCTTAAGGAGCGCTATGAGGTATTCCATGGGGTGAAGATAACAGACTCTGCACTGGTCAGCGCGGCCACATTGTCCGACCGGTATATTACCGACCGTTTCCTGCCGGATAAGGCCATTGACCTGGTGGATGAAGCCTGCGCCATGATTAAGACTGAGATGGATACCATGCCTGCTGAGCTGGATGAAATGTCCAGGAAAATCATGCAGATGGAGATAGAAGAGGCAGCCCTCAAAAAGGAAACTGACCGCCTGAGCCAGGACCGCCTGGCGGACCTCCAGAAGGAGCTGGCTGAGCTTCACGATGAATTTGCATCCAAGAAGGCCCAGTGGGAGAATGAGAAGGCCAGCGTGGACCGTCTCTCCGCCCTCAGGGAGGAGATAGAGGGTGTGAACCGGGAGATTCAGGACGCACAGCAGAAGTATGACCTGAATAAGGCTGCGGAGCTGCAGTACGGCAGGCTGCCGGAGCTTCAGAAGGAACTGCAGGCAGAAGAGGAGCGGATTCGGAATGAGGATTTGAGCCTTGTGAGGGAGAGCGTGACAGAGGATGAGATTGCAAGAATCGTATCCAAATGGACGGGAATCCCGGTTGCCAAGCTGACAGAGAGCGAAAGAAGCAAGACACTGCATCTGGATGAGGTTCTGCACAAACGTGTGGTTGGCCAGGACGAGGGCGTACAGCTGGTGACCCAGTCCATCATCCGTTCCAAGGCAGGCATCAAGGACCCCACCAAGCCCATTGGTTCCTTCCTGTTCCTGGGCCCCACGGGCGTAGGTAAGACGGAGCTTGCCAAGGCCCTGGCAGAGGCATTGTTTGATGACGAGTCCAATATGGTGCGTATTGATATGAGCGAGTACATGGAGAAACACTCTGTGTCGCGTCTCATCGGAGCGCCTCCGGGATACGTTGGGTATGACGAGGGCGGACAGCTGACAGAGGCAGTGCGCCGCAAACCCTATAGCGTGGTATTGTTCGACGAAGTGGAAAAGGCCCACCCGGATGTGTTCAATGTGCTCCTGCAGGTACTGGATGACGGACGTATCACGGATTCCCAGGGCAGGACCGTGGATTTTAAGAATACCATCATCATACTGACCTCCAACATCGGCTCCCAGTATCTGCTGGAAGGGATTGATGAGAACGGGAACATCCGTCCGGAGGTGGAAAACGCTGTGATGAATGAGCTTCGCGCCCATTTCAGGCCGGAGTTCTTAAACCGGCTGGACGAGACCATACTCTTTAAGCCGCTGACCAGGGAGGATATCGGAAGAATTGTGGAGCTTTGTGTGGCGGACCTGAATAAACGTCTGGCAGACAGGGAGCTGACCATAGAGCTGACAGCGGGGGCCAGGGAATTTGTTACGGATAAGGGATACGACCCTGCGTACGGCGCCCGTCCCCTGAAGCGTTATCTCCAGAAGAACGTGGAGACCCTGGCGGCAAGAATCATATTGGGCGATGGAGTCCGGGAGGGAAGCACCATTGTTATAGATGTGGATGAGGACAGGACCAGACTCATCGCATATGTGGAATAATTCTGGATATTTTAGATAAAGACAGAGTGATGATAGAGGAGAGGGCAGGAATCTGTGCGGACAGATTCCTGCCCCTGTTTTTTCCATAAAATAGGAAGCATTTTTCAGAATACTTCTAATATAGAAATATAATTCAATCAACTTTTGGCACTGACGAAAAAAGTAGGGAAAATACCCTAATTTAATGTTGAAAACGTTACTTGCAGGTGATATAATCGTTTCTGCTGAAGGCTGGCGTACCTATAGCCGGAATAGGACTAGATATAGGGTATTTAATATTAACTGAATCAATATGAGGTAATAGAAAGCAGGTATAAATTGTGAGTACCATTCCGAAAGACCCAGTTATTTTGCTGAGTTATGTAAACACACAGCTCCGTGACAATTATAGTTCTCTGGACGAGATGTGCCAGGCATTGGATGCGGATAAGTCCAGGATTATATCTGTGCTGTCTGGTATTGGCTACCAATATGAGCCGGCTCAGAACAGCTTCCGCTGATAAAATCATATATAAATGTTTTGTGGCCGGCTTTGTCTGACTTATATCAGATAAAGCCGGCTTTGTACATATGAAACCGTTATGGAAAGGGGGAAGAGCCATGCCGCGTTACAGATATAAGGCGAAAAGTGAAGATGGCAGAGTTCACTGTGGAACCAAGGAAGCAGACAACGGCAGGGCTCTTTTCGTTATGCTTAAATCCCAGGGACTCTATTGCTATGAGTACAGTTCCCGGGAGCGTACACCTGCGGTGCGTCCTGCGAAGCTGAACCAGAGACAGCTCCCCTTGCTGTGCCGGCAGATAGCAGCCATGCTGACAGCGGGAGTGCCGCTGTCCCGGGCTCTGGAAGTGAGCGCCGGGTCTGCCGGGGACAAGACTCTTAAGGTAACCCTGGCCGGACTCAGGGAGAGCATCCACAAGGGACGTACCTTGTCAGAGGCCATGGAGGAGATGAAGGGAGTATTTCCCAACCTGCTGGTTTATATGATGCGCACAGGCGAGTCCAGCGGAAGACTGGATGAGCTGCTTCACAAGATGGCGGAGTACTACGGCCGGGAGGAAGAGTTAAATGGCAAGGTGCGTGCAGCCATGACCTATCCCATTATATTGTTCTCCATTACCGTGATGGCGGCAGTATTCATGCTGACCACGGTCCTTCCTCAGTTTGCCTCCATGCTGCAGGAGCAGGAACTTCCCTGGATTACCCGGATGATGATGAGGCTCAGCTTCAGCCTCCGCAGCCGCGGGTTCCTTTACATCATACTTATTCTGGTACTGATGGCCCTGTTCAAGGGGATTCTGAAATGTCCTTCCGTCCGGCTGCAGGCAGACCGGGCTGTACTGTATACCCCAATCATAGGAAAACTTTTAAGAACCGTATATACATCCCGTTTTGCATCTGCCTTTGCCGTGCTCTACGGAGGCGGAATAGGAATTCTGGATGCAATGCATACGGTAGGGCGGGTAATGGGAAATTCATATGTGGAGAAGGGGCTGGCCCAGGCAGCGGAGAGCTTAAAAGGCGGCGTGATGCTGTCGCAGGCATTGGAGGAACTGAATCTGTTCCAGCCTGTGCTTATTTCCATGGTGGCAGCGGGTGAGGAATCCGGTGCATTGGATATGGTGCTGGAGGATGCGGGGAGTTTTTATGAAAAGGAGGCTGCCAGGGCGGTCAATCAGATGATTGCTCTGCTGGAGCCGGCCATGATTCTCATACTGGCCATGGTGGTGGGAAGTGTGGTCATGGCCATCATGATGCCTGTATTTAACATGTACTCGTCGATGCTGTAAGAGGTAGAAAATGAAATATTACATATGTTTGGAAGAGGACAGGATATGGTATGTCCGCGGCCGGTTTAAACGGCGTCACGGTTCTGGCAGCCACCGCCGCCTGGAGATAATGGATTGGGAATTCGTGGAGCCGGTGCCCGATGTGGCATCGGCCCTGGCGTGTCTGGCTGAAAAACACGGTATGGAGGGAAAACGTGTCAGTCTGGTAGTGGGACAGGATGTAAAGATGATGGGGCTCACCGTTCCAAAGGCAGGAAAGAATGCCATGAAAAGGATGGCGGTCAATGAGCTGTCCATGCTGGATGCAGGCTTTGGGGACCATGCAGCGGCCCTGGACCTGGGAGCGAAAAGCGGCAGGACAATGGTTGCGGTTACCGCATATTACATGGAACAGCGCAGCCTGAATGCATATAAGAAAGCCCTGGAGAACGGGAAAATGATATGCGGCAGGGTCCTGGTCCTGCCTGACTGCATGGCCCTTATGGCCAGGGAGCTGTGGAAGGAAGAACGGATTCTTCTGGTGGATGTGGGCCAGGGAGGCATGGGATTTTATGTGCTGTCAGGCGGACATTGTCTGGCGTGCCGAATGACGGGCCTGAAGGCCGGCTGTTTTATACGGGAGGGAGCAATGGACCTGCTCTATGAGGAGATGGCGGAGCAGGTTGAAGGCCTGATACAGGAGTGCAGCGCGGCTGCAGGTGTTCCTGCCCCGGATTGTATGGTAATCATGTCCTGCTGTCTTCCTGATGCAGAGTCTGCAGCAGGATACATGTCCCAAAGACTGAAGATACCCTGCTGTGTCAGGATGCCGGAACCAGTGGATGCCGCATGCCTGGCGGCCTGCGTGGCCGGTTCGCTGGAAGGCAGGAGAAAGGCGCTGGAACTGGAAGAACAGGTATATGGGGATGGTGAGAATTCTGCTCTGAGCCATGGAGTGTTCATGACCAGGGGCTGGGCACTGTTCCTGCTTGTGAACGGGCTGGCTGCGGCAGGGCTGTCTCTTCACGCTGCCTGGCTGGACCGGTCGGCAGGTAAGGAGCTGGCCCGGAGGGAGCTTGCCATGGAAGGAACAGAGTACAGGGCCCGTTTCCGTGAAGCCCTGCAGATGGAAGAGAAAATAGGGGAAATGTCGGATTACAGCAATAGGTCCCAGGCGGTGAAGACATTGCTGGCCGGGAAGAATCTGCTGGGTATGGATGGATTCAGGGCATTTACCGAAGCAATGGAGCCGGGTATGAGGATTGAATCCATTACCTTTGACGGGGTATATCTTGAGATGGTGGTGTCCATGGAACATGCCGGGGATGTACCGGTCTACGTAGAGAAGGTGGAGCATTCCGGGGTTTTCGGACAGGTAGGACACAGTCTGTGGGAAAAGAGGGAAGAGGACAGGGAAACGGAGCGTGTATATGCAACCGTTTATGGGTCCCTGGGAACAGGAGGACAAGATGAAGCTCAGTAGCAGGGAGCGTTTTCTCATCGGGACATTGCTTACCATTATCCTATGGACCGCGGCGCTGGAGGTATTTATCTGGCCGGGCCGTTTAGGATATGAGACATCCAGGGAGCAGATGGAGAGCCAGAGACATGAAAAGGAAGAGATGGAGTTTTACCTGAACCACTATGAGGAGTTGGAACAAACCTTAAACAAGTGGGAGGCTTTGAGGAATAAAGAGGATTTCTTTTACCGGGATATTGACGACACATTCATGGACAGGAACCTGCAGGCTATGGCGGACAGGGCAGGGGTAAGTATATGCCGTATGAGTATAGGCGAGGCTGTTCCGGTAGAATTATCCTATGATATGGAGGAAAATGGAACGGAGGACAAGGAGAAGAGCGAAACCAAGGAGAAGAGCGAAAACGGGGACGGTCCGGCAGGCGGGGTGGTAAAGGAATCAGTTATTACCATGGAGATAGAATGTCCGGATGCCCAGGGCGTGATGGCATTTTCAGATGAAATATACAGGGAGCAGAAAAGTCTCCTGGTAACTTTTATGGATACAGGAGCTGTGTATGAAAGTGCGGAAGACGGCCGGGAGGTGTATCAGGGAATGAAGGGAATCGTGGAGGTCAGATATTATTATGAAGAAATCAGATAGCAGGTCATCCAGGGGAGGATTTACGCTGATTGAGGTAGTGGTGTCAACTGCCCTCCTGGCAGTAGTCTGTACCGGGTTTCTGATGATGACAGCTGCAAATACCAGCCAGCTGTCCGGGGAACAGAGTCTGGAACGGTCCAATTATGACCTCAGCGCCAGGGCCGGCGTCGGGGAAGGCGACCCTACCGGAGAGACCATTGCGGTGGAGTTCAGCTTGGAGGAAAAGGATGGGGGCACAGAGTATGGGTATACGGAGAATCTGGCTCAGGAAATATTTGAACAGTACGAAATCTTTGAGTCAGAGGAAGATACAGGCAACCATATGACATTTTACAGGCACAGATAAGGGTGGACAGGATATGGCCGCAGGAGGCAGAGCAGGAAAGAACAACCGTGGATTTACCTTGATAGAGACAGTGGCGGCATTGTCCATAGCAGCTGTTCTGGCTGTATTTATATCCGGTTTCATCCATCCTCAGATGAAGCTGTATTATGAGTTGGACCGGCTGTCCCAGGCAAAAGCCATGTGCAGCCAGGCCTACCGGGATTTGGAGGAAAAGCTGAGATACGGCTACGTGTTTTACTGCGATTACCGGGATACGGGCGCAGTATCCTATTATGTAAGGAACAGACAGGAGATTCCGGAGCTGACGGAGGCGGGTGAGTCATATTATGAGGAGCTGCCTCCGGTGGAGGACTGGCCAAGTATCTCTGCGGCCAAACTGGATGTAACGGAAATGGGCGGTATGGAATTGGAGCTGGATTTTAGCGGTACAAAGAATACACAGGCCAAAGTGTGCATAAAGGTGAAGAAGGACGGGGATGTAATATATGAACAGGAGGCAGTGATTGAATCCATGTATGGTTATACCATGGATGGGGAAGGCGGGACGTGATGGACAGGGGAAGAACAGAAAGAGGATACAGCAGATATACCCGTGGAAGCAGCATGATATATGTGGTCCTCCTCATGACGCTGCTGTCCGTGCTGTCCTGCGGATACATGGCGGTTTCACGGCACAATATGCAGGCTGCCCTGGACAGCAGGCGCTATATGGAAGCCCAGCTCTCTGCCAAGACCATTCACCGTTCATTCTGCGAGGCGGTAAGCAGCGGTGATTCCACGGCCATGAACCTGGTCTGGCAGAGTTTCCAGGAAGACTGCGACAGGGTAAGGGAAGAATTTGATGCAATGATGGATGAGGAAGAGGAAAATGAGGGGGAGGAAGCAGACGGGCGGGAGCTTGAAGCAGAAGCGTCCGAACCTGGGGAGGATGTGGCTGGGGAAGAAGAAACCCGTTGGGAACGGTATTTGTACCATGCGCTGGGAAACAGGGAATATGTGGTCCGTGGAAGAGGCTCTTCCGGGGATTCCGGTATAATGGATGACTCTGCGGCAGAGGTTCCCACGGAAATTGAAATTACATTGACAGCATATCCCCTTAAATCCCTTGCAACGGTCCGCACCGTAGTGGAAAACGGCGGTTACCATTTCTCCATGATGGCGGATATTGTATTTGATGACCGGGACGGCTCGGTCATGATTATCCGCAAACCCTACCGTTCCAGCGGCGGGGGCGGCCCGGATGTAAAGGTATATCTGAACGGAAACGGAGTGTACCGTTATTATGAGGGCAGATGACCCTGAAAAGCAGACACACGGCAGCCATCACAGGAAAAAGCCCATATACCACAGGAACAGCGGGCAGAACCAAAGCCCGCATATCATTAAGGACACAGCAAAAAACGGGGCCATGGGAATCTGTGTTTTCCGGCTGATTTTTCCGCGCATAAGGGGAACGGCGTACCAAAGACCGGCTATGACATAGCCCATGAGAAGGGCTATCATGGCCGGCGCAGCGCCAAGCAGCAGACCGCTGGCAGCAAGGAGCTTTACATCGCCCCAGCCAACGCCTCCGCGGCTTAACAGATTTACAAAGGCCAGAAAACCGCCTGCCAGGAAAAAGCCGCCCAGCCGGTTCAGAAGGCCCGGCCCGGTTCCGGCTGCCAGTGAGATGCAGGACAGCGCCAGAATCAGGATATGGATGCCGTCAGGTATGTACATGTGCCGCGCGTCTATGAAGGCGGCTGTGATGAGAAGGCAGGCAAAGATGCACATAAGGGCAGAACCAATACCCGGGCCTTCTGCCTTAAGGCAGAGGATGAAGGCGGATGCAGTGAGAAGCTCCACGGCCGGATACTGCCTGGAGACAGGGGCCCCGCAATGCCGGCACCGGCCTTTTAGGAACAGCCAGGACAGGATGGGAACCATATCGTAAAAGGCCAGCACATGGCCGCAGACAGGACAGCGGGAACGCCCGGTCAGGAACGTCCGGCCCTCCGGTATGCGCAGGATGCAGACATTCAGAAAACTGCCAATCAGTGCGCCTGACAGTCCGTATACAAAATAGATAAAGACCATGGTAATACCTCGCTTCCATCAAAATCTGCTGTCTGGCGAAAGTATACCACATGGAAGGGAGAGGAGACAACAGTGCCAGAGAAAATACCCATAGAAAACCTGTTGATTGACAAGGGATATCTGACCCGGGAACAGATGGACCGCGCCATGCATTTTAAGGAGGGCAGGCCGGAACGCTCTGTTGAGGAAATACTGATGGAGTTCGGTTATGTGACAGAAGCAGCCCTCCTGGCCTGCGCATCGGCCAGGGACCATATGGAGGTGGCGCCTTCCGGCCGTCTCAGAACTGACCGGAAGGCAGCGGCCCTGGTTGAGCCGTCCTTTGCCATAAGGAACCGGATTCTTCCCATGGGATTTGAGGAAGAATGTCTGGTGGTGGCAGCCGCATATCCGGTGGACCCTGATGTGCTGGATGAGGTGGCCACCCTGTCCGGCATGGAGGTCAGGGCTGTGCTGGCGCCGGAAAAGGAATTGAAGAAGGCCCTCAGAAAAGCCTATGGAAATGCGCCGGAGCGTATCTATGGAGAGAATGGATATTTCCCAATGGAGACGCCGGGGACGGCGCCGGAGGGCTCCGGCCCAGAGCTGTCCTTTATGGAGCGGGTGGAAAGCGCTCCTGTGGTGCGTATGGTCAACGCGGTCATTGAAGATGCGTTCCATAAAAATGCCAGTGATATTCATGTGGAGCCGGGAAGGAAAGAGCTGGTTGTCCGCATCAGAATCAACGGGGACCTGATTGTCCATACTACACTTAAAATGGAATATCACCGTCCCATGATAACCAGGCTTAAGCTGATGGCAGGCATGGATATTGCTGAGAAACGCCTTCCCCAGGATGGAAAATACCATTATGAGCGGGGTGAGGTGTCCACGGACCTGAGAATCTCCACGCTGCCCTCCATCTACGGCGAGAAGGCAGTGCTCAGACTGCTGGGGAATGACAGGGATAATTCACTGATGGATATCCGGCGCCTGGGAATGGAGGAAGAGCAGAGAATTGTGTTTGAACATATCCTTAAGGCGCCTCACGGCATGGTCCTGGTCACAGGTCCCACGGGAAGCGGAAAGACAACTACCCTGTACGCTGCCCTGAACCGTATGGTGAAAAAGAAAATCAACATAGTCACGGTGGAGGACCCGGTAGAGAAAATCATGGAGGGAATCACACAGGTCCAGGTCAATCCCAAAGCCGGCCTTACCTTTGCGTCCGCCCTGCGTTCCATCCTGAGGCAGGACCCGGACGTAATCATGGTAGGTGAGATGAGGGACGAGGAGACAGTGGACATCGGAGTAAGGGCCGCCATCACAGGACATCTGGTCCTGTCCACCCTTCATACCAATGACTGCGCTTCCACGCTCCACAGACTCCGCAATATGGGAGTTCCTCCTTATATGGCGGCGGCTTCCCTTTCCGGCATTGTGGCCCAGAGACTGGTGAAGCTGCTCTGTCCCAACTGCCGCGAACCCTATGAGCCGGATGAGAGGGAACGCCGGATATTTGCAGAGCGCAGGGCAGATGTTCCAGACAGGCTGTGGAGGTCTGCCGGCTGTCCGCTCTGCGGCGGCACCGGGTATGTCAGAAGGACCGCGGTCTATGAGATGATGGATGTGGATGAACCCATTAAGGCCATGATACTTGACAACGAGCCTCTTTCATCCATAAGGGAATACCAGGAACAAAAAGGTTCCGTGCCTCTCAGAAACCATGTCCTGAGAATGGCTGCCAGCGGGGAGACAGATATGGAGGAGGCTGAGAAGATACTGTATTCCGTCCAGTAGGGAGCTGCAATCGTACAAAAGAAAAGAGGAGTCATGATAATGAACATACATATGAAAAAGGGAAAGAATAGAACCAAAGGATTTACGCTGGTGGAACTAATCTGTGTCATCGCCATACTGGGAATACTGGTGGCCATAGCAGTGCCGTCCTACCGGGGAATCCAGGATAAATCAGCGGAGCAGGTAGCCATTTCCAATGCCAGGTCAAACTATACCCTGGGAAAAGCGCAGCAGGACATGGTAGATGCGGGCGTAATGAAGGAGTCAGAGAAAAAGGAGTACCATTATGACAAAGATGGCAACAGCGCCTACTGGGAAGGGGAAATAAACGGTAAAACCTATAAAGCCTGCTATTACGGCAATACCGGGGAGGGCAAGATTGAGTCTGGAAATTAAGCCCCGAATGTGGTACAATGAGCCATTATCGGCGGCATATGCAGGAAGCGTAAGATGAGGAAAAAAGACATGAAGAAAAAGGGAAATTCCGCGTTTACCCTGGTGGAGCTGATTGCAGTGGTTGCAATCCTGTCCATACTGCTGTGCATCGCGGTGCCTAATATGATGAACTATATAAATGCTGCCCATGAGGCAACGGCAAAAACAGAGGCTCTGATTTGCGTGGATGCGGTCCAGCGTTACCTGAATGACGAGAAGGAGAAGGGGACGCTGACAGCAATGAAGCTAAACAGGCTTATGGGACTGGACCTCAGCAATCCCGACGGGCCGCTAAAGGATTATATTTCCGGAGGGCAGAAGGAGGCCAGAATTGTCTCCGTGGAGGCGGACATTCCCACAGGCCGTCTGAGTTGCCTGGAATATGGAAACCAGTACAGCACCGTGAAACTGAACATTGACGAGGAAGGAAATATAACGGAAGCAAAAGACTAGGAGAGAGGCTGTGGAATGGAAATAATCTGGAGTACGGTACTGACGGTATGGGGATGGCTGCTGGACCATCTGCTGTATATCAACCTGGCGTTTTCAATCATTATTATATTTTTTCAGCGCAGGGACCCCAGAAGTGTATGGACCTGGCTTCTGGCCCTGTATTTCATCCCTGTGTTTGGAATCGTATTCTACCTGCTCTTTGGACAGGATATGAAGAAGAGCAGGATGTTCCGCGTGAAGGAGGTCAGCGACCGGCTGAACCTGCCGGTGAAGAGCCAGGAGGATATCATACGCTCCGACGACATGCCCGAGGAAATGATGGACCCCATGTCCAGGGATTTTAAGAGCCTGATTATCTATAACCTGGAGACTTCGGGTTCCGTGCTTACCGTGAACAACCAGGTGCAGATATACACGGACGGCCAGGCCAAATTTGAGGCCCTGAGAAACGCCCTGCGCCAGGCCAGGCGGTTCATCCACATACAGTACTATATTATCAAGAACGATGAGCTCTTTGACTCCATTGTTCCCATTCTTCTGGAAAAGGTAAGGGAAGGGGTGGAGGTGAGAATCCTGTGCGACGGAATGGGCGGCCGGTTCATGCCGAAGAAGCGGTGGGACCAGATGCGCTGCGCGGGAATTAAGGTGGGAGTATTCTTCCCTCCCTTTCTGGGGTGGCTTAACCTGAGGGTGAATTACCGCAACCACCGGAAAATCGTGGTGGTGGACGGCACCACAGGGTTTGTGGGGGGATTTAATATAGGCCGGGAATATATATCCCGGGACCCTAAGTTTGGCTACTGGCGCGATACCCACCTGGAAATCAAGGGGGAGGCAGCCATCAGCCTTCAGATTCGTTTTGCCCTGGACTGGAACTATGTCACAGGTGAGAACCTGTTTAAGGAAATCCGGTATTTCGGGGAGGAAGCAGAGTATGCCAGACGCAGGCTGAACGGTCAGATACATGCTGTCTGGCCGGACCCGGACCATGTGAGCGAGATGGTCTGCATGCAGATTATCACCAGCGGGCCGGATACCAGGGAGCCTCATATACGGAATAATTACCTGGAGCTGTTCCACAAGGCAAAGCACCATATCTATATACAGACCCCCTATTTCATACCGGATGACGCCATTTTCTCCAGCCTTAAGATTGCGGCCCTTTCCGGGGTGGATGTGCGGCTGATGATTCCCTGCAAACCGGACCATCCCTTTGTGTACTGGGCCACCTGCTCCTATGCTGGGGAGCTTTTGGACTATGGCGCCAGGGTTTATGTGTATGAAAATGGATTCCTCCACTCCAAGGGTATCATGGTGGACGGAAGGGTAAGCTGTTATGGAACAGCCAACATGGATATACGCAGTTTTGAACTGAATTTTGAAGTCAATGCCACCATCTATGACGAGGAAGTTACCGGCCAGCTGGAAGAGGCGTTTATGAATGACCTGCCCCATTGCAGGGAAATCACTAAAGAGGAGTACAGGGACAGGAATATGTGGATGCGCATTAAGGAGCAGTCCAGCCGCCTGCTGTCCCCGCTTTTGTAGAGGCCGGCCGGGAGGATTTTATCAAGTCCTGAATCCGGGCGCAGGAACCCGGAAAGTTTTGGAAAAGCAGGCAACTGCGAATAGAAGGCAGCTTCCCGGGCCCATACTAATGGCTATGAGAGCGCAAACAGGACAAATCAATCACGAAAATAAAATATATGGATTACTCCTTAATTTCTGCAGATGCGGAATTGCAGGATGGTGTCTGGAGGTCATGTTCACCTCCGTGGATTCCATTATGGCCGGGGACTGGAGACTCATTGGCCGGACGTCCCTTATCATGTTTCCCATCTACGGTATGGGGGCCCTCCTGCTTCCAATTAGCCGGTTCATTGACAGCTGGCTCACAGGACTTCCGGGGCTGGAGGACGCGGGACAGGACAGACTCAGCCGCGCCGGCCGGGGCATACGCCACGGACTGATTTATATGGTGCTGATTTTCATTGCGGAATATATAACCGGCATATGGCTTACCAGCATAGGAATCTGCCCATGGGATTACTCCCTGTGGCCGGATAATGTGGGCGGGGTCATACGGCTTAAGTTCGCGCCGCTCTGGTTTATGACAGGCCTTTTATTTGAATATCTCACTAAGCCTAAGAACGGCGATTAAATAACAAACCTGGTTGGAAGGTATTGTATTTAAGCCGTTCTTTTTGATATAATGGAAAATAAACATTTCTTGACTTATAAATACGGATGTATAAAGGAGAAGGCAATGATACGTATCATATTGGTGGCGCTGACGATTGTACTGTACCTGGTATTTTCCATACCGGTACTGACCCTGCTTAAGTTCAGAGCCAAAAAGGACCCTGTGGGAGTGCAGGAAAAGAGTCTCAGCAAAATTCAGGGGATATTCCGCTTCATATTGAGGCTGTCAGGCGTTACATACGAGGTGCAGGGGCTGGAGAACATACCGTCGGACCGGGCCGTCCTCTATGTGGGGAACCATAGGAGCTATTTCGATATACTGGTGGGCTATATGACGGTTCCGGGTCTGACCGGGTTTGTGGCCAAGAAGGAGATGTTAAAGATACCCCTTCTGCGGACCTGGATGCAGAGAGTCAATTGTCTTTTCCTGGACCGTGTGGATATAAAGGAAGGCCTTAAGACCATACTGGAGGGAATCGAAAAAGTAAAATCCGGCGTATCCATATGGATATTCCCTGAGGGCACCCGCAATGAGAACCGGGAGCTGACAGAGCTCCTGCCGTTCCATGAGGGGAGCCTTAAGATTGCGCAGAAAAGCGGATGCCCTGTCATACCCGTGGCCATCACGGGGACGGCTGAGATATTTGAACAGCACCTGCCTTTCATAAAGCCCAGCCATGTGTGCATACGCTACGGAACACCAATCTATATCAAGGAGCTTCCGGCAGAAAGCCGTAAGTTTCCCGGGGCATATACAAGAGACGTTATATCAGGCATGCTGAAAGACATGAAGGAAGGACAGGAGCAGGAGAAATAACCATGGAGAATCTGGATTTACAGGAGATAAGGGGCCGGCTGGATGAGATAGACGCCGGACTGGTGGAGCTGTTTGAGAAACGGATGGAGCTGTGCGGCCAGGTGGCCGAATTTAAGATTGGGACAGGGAAGGCTGTGTACGACGGGCAGCGGGAAAAGCAGAAGCTGGAGGCAGTGGCTGCCATGGCCCGCAGTGAATTCAACAAAAAAGGGGTGCATGAGCTTTTTTCGCAGATTATGACCATCAGCCGCAGGCTTCAGTACCGCCTTCTGGCGGAGCACGGCATGGACGGGGATACCGGCTTTACCATGGTGGACGGGCTGAAACGGGAAGGCGCGCGGATTGTGTACCAGGGCGTGGAGGGGGCCTACAGCCACAGGGCCGCCCTCCAGTATTTTGGGGAAGATGCCGATGTATACCATGTCCCGGTATTTGAGGACGCCATGATAGAGGTGGAGGAGGGAAGGGCTGACTACGGAGTGCTTCCCATTGAGAATTCCCTGGCAGGGGCCGTGATTGATAATTACGATAATCTGCTGAAGCATGACATATACATTGTGGCCGAGACAAAGGTGGCTGTGGACCATGCGCTTCTGGGCCTGCCGCAAGCCACTCTCCGGGACATCAAACGGGTCTATTCCCATCCCCAGGGCCTGATGCAGTGCTCCGGGTATCTGGGCGCCCACAGGCAGTGGAGCCAGATAAGCGCGGAGAACACGGCCGGGGCGGCTAAAAAGGTGCTGGAAGAGGGGGATATAACCCAGGCAGCGGTGGCCAGCCCCACAGCAGGAGCCCTCTACGGCCTGAAGGTTCTGGAGGCCTCCATCAACAACAATAAGAACAATACCACCAGGTTCATCATTGTTGCCAGGACTCCCATGTACCGGAAGGATGCCGCCAAGGTCAGCATATGCTTTGAAGGTCTGCATAAAAGCGGTTCCCTGTATAATATGCTGGGGAACTTTATCTACAATGATGTGAATATGCTGATGATAGAATCACGGCCCATAGAGGGACGCAGCTGGGAATACAGGTTCTTTGTGGATGTGGAGGGTTCGCTCAGCGACCCGGCCATCCGCAACGCGCTGCTGGGAATCTCCGAGGAAGCAGTCAGCATGAGAATTCTGGGAAATTATTAGGGAGGCAGGAAGGCCATGGATATCAAAGATTTAGTAATATACAGAAACCTGGAGCACCAGGAGCTGTTCCGGGACATCGCCCATCTGATGGGGTATGCGCAGGGAGGACAGGAGCCTGACGGCGCATCCTGCGGGGGACGCCTTACGGAGCTGGCTGTTAAGTACGGATTTGAGGGAAACCTCTGGCATTGTTTCCTGGCCTTCTGCCTGGCGAACAATGAGAACGCATACACCACCACATGTGAGATAACAGGTGCGGCAGGAGGTTCCCTGGATGAACTGGCCAGGGAGGACTGCCGAATCTTCAAGGCCCTGTTTGATTATGATATACGAAACCTGGAACCCTCCGGCCTGTGGGCCCTTATGGAGGATTACAGGCCTGCCAGAAAGGACAGCCGGGTATTCAACCGCCGTGTCAGGGACCGGATTGTGAATCTGGCCGTACAGTTGGAGGAAGCAGCGGATGCAGGTGAGTTCCAGGACCATGTGGTGGAATTTTACAGGGAATTCGGCGTTGGAAAATTCGGGCTCAATAAGGCCTTCCGCATCATTGAGAAGGAGGAAGGGCAGCCTGTTATCATAGACCCCATCATCAATGTGGAGCACATATATTTTAAGGACATTGTGGGCTATGAGCTGCAGAAGCAGAAACTCATAGAGAACACCGATGCCTTTGTGGAGGGCAAGGAAGCCAACAATGTTCTTCTCTTCGGAGATGCAGGAACAGGCAAGTCCTCCAGCGTCAAGGCAGTGCTCAATGAATATTATGGCAGGGGTCTGCGCATCATTGAGGTATATAAGCATCAGTTCAAGGCGCTGTCCGATGTGCTGGAGCAGATTAAGGACCGTAATTATAAGTTCATCATCTACATGGACGATCTTTCCTTTGAGGACTACGAACTTGAGTATAAGTATCTGAAGGCGATTTTAGAGGGCGGACTGGGAAAGCGCCCCGGCAACGTACTCATCTATGCCACTTCCAACCGCCGCCACCTTATCCGTGAAAAGTTCAGCGACAAGAGGGAGCTGGATGACGAGCTTCACAACAACGACACGGTCCAGGAAAAGCTGTCCCTGGCCGCCAGGTTCGGGGTCACTATTTACTACGGCTCGCCGGATAAGAGGCAGTTTGAGACAATTGTAAAGGCGCTGGCGGAGCGCCATGGCCTGGACATGCCGGAGCAGGAGCTTTTTGCTGAGGCCAACAAGTGGGAGCTGAGCCACGGAGGCTTGTCTGGAAGGACAGCGGCCCAGTTTATAACCCATCTGAAGGCGAGACAGTAGTTTTTACGCAGATTTTACATAAGATTTACCGCCTTTCGATGTAAGATGGGAGGAGGACGATTATAATAACCATGAGTTAACCTATAAGGCAACCGATAAGGAGTTGAAAAAAGTGGCAGTTCGGACATTTGCGGCGATTGATGTGGGTTCATTTGAGCTGGAGCTGGGCATCTATGAGATGTCATATAAGACAGGTATCCGGCGTATTGACCATGTACGCCATGTAATAGCCCTTGGAAAAGATACTTACAGCACAGGAAAGATAAGCTATGGGCTGGTGGAGGAGATGTGCCAGGTACTGGAGGAATTTGTCCAGATTATGAAGTCCTATAAGGTAAAGGACTACAGGGCATATGCGACCAGCGCCATGAGGGAGGCGCACAACCGCCAGATTATCCTGGACCAGATTCGGGTCAGGACAGGGCTTACGGTGCGTATCATCAGCAATTCGGAGCAGCGGTTCATCAGTTATAAGGCCATAGCTGCCAAGGCAGCGGAATTCAACAAAATCATCCAGAAGGGAACCGCTATTGTGGATGTGGGATTCGGAAGCGCCCAGCTGTCCCTCTTTGACAAGGATTCCCTGGTGACCACCCAGAACCTGCCCCTGGGCACCCTTCGTGTGAGAGGGCTGCTGGCCAGGATACCGGCCACGGTGGAGGAACACAAGCAGCACATAGAGGAAATCGTGGACAATGAGCTGTTTACCTTCCGGAAAATGTACCTGAAGGACAGGGAAATTACCAACCTGATTGGCATCGGAGAGAACATCCTCTATATCATCAACCGGCTGGACCTTAAGACCTATGGGGACAAGATTGACGCGGCCACCATGAACCGTTTCTACGACCGCATGTGTCAGATGACAACGGACCAGATTGAGGAGCGCTTCGGGGTCAACAGCGAATACGCATCCCTTCTTCTGCCGAGTGTTGTGGTATATAAGCGGATTCTGGAGCTGACCGGCGCAGAGATGTTCTGGGTGCCGGGCATCCGTCTCTGCGACGGTATTGCCGCAGAATATGCCAACGACAATAAGCTGGTCCGGTTCAGCCACAATTTTGAGAATGACATTCTGGCAGCATCCAGGAACATTGCAAAGCGCTATAAGTGCCACACCAGCCATAACCAGGTGCTGGAGCAGTATGCCCTGGGTATATTCGACAACATGAAGAAATTCCATGGACTGGGACCGCGGGAGCGGCTGATGCTGCAGATAGCGGTGCTGCTCCATGCCTGCGGAAAGTTCATAAGCATAAAGAATTCCAACGAATGCTCCTATAACATCATTATGTCCACGGAAATCATCGGTCTGAGCCATCTGGAGCGGGAAATCATCGCCAATGTAGTACGGTATAATATCCGTGATTTCGACTATGACAAGGTGCAGCTGGAAACCCAGGTACACCAGGAGGAGGACAGCGGAATGAGCCGCAACGCCATCACCATCCTCATTGCCAAGCTGACAGCCATCCTGCGCCTGGCCAATTCCATGGACCGCAGCCACAGGGGAAAGCTGGTGGACTGCCGCATGGCTATCCGGGAAAATGAACTGGTAATCACCACTGGTTATCCCGGAAATATGGCGCTGGAGGCCGCATCCTTTGACCAGAAGGCGGACTTCTTTGAAGAGATATTCGGCATAAGGCCGGTACTCAGACAGAAAAGGAGGGTGTAGATATGGCAGAAGCAGCTGGAAAGCCTCAGGCAGCCAAAACCAAGGCTGAGAAGGCTAAAGCAGAGAAAAATAAAGCGGAAAAAACCGATATGGTAAGGGCGGATTCAGTCCCCATTGATTTTGCTGCGGACCCTACGAATTATGTTAACCGCGAGCTGAGCTGGCTGGAATTCAACTACCGTGTTCTCAGCGAATCCAGGGACAAGAGTATCCCTCTCTTTGAGCGCCTTAAGTTCCTGAGCATAACCGCCTCCAACCTGGACGAGTTTTATATGGTCCGGGTGGCCTCCTTAAAGGACATGGTACATGCAAAGTATACCAAGCCCGACATCGCAGGCCTGACGCCCCAGGAGCAGCTGGACCGAATCAGCGAGAGGACCCATGAGCTGGTGGAGATGCAGTATTCCACCTATAACCGTTCCCTGGTGCCTACCTTAAGACAGAACGGGCTGCGAATCATAACAGAGCATGAGGACATGACAGGGGAAGAGGCGGCATATGCGGACGAGTACTTTAAGAAGAATGTATATCCGGTTCTGACGCCCATGGCCTTTGATTCCTCCAGGCCCTTCCCGCTGATACGCAACAAGACCCTGAACATTGCCGCACTTTTGAAAAAGAAGAGCGGCGAGGATGAGGAACTGGAGTTCGCCATGGTGCAGGTTCCCTCGGTCATTTCCAGGATTGTGGAGCTGCCCAGGGAGATAGACGAGGACGGCAAGGAGCAGAGGGTGGTCATCCTTCTGGAGGAAATCATAGAGCGGAACATGCCTTCATTGTTCCTCAATTATGATATTGTGGCCTCCCATCCATTCCGCATCATGAGGAACGCCGACCTTACCATAGATGAGGAGGAGGCTGTGGACCTGCTGGAGGAAATCCAAAAGCAGCTCAAGAAACGTCAGTGGGGCGAGGCTATCCGCCTGGAAATCGAGGATAATGTGGATAAGCGCCTCCTTAAAATCCTCCGGAAGGAACTGTCCATCAACAGCCAGGATATCTTTGAGATTAATGGTCCCCTGGACCTGACATTCCTTATGAAGATGTACGGACTGGAGGGCTTTGAACTGTTCAAGGCGCCCCGGTATGTGCCCCAGCCCGTGCCGGCCCTTATGAATGAGGATGATATATTCACCAATATCAGAAAGGGCGATATCCTGCTTCATCATCCATATCAGAGCTTTGACCCGGTGGTAAACTTTGTGCGCAGCGCGGCAAGGGACCCCGAGGTCCTGGCCATCAAGCAGACCCTGTACCGGGTCAGCGGAAATTCGCCTATTATTGCTGCTCTTGCAGAGGCGGCGGACAATGGCAAGCAGGTGTCTGTGCTGGTGGAGCTGAAAGCCCGTTTTGACGAGGAGAACAATATCAACTGGGCAAAGATGCTTGAGAAGGCGGGATGCCATGTAATATACGGGCTGGTGGGCCTTAAGACCCACAGCAAGATTACCCTGGTGGTAAGGATGGAGGAGGACGGAATCCGCCGCTACGTACATCTGGGCACAGGCAACTACAATGATTCCACAGCCAAGCTCTACACGGACTGCGGCATACTTACCTGCAATCCCCAGATAGGAGAGGACGCCACTGCCGTGTTCAACATGCTGTCCGGTTATTCCGAGCCGCTGGCCTGGAATAAGCTGTCCGTTGCGCCGCTGTGGCTCAGGGGCAGGTTCCTGCGGATGATACGCAGGGAGGCGGAACATGCCAGGGAAGGAAGACCCGCCCACATCATGGCCAAGATGAATTCCCTGTGTGACAAGGAAATCATCACCGCCCTGTATGAAGCTTCCTGCGCAGGCGTCAGGGTGGAGATGATTATCCGCGGCATCTGCTGCCTTAAAGCAGGCGTGCCGGGACTCAGTGAAAACATATCCGTGCGCTCCATTGTGGGCAATTTCCTGGAGCACAGCCGCATCTTTTATTTCTTTAATGACGGAAGCCCTGAGGTATATATGGGCAGCGCGGACTGGATGCCCAGAAACTTAGACCGCAGGGTGGAAATTATGTTCCCGGTGGAAGATGATGTGTTAAGGGAAAAGGTTATCCATATCCTGGAGGTGGAGTTGGAGGACAATGTAAAGGCCCATATCCTGCAGCCGGACGGCAGCTACGAGAAGGAAGACAAGCGGGGCAAGGTCCTGGTTAATTCCCAGGAACAGTTCTGCCGCGAGGCCGTCCTTATGGCTCAGGAGTCCGCAGATGGGGAGGACCCGGCCAGAAGCAGAGTGTTTAAACCGGTTATGAGCAGTAATTAGAAAACTATGCCGCAAAGCGGGACGCGCTTTGCGGCATAGTTGTTTTCCGTTCAGCCCGCGCAGCCCGCTGTGTTTATGACAGTGAATCCAACTGCTCAACCGCCTGGTCAATCCTCTGTATCTCATCTGCGGTCAGCTGCCATGCCATGGCGGCCGTATTTTCAACCGCCTCCCTGGCATTCCTGACACCGGTCAGGGATGTGTTGATAAAGCTGTGCTGGACGGTCCAGTTGATTGTTACCTGTGCAACAGGCACCTGGCGCTTCAGGGCGATTTCATCCAGCACCCCGACCAGCTTCATAACCCGGGAGAATTTTGGCTCCACAAAGAAATCGTAGAAACCCAGACGCGCATCCCCGGGCTCAAAGTGGGGAAGCTCCCGGATGGACCCGGTAAGGATGCCGGCTCCCAGGGAACCGTAACCCATGGTGGCAACACCTTTCCCGTGATACTTCTTTAATAATTGTTCCTGGCTTCTGTTAACCATGGAATATGGGAACTGGATTACATCCAGCACACCCAGGGTGTACAATTGTTCAAGGTCATTATCTTCAAAATTGGAAATGCCGGAGAAACGTATTTTGCCGGCTTTTTTAAGTTCCTTTAATGTATCAGCTGTTTCTTCCAGGGGTGTATTGACATCGGGCCAGTGAATCAGGTAGATATCAATATAATCCGTCTGCAGGCGCATCAGGGACTCGTCAATCTGTTTCATGATGCTGTCATGGCTGCTGTCACGGACAGCGCCCTTCTTAAAATTCTTTGGCCCTTCCTCCCAGCGGATACCGCATTTGGTCAGCAGGGTGACCTGGCTGCGTTTTCCGGATGCCAGAGCCTTTCCCACAATTGTCTCTGAAGCCCCTCTTCCATAAGTAGGCGCCGTATCAATGAAGTTGACACCGCAGTCTATCATGGTATGTATGGCCTCAATTGCATCCTTCTCATCCACGGGTCCCATATCTTTTCCGCCCAGGGCCCAGGTTCCTACTGAGATTTCCGATAACTCCAAACCGGTACTTCCAAATTTCTTGTAGCGCATCTGTAAATCCTCCTTCTATAAATTGTATTTATATTATATCTTAAATAGAAACTAAAAGCAACAAAATAGAACATTTAAATTGACAAAAGCAATACAATATTTTAAGATAGTATATAGAAGGAGGGACAAATATGTTACGATTGCTGTGTACGGCGGAATTTGATGACGGATGGACAGAAAAATTCAGGAAACTGGTGGACATGGACAGGGTTGGGTTCAGCCTGGACAAGGACCCGAAAAAGCGGATGGGAAAGGAACAAATCACAAAAGCTCTTAAGGGATACGATATCCATATATCAGGATACGAAAAACTGTCGGAGGAAGTACTGTACCAATGCCCTGATTTAAAGCTTATACTGAGTGTACGGGACGGGCCCGAGGAAAATATAGATATTCAGGCGTGTACCAGGCTGGGAATACCGGTTTTGTTCAGCAGCGGCCGCTGTGAACGCTCGGTGCCTGAATTTACATTTCTGGCAATGATGATGATGGCAAAGCCGGTGCTGTCAGCAACCCATGTGTTCCGGACGGAAAAGTGGACGGAGAAGAATGATTTGAGGCTCAGGAGAATCAATGAGTCCTCCACGGAACTGTCAGGAAAAACAGTGGGAATCGTGGGACTGGGAAGAAATGGGATGGGGCTGGCCGCCAGATGCAGGGCTTTTCAGATGCATGTGGTAGGTTATGACCCCTATGTGGATAAAAAGCGCTCCGATGCATTGCAGATTGAATTGACAGCATTGGAAACGCTGTTTTCCGTATCTGATTATATCGTATTAATGGCCCGGGTTACAGATGAAACAAGGCATATGATAGACAGAAAGCTTCTGGGAATGATGAAACAGGACGCGTGTCTGGTCAATACGGCCAGGGCTGCCCTGGTGGACAGCCAGGCGCTGGAGGATGCGCTTAAAGAGGGGAGAATCAGGGCTGCTCTTGACGTGTTTGACCAGGAACCCCTTCCGGAAGACTCGGCTCTGTACACGATTCCCCGGGAACGTCTTCTGCTGACGCCCCATCTGGCCGGGGTCAGTGAGGAACGGATTGTATATCAGTCAGAAAAACTGTACCAGGCCCTGGCTCTTTATCTGGGCGGCCAGCTGCCGCCCAACATTGCAAACAGGGAAGTGTTTGACAGAGCTGTTTTCAGGGACCGTGGAGGCATCCTGTACGGATGCATGCATAGGACTGCCTGAAATACAAGGCAGGTCCTTACAAATCATATGGAATGACAGATAAGAGAACACCGCATCAGCGCCCTTGTTACGGGAGCTGATGCGGTGTTATTTTACAGACTTTGTTATTTATGGCCTTTGCACTTTATATGAATAAGGAATCACATTGGTCAGTATGTCGTTCTGCTGGTATTCCACAATATCGCCGGTGGATGAATATATGGTGCTGGTGGTGTGGAGCAGAGGCGTGCGGATGGGTACCTTTAAAAGTTCCGACTGGTTTTTTGAGACAGTGCCCGTGGTCACCACCTGTACTGTTTTGACGATTTTTATCTGGTAATCGGATTCCATGATTTCATACAGGGAATGGTCTGTCAGCAGCCACGGATTGAACTGCGGAAAAAAGGATTCAATCAGATAGAGATGCTGAATGTTAAAGGGTACTTCATCAGCATACCTGAGGCGCAGGATTTCCAGCAGCGGTGTGTTCACTTCGCAGTTCAGGGCATGGCCCAGCTTACTGTCCGCGTTGATTCGCGAAAAAGACAGTATTTTAGAGCTGGGCTTTATTCCGGATTTGACCATTTCCTGGAACAGGCTGTAAGGCCGGTCAAACCCGGTGTCAAATTTGGAATAGACCACATAGACCCCTTTGTTTGAATGGCGTTCCAGAAGACCCTCGGCAATCAGTTCATCAATGGATTTGCGCAGGGTGGTGCGGCTGATGTCGTATAAACTGCAGAGCCACTTTTCATTTGGAAGCCTTTCGTTGTATTTATATGTTCCGTTTAATATCTTATTCCGGATATCCTGTACAATCTGAGAATACAGGGGAAGTGAACCATTAGAAGCTGTTTTCATATAATCCCTATTCCTTATAATCCATATTCTTACATGGGTTGTGTGCCGAAAAGTTCCATTTGTTCCCTGGCTATGCCGATTACTGTATTTAATGCCCTGTCAAAGAGGTTTACATAACGGCAGCGGCCATCTGTCTCATCAATCATCTTGCGCATGGAGGCAATGGTTGCCAGGGACATACCGGTGAAGAAGTTGATTTTGTTGATTCCGCCAGCCACTGCTTTTCTGAAGTCGCTTTCAGGAAGTCCGCTGCCTCCGTGCATGACAAGGGGAACATCCACCATGCTTTTAATTTTGGCGAGCCGCTCAAAATCAAGGTTGGGTTTGCCTTTATAAACGCCGTGGACCGTTCCAAAGGCAATGGCCAGTGCATCGATTCCGGTTGCCTCTACAAATGCAACCGCATCCTCGGGCCTGGTAAACAGGTCCTCCTTTGCCACACTGCCCTCCACGCTGCCCTCCGGGGCCGCCACATGGCCGATTTCGGCCTCCACGCTGACGCCGCAGGCATGGGCGACTTTGACCACCTGCCGGGTCTTTTCGATATTCTCTTCAAACGGCAGCTTGGAGCCGTCAAACATAACAGAGGAGCAGCCTGCATGAATGGCACGGTAGCATTCCTCAACGGATGCGCCGTGGTCCAGGTGGTAACAGATGGGCGCTTTGGCCTTTTTAATCCGGCTCAGGTTAAAATCCAGGAATGCGTCAGCCTCCTGGCGGTCAAAGGCAAATCCGGGAAGCATCAGGATAACTGGAAGACCGGTCTGCTCGGCTGCCTCAATGATGCCTTCCGTCAGGGTAAAATCCATGGTATCAAAGGCAGCTACCGCATAGTTTTTTTCGTTAGCAGGTGCAAGAATTTCTTTTAAGGTTACAAGTGACATAATTTTCCTCCTTTATTTTAAAGCATGGGCAGAGTTTTGTCAAACTCCCCGCCATGTGGTCTTGGGCTATTTGAAGAGCTGGTAAATGCGAATCAGGTCCTCGGTACTCAGTTTCATGAAGTTTCCAGCCATGCCGTCAGGCCCCCGGCGCACCGTGGAGCACAGGGCCGGTATATCCTCCTCCTTCACACCCAGTTCGCTGTAATGTACCGGAATGCCTACGGACACATAAAACTGCTTCTGCCGTTCGATTCCTTCCAGTATCATGCCTTCCACATCATAGGCATCGTATTCCATTTCCCATACCCTGTTAAAGTAGCGGGCAAAACGGCGTGTATCTGCTTTGTACACATATTTCATCCATCCCGGCGTCACACAGGCAACCCCGGCGCCGTGGGCACTGTCGTACATGCCCCCTATTTCAGACTGTATGCCATGGACCGTTCCTTCTGTGACACGCCCTACTCCGCAGCTGTCATTATGGGCCAATACACTGGCCCAGAGAAGCTGTGCCCTGGCATTGTAATTTTCCGGTTCCTTAAGGGCAATGGGAAGATACTTGATAACGGTGCGGAAGATACTCTCACCCAGATTGTCGGTCAGATAATTATCCTCGCCCCTTGTAAAGTACCGTTCATGGACATGCGCCATAATGTCCACGGCTCCGCACGCAGTCTGAAACGCAGGAAGGGTATAGCTTAATTCCGGATTCATGAGGGCGAAAACAGGACGAATCCTGTCATCGTTCAGGGAACGTTTTAATATACCATTGGTCATGACGCAGCTGAAGGAACCCTCGCTGCCTGTTCCGGCAATAGTCGGAAGGGCGCCCACCGGAAGGGTTGCATGGACGGGTGTTTTTTTGAGAAAATACTCATCCCATACATTTTCCTCAGTAAGGGCTGCCACACCTATGTATTTAGCAGTGTCAATGACGCTGCCGCCGCCTACTGCAAGCAGGAAATCCACATGCTCCTCCTTAACAACAGCAACCCCTTTATCACCGGTCCCAATGGTGGGATTGGGCTTAATGCCCTTAAAATCCACATAAGGGATTCCAGCCTGGTCAAGGGAAGCAAAAATCTTGTTTATTAAGGCTGTCTCAAACTCAAAATCAGTACCATAATGAAGCACCATCACCTTGCTGGCGCCGTACTGGGAAATATAGTTCCCCACATTCATTTCTTCGCCCTTCCCGAATATGAAGCGGGTGGGACTGTAAAACATAAAATTGTTCATAAAAACTCCTTTCGCTATATATTAAATTATTAAGTATTGCTCAATTGCCCTGGCCACCCCATCCTCATCATTTCTTCCAATGATATGGGCGGCGGCGCAGCGTACCTCCGGTTCTCCGTTTGCCACAACAAATGAATTGGGGCAGTTCTGAATCATCCTTAAGTCATTCCGGTCATTTCCAAATACATATACCTGGTCCATGGACATGCCGTAATAGTCTGCAATGAACTGGATTCCGGACCATTTGTCCACGCCGGGATGTACGATGTCAAATGAATCAGGGGTGGAACGGATACAGGAGAGGGCGCCGGTGTGTTCAAAGTAAGACAGGACCAATTTGCGCTCCTGCCGGGAATGAATCAGCAGTGACAGCCGTTCGGCTCCTGATGCCAAAAGGGGACGGGCCTGGTCCGGGGAACGCACCACTGTAATGGGAACCGGGGGAAAGCCAGCCTTTACCAGCCCCATATTATAATCCCTATACCGTGCCAGCCGCGTGGGCGTGTCTGCCGTGTAGATGGCATCCGTGTAAAAAACCGCCCAGTCCATATGATGGAAAAAACAAAACTTCAGGAATTCCCACGCCGCTTCAGGGGGAAGGCAGGTCTGGCGGAGTATGGTTTTGTTCAGGCTGATATTGGCCGCATTATTGGATATCAGGGGGGTATCCAGACCCAGTTCATGGGTGTAGAGCCGGACCATGGACGCCGGGCGTCCCGATGCAATACAGGGAATGCCGCCGGATTGTTCCAGTTTTTTTATCGCGCTTAGGCTGTAGGCGGATATTCTGCGGCTGTTATCCAGCAGGGTCCCGTCCAGGTCTATAAAAACCAATTTTTTGTCTGGTTTCATATGAATGCTCCCGGATTAATATCCCAGCAGCAGGCCGCCGGTCATATCCACGCATGTCCCCACGGCCAGCTCACATTTATCGCTGGCCAGAAACGCCACCATGGTTCCGATTTCCCATGGCTCCCCCACCCGTTTTAAGGGAACCCGTTCTACCCGCTGGTTGAATTCATCGCGGTTTGTCTCATACTGTGTTTTTAGTGTATTAGCCATTACAAAACCCGGCATGACGCCGTTGACATGTATTCCATATTCAGTCAGGTCCACGGCCAGGGAGTGGGTCAGCCCTGTTTCACCGGATTTGTTGCACACATAGCAGACGCGTCCTTTTGTGGTGGAGGTACAGGATGCTTTGGAGAGTATGTTTACAATCCATCCTCTTCTTTTAGCAGGTATTACCCTGCGCGCAAACTCCCTTGACATCAGGAACTGTCCGGTTAGATTGTCGTTTAAACACTGGTTCCAGTCCTCCAGTGTGATATCGGTAAACTTCTTGGAAACACCGCGGCCCGCATTATTCACCAGAATATCAACCTGGCCGAAATTCTGAATGGCGCAGTCAAATATGGCTGCCACATCCTCTTCCTTTCCCACATCCCCCTGTACGGCTGCTGTCCTGATTCCATAGTGCTCTGAAAGGTAGCCGGCAAATTCCAGGCAGGCTTCTCTGTTGCGGTGGTAATTGATAACCAGGTTGGCGCCTTCCTGCGCAAACACTTCACTGATTCCGGCTCCGATTCCCTTGGAACCGCCGGATATGATGACTGTTTTTCCTTTATGGCCTAAATCCATGTATAACCTCCTCTTGTATTTTGTTTGTCTGTTAATGATTCTACCTATATTGTATCTAATTTGTCCTTTTTGTCAATATAAAATTAAATCAATTTGCAAAAAGTATATTGACAAATTGAATCACATGCATTATGGTATAGACATACAAATAAAACAAAATTACACAAAAAAATGCTTAAGGAGGTGCGAGATTTAATGAGTAATGTAGTAATGACAAGGGTTGATGCCAGGCTGATTCACGGTCAGGTAGCGGTGCGCTGGACAAAGGTCCTGCAGGCCAAGAAGATTGTGGTGGTTGACAACAAGTCGGCAGCTGACGATTTTCTGACAGAGCTGCTGCTTCTGGCAGCCCCCCAGGGTGTCACGGTCCAGGTAATGGATGAGGCAAAGGCGCTGGAGGAATGGAAAAAGGACGGATATGGGGAACAGAACACCATTATTATTTTCCAGAACATTGACACGGCCAAGCGGTGCTATGACCAGGGGCTGAATTACACATCCATCAACATAGGACAGGTACCCAAGATGGCGGACAGGCCATACCACGCAAACAATACCTGCCACCTGAGCGAGGTGGAGCTGAATGCCCTGAAAGGACTGAACGGAGACGGCGTAAGGGTCTATTTCCATCCCACGCCGGAGGACAAGCTGGTTGAATTTGAAGCTGCATATAAGAAGCTGAAGGGATAATAGAGACAATCGTATCTTGAATCTGAAGGGATAATGATTTGCAAAATGTGATGGAGGGGAAAGAATGGAATTATCAGTTTTACATTGCTTTTTGATAGCTGTATGGTATTGGGTCATAAACTGTGATTTAGGTAATCTGGGAAGGGCGTTGATGAACCCCTGTTTAAACGGCGTGCTGTTCGGACTGGTTTTCGGGGATGTGGTAACCGGCACGATTATCGGCGCAACCATTAATATTATGTACATATCAATCGCTGCAGTGGGCGCCAACATGCCGGCAGACGATTCGCTGGCAGCCTGTGTGGCCATACCGGTTGCACTGACCTCGGGTCTGGACCCGGCAACCGCAGTTCTTCTGGCAACTCCTTTTGGTATCCTTGGCACGTTTATGGACAACGCGAGAAGAATGGTAAACGGCTACTGGAACCGCAAGGCGCACAGGGATGCACAGGCCCTTAACTTTAAGGGAATCACCATGGACGGCACGATTTATCCGTTCCTGACACAGTTCATAGTACGTGTCCCCATTGTCTTTGCCATCATGCTGGGCGTCAGCAGAGGCACCACAGCCATTCTTGACGTGGTACCCCAGTGGCTGCTTACCGGCCTGTCCGTGGTAGGCGGCATTCTTCCGGGATTCGGACTTGTACTCTGCGCAACCTTTATCGGAAAGAAGAATTTCCTTCCCTTCTTTGCACTGGGCTTTTTCTCCATGAAGATATTTGGCTTTACCACCCTGGTTGCTGCTGTGTTCGGCATTATCCTGGCAATTGTATATGTGCAGCTGGCTTATCCGAAGCAGGAGGGGGAGGAACCCTTTGATATGTCTATTTTTAAGAAAAAGGGCGGTTTTGAAGGCGCCCTTACAAAACGGGACTGCCACAGGACTGCGTGGAGGGTCATGCTGGGGCACCGGTTCGGCAACAGCCTGGAAGCCATGTATGGTACCGGCGTGGGCTATGCCATGATGCCTGCCCTGAGAAAGCTGTATAAGGGAAAGGATGAGGAACTGAAAGAAGCAATGGACCGCCACCTGCTTCCGTATATATCTGAGATGTCCCTTGGAAACTGTATCATGGGTGCCGCCCTGGCCATGGAAGAGGAGATTGCAGCAGGTTCAGAAGGAATTGACGGTGACGATGTGATTACCCTTAAGTCGTCCCTGATGGGGCCCTTTGCAGGCTTTGGTGATTCCCTGCTCTGGTCTACCTATGCGCCTGTTGTCAGGACTGTATTTATCCCGTTTGCATTGGGCGGCTCCGTACTGGCCGGACTTCTCATGGAACCATTCATCCGTTTCAGCGCATGTCTGGCAAGTATCTGGTCCTTTGACCTGGGTTATAAGATGGGTAAACGTTCCCTGATAGCCCTGCTCAGAGGCGGCTGGATGAAGAAGCTTATGGCGGGCGCCGGTGTCATGGGAATGTTCATGCTGGGAGCCATGGGCTCCAGCTATTGCAAGCTGAATCTGGCGCTTTCCATTGCAAGTGAGACCCTGGGCGGCGCGATTTCCATTCAGGAAAAGCTGGACGGCATCCTGCCCGGACTGCTTCCGTTTATCCTGATGATGGGTGTGTATTCCTACTTTGAAAAAGGCGGTAAGTATTTAAGGCTGATTATCATTACGCTGGTGGCCTGTCTTGCAGGAGCGTTCCTGGGTATTGTATAAGACAGCAGCTGTTATGGGACAGTGGGGGGATGCCTGAATCCGCGTCCCCTTACCATCCCCTGAAAATGGAGGAGATTATTATGTTAGTCAATATGTGCGATATTTTAAGAAAATCAAGGGAAGGCAAATATGGTGTGGTGGCTCCTAATATATGCAATGAGGATACTGCCAGGGCAGCCATAGAGGTGGCTGAGGAGAACCGTGCGCCCCTGATTCTGGATGTAATCTTTAATGTAAATCCCGATATCCCCCTTTTTGCCGATATATGCGGGAAGCTGGCCGGGAAGGCATCGGTTCCCGTGGCGCTGAATCTGGACCACGGCGGATGCTTTGAGCATGCCATGATTGCGCTGCGGGCAGGTTTTTCCTCCATTATGGTGGACCGTTCAAGCCTTCCCTATGAGGAGAATGTGGCGGAGGTTGCGGAACTGGTTAAAATCGCCCACGCAGTAGGTGTCAGCGTGGAGGCGGAATTAGGACATGTGGGAAGCGGAGAGCAGTATGACGCGGACCGCAATGCAGGGCTGACCGACCCGGGACAGGCAAAGGCCTATGTGGAGGCAACAGGCATAGACGCACTGGCAATTGCAATCGGAACAGCCCACGGAAAATATGTGGGCACACCCTATCTGGATTTTGAACTTCTGGAAAAAATATACAACGAAGTGGAGATACCCCTGGTACTTCACGGAGGCTCAGGCTCAGGAGATGAGAACCTGGCCAGGGCCACAAGCATGGGCATCACCAAGGTTAACATAGGAACAGACCTGTTCCAGGCAGGAGTTGATAATCTGCTGGCGCATCACAGTGAAATCAAAAGGGCTCATCTGGGATATCAGCTGATGGCAGACGGATACAAGGCAAAACTGCTTCACTATATGAAATTATTTAATCAGTGCGGTAAGGCATAGAAAGGAGGATATATGGAACAGCAGGTACCGGCAATACTGGTCATTTCCCACGGATTTTTCTGCAGGGAGCTGGTTAACTCCGTCAAGATGGTATTTGGGGATGTTGCCAGGCTGGACAGCCTTCCCCTGGAGGAGGGAATGGACCCGGAAACGTATGAGGAACAGCTGAATCAGCTGATTGACTCTTATGACGGAAATGTATTTGTATGTGTGGATATTATGGGCGGCACACCCTTTAAATCCCTTGCAAAGGCAGCCCGTACACGATGCTTATATGGGGTTGCGGGGGTCAGCATGCCCATGCTGATAGAGGTATTATCAGACCGTGACCAGATGGATAAAAAGGAACTGGCTGCACAGGCTGCTTCTGTCTGCAGGGATATGGTAATGGATCTCACGGAGTATATGGAGAAGATGCACAGGATTGGATTAGGGGAATAGACAGTAAGGAGGCACCATGGATTTAGGTTTAAAAGGAAAAGTTGCGATTGTGACCGGAGGCGGACGGGGTATCGGCAAAGGCTGCAGTACGGTCCTGGCCCAGGAGGGATGCAGCCTGGCAATTGCCGACCTGGCCCATGACGGGGACACAAGGGCCTATATGGACGGGCTTGTGAAGCAATATGGGGTGGATGTGCTGGAGCTGAACGCAGATGTCAGCGATGAAAACCAGATTGATATGATTTTCCAGGCTGTACTGGAGCATTTCGGCAGAGTGGATATCCTGATTAACAATGCGGGCAGGGGCGCCATCCGCAAGCCGTTCCACCAGCTCACCACAGAGGAATGGAGGTCGGTACAGGAGATTACGCTTAACAGCCAGTTCTTTATGAGCCGCAAATTTGTAAAATACTGCCGGGATAATGACCGTCCTGGCAGCATAGTCAATGTACTGTCCAAGTCTGCATTTACCACAAACAGCAAGGACAATACCACATACATCAGCGCCAAAATGGGCGCATACGGACTTACCAAGGGTATTGCCAATGAAATGGCTCCCTACGGTATCCGGGTCAACGGAATTGTGCCCGGCTATGTACAGACAGAGCGTACATATCCGGACGGGGATGCAAGGACAGAACGGATGCGTGCGCTGCTTCCCACAGGAAAATTCACCCTGCCCATTGAGATTGGACAGGTTGCCGCATTCCTGTGTTCGGACTGCTCGTCGCAGATTATTGGGGCAGCCATAGACTGTTCCGGCGGAACAATGCTCTAAAAACCCGCCATATCATATGGAAGGCAGGTATTTTTGCAAAATAATTGTTGATTGTATCTCGTTCCACCAATATAATATAATTAATTATTATGCAAAAGTTTGGGAGGGGGGTATATCGATGAAAAATCTCAATGTTTCAATGCCTTTATATTATCAGATTGTTTCCGATATCAAGGCTAAAATTGAGGAGGGCATACTTGCTCCCGGCGATAAGCTGCCAACTGAGAACTCACTGAGTAAGACCTATCAGGTAAGCAGGGTTACGGTGCGCAACGCATTGAATGCGCTGGTTGAAACAAAGCTGGTGGAGCGCCAGCCAAACAGGGGATACTTTGTGGCAAAGCTGCGGGAGGGCGTCACATCCCATAAGGGATTCAGCCTTTATGATGATTTGGTGGCAGCGGGTTACACCCCCGGCTCCAAGATTCTTTCAATGACAACAGAGAGCTGCGGTTCACGCCTGGCAAGCATCTTTGGCTGCGCTCCCGAGGATTTGGTGATTGTCATCCACAGAATACGGCTTGCGGACCAGGTTCCCTTTGCAGAGGAAGTGAATTATCTGCCGTCGTGGCTCTTTGAGGGAATCAATCCCTGGGAGATGGAAACAAAGTCCCTGATAGAAATCATGGAAACCCAGTTTGGGGTAAAGATTGCATATTCCATGCAGACATTGAAGGCCAAGGTTCCCACAAAGGAGCAGAAGGAAGTATTGAACCTGACAACCAATGCGCCCCAGCTGTCCATACGCAGTAAGGTCTATGATAAGAGCGGGAAGGTTGTAAAATACACAAAGGTATTTTTCAGAACCGATATTGTGGAGTATAGTTTCGTCTGGACCGTATAGTACGTTAAAAAACGGAGGTTTGGACATGGTAGAACAAAATGTAACGATTATAAATAAGACAGGCCTGCATGCAAGACCCGCCAATGGTCTTGTCAGCCTGGTCAAGAAATACGGCAGCAGAATCAGCCTAATCAGGGATAATAAGACTGCCAATGCAAAAAGCATCATCAATGTGCTGACCCTGGATTTAAATCAGGGAGCCCAGGTGCTGGTCCGGGCTGAAGGCGAGGATGAGCAAGAGGCTCTTGAGGCGGTTGTCACGTATCTGGCTGAGCTGGCAGAATAATCTGGAGGAGGACCACAATGAAAAAATTGTCTGGTATTCCTGTTTCAGATGGAATCGCCATTGGCCGTGTGCTGAAGCTGGATAAGGAGGAACGCGCTGTCGAGGCGTACACAATCTGCGAGGAGGACATAGAAAAGGAAATCAGCCGCTTTACAGAGGCCCTGGGGAAGGTGGCCTGCCATGTGCAGGCGCTGTATGAGTCCACAAAACAGAAGTTAAATGAAAGTGAAGCTGAGATTTTTGCGGCCCATTTATCGGTGATTGAGGACCCTATGATTGAGGATGGCGTAAAGGACCGGATTCGGGATGAAAGAATGAATGTGGAGCAGGCCCTTAAGCTGACATTGGATGAGATAGAAGCTCTGTTTGCAGCCCTGGACGATGAATATCTCAGGGAGAGGGGCGCTGATGTCAGGGACGTGGGCGGTCAGATAATGGACTATCTTCTGGGCAATGCATCCCTGGATTTAAGCAGGCTTCCCTATCCATGCATCATTGCAGCCAAAGACCTGACCCCCTCTGAAACCATGTCCATGGATTTCTCAAAAACCCTGGGCTTTATGACGGAGCAGGGAGGCAGGACATCCCACACAGCCATCATTTCCAGGTCCCTGGAGGTTCCTGCAGTGGTGGGAACCGGGGCCATGATGGAAGGGCTTAAGGATGAGGACTGGGTGATTCTGGACGCCCTGGAAGGCACAGTCATCATCAACCCGGATGGAGAGCAGATTACATTTTATAAACAGAAGCAGGAGGAGTATCTGGCCGGAAAACAGCTGCTGGCCCAGCTTAAGGATAAGCCGGCCATGACAGAGGACCATGCTGTTTTTGAACTGTGCGCCAACATAGGCAATCCGTCTGATGCGGACAGGATACTGGATTACGGCGCAGAGGGCATCGGGCTTTACAGAACGGAATTCCTGTATATGGGAAATTCCCATTTTCCCACGGAGGAGGAACAGTTTACAGCCTACAAAGTGGTGGCGGAGAAGATGGGGGACAAGCCTGTCATTATCCGGACATTGGATATCGGAGGGGACAAGGAGCTTCCCTATTTCACCTTTGAACATGAAGAAAATCCATTTTTGGGCTGGCGTGCAATCCGTATCTGTCTGGAGCGGGTTGATGTTTTCAAGACACAGCTTCGTGCCATTCTGCGCGCAAGCGCCTATGGCAATCTGAGAATCATGTATCCCATGATAATTTCAAAAGAAGAGCTTTTGCAGGCCAATGAAATACTTGAAGCCTGTAAGGGTGAACTGCGGTCTGAAGGGAGAGAATTCAACCCGGATATACAGGTTGGAATCATGGTGGAGACGCCTGCCGCTGTTGCCATGTCAGAGGTACTGGCAAAATATGCGGACTTTTTCTCCATTGGCACCAACGATTTGTGCCAGTATACATTAGCGGTTGACAGGGGAAATGTGAAAATAGCCGGCCGGTATAATCCACTTCATCCCGCCGTGCTCAGGAGTATAAAAAAGGTGATTGATGCCGCCCATGCACAGGGAAAGCCGGTGGGCATGTGCGGTGAATTTGCCGGGGATGAAAGGGCGGCCGTTCTGCTGGCCGGGTTTGGGCTGGATGAGTTCAGTATGACCGCATCCAGCATTCCCAGGATAAAAAGATGCATACGCGGCATACGGATTGAAGAGGCCAGACAGACCGCTGCAAGGGTATTGGAAGCAGAGACAATAGAAGAAGTGAGACAATTGATTGGATATGAGAAGTAATCCGGAAAGGAATTGACATATGAGTAAGAGAAAAGTAATTATGCTGACAGATTCATCCCTGACCTATCCCAAAGTGATGTCGCCGGACGCCCAGACTGTGTTAAAACGTCTGGAGGCTTACGGCGCTGAAATTATTTATGTACAGGACCAGAAAGACTGGGACCGTTCCATGTTTGTGGAGTATGCGTCCAAGGTGGAGAAGACCGGTCCTGAACCCTTTGAGGTAAATGAGGAGTTTTTAAAGGAGGCAGAGGAGGCAGAGGTTATTATTGCCAATTTTGCCCCGGTGGGGTCGGCAATCATTAAGGCGGGAAAGAATCTTAAGATGATAGGAGTCACCAGAAGCGGCGCCGAGAACATCAATATCGGGGCAGCCACGGAGCAGGGGGTTAAGGTGGCGGTTGCGCCCGGCCGCCTGGCAGACCCTGTTTCCGATTATACCGTTGGACTGATTCTGGCAGAATCCAGAAATATTGCCAGAATGAGCATCACGGACCATGACGGCCAGTGGATGACGGATGCGCCTAATTCTTCCTATATTAAAAGTTTAAAAGGCGCCACGGTAGGACTTGTGGGGTACGGAATCATCGGACAGAGGGTGGCGGCCAAGCTGCAGGCCTTTGGCTGCAGTATAATCGCCTATGACCCGTTCTGCAGACCTGAGGTTTTTGAGGCGACAAACTGCAGAAGCGTATCCCTGGAAGAACTGATGAAGACTTCCGATTATGTAAGTGTTCATGCCCGCCTGACCAGTGATACCCAGGGGCTTATAACCAGGGAGCATATAAACATGATGAAGCCCACGGCATTTTTCATCAACACGGCCCGCGCAGGGCTGGTGGATGAGGAGGCGCTGGTGGAGGCGCTGGCCGAACACAGGATTGGCGGGGCGGGACTGGATGTCTTTTCCGTGGAACCCATTCCTGAGGGACATCCCATCCTGGGGCTGGATAATGTTACCCTGACGCCTCACCGGGCAGGGAACTGCAGCAATCTGGCAGCCATTTCCCTGGATATTATTGTGGAGGATATTGAGCGCTATTTCAGAGGTGAGCCGTTGGCCCATGCAAAGAATTAGAAGAAAATACAGCGTAAGCAAAATCAAAAGGAATCCCCGGCCAGGGGATTCCTTTTGATGTACTGAAATTTGGCTAATGCACAAATACCAGGGAAAGTATAAACACAACAATAATAGTTACAATACCCATTACCCCTGTCATACCGGTCTGGCATTTATAGGCATCCTTTGTCTCCATGTCTGAGAACTGGGATACCACCCAGAAGTAAGAGTCATTGGCATGGGACACGGTCATGGAACCGGCTCCGATGGCCATGATGACAAGCACCTTTGCCAGCGGGGTGGTAAATCCCAGGGCAGGCATCAGAGGCGCAATCATAGCGGAGGTGGTAATCATGGCCACCGTGGAGGCGCCCATGGCTGTCTTTAACAGGGCTGCAATGATGAATGGAAGGAATACGCCCACTCCAAGGCCCAGAAGGGATGCGCTCAGCGCGTCAGCGATAGGCAGTTTCTGAAGGATGGCTCCGAATGCGCCGCCTGCGCCGGTGATGGCCAGGATGCCGGCGGAGTTGGTGACGCCTTCCGTAATCCAGGACAAGGTATTTTTCTTCTCAGCGGCCGGAACCAGGGTCATGGCCAGGAACACGCCTAAAATCAGGGCAATGACAGGGTTTCCGATAAAGGAGAAGAACATCTTTACAGCGCCGTCTCCAAAGGGAGCGCTGGGGAAGTCGCCCACGGATTTAAGTGCAATCAGTACGATGGGAAGCAGGATGGGTGAGAAGCTGTGAAGGGCGCCGGGCAGCTTGCCGTATTTCTGAAGCAGCTCATCTACCGTGTACTCAGGGTTTGCAGGGATATCAATTTTGCTGGATACCTTTTTTGCATAGAACAGCGCTGACAGGGTGGCTGGAATGGATACCAGAAGTCCCACCAGTATGGTCAGTCCCAGGTCGGCTTCCAGGGTGCCTGCCATGGCGATAGGGCCGGGGGTAGGCGGAACCAGACAGTGGGTTGCATATAGGCCGCCTGACAGGGCTGTGGCCATGACGGCCAGGGATACGTTGCTCTGGCTGGCCAGGGCCCTGGAAATCGGGCTTAAAATGACAAAGCCGGAATCACAGAATACAGGAATGCCTGTCACATAACCGGTGATGGCCATGGTCAGGACGCTGTTCTTCTTTCCCACCAGCTTGAGAATGGTGTTGGCCATGGTCAGGGCAGCGCCTGTCTTCTCAAGAATGGTTCCGATGATGGTTCCTGCCAGGATTACGATACCGATGCTGGCCAGTATGTTGCCGAAGCCGCTTTTTACTGTGTTGATGACTTCCTCTGTGGGAATGCCGCACACCAGGCCCACTGCAATGGCAATGACCGTAAGTACTAGGAACGGATGCTGGTTAAATTTGGATATGGCCAATACCATACATACTACGGCCAGAAATATAACTAAAAATATAAATATACCTGACATTGTAAAACCTCCTCAACTATGTTTAAGTGATATCACCCACCGGATGATACATGAAAATCAGACGAATCAGGAACTCCCTGGTAAAGGGAGTTTCGTTTTCCAGGTCCAGCAGCTGGAACAGCCGCTTCATCCTGTAAAGAAGGGTGTTCTTGTGAAGATGGAGCCGGTCGGACGCCTTCTGCACACTGCCGTTTTCCTGGTAATATACCCCGGCAGTCACCAGAAGGACCTCGGCCTGTCTGGCATCCTGGCTGTCTGTCAGCTTCCGGTACAGCATTTCTGCATACTTCATACCGCCGTGAATCAGGGACTTGTAAATCAGATACTGAATCCTGACCTGGCTGTCCTCCAGATTCCGGACCGGTCCCCCCTCCATGGAAATCAGGGTGTTGGATTCCTTCATACCGCCGGGAATATCCTCCAGCCCTTTGCAGGCGCCGCTGACAGCAATGCAGAGTCCCTTCTCCCGGACCACCTGGGCTATGATTTTGTCCAGGGCCTCGTCCCTGCCGTGCCGGGGAACACTGTGAATGATGATGCAGTCATTGTTCTGGATGCCGAACACATCCTTCCCGCGGTCCAGGGCGCCCTGCCAGGCCATGTTCTGAAAGAGCTGGGTGTAGTGGTTCATCTGCTCCCTGGTATTTTCCCGTCCGCCTGCCCGTATTATGATGACCTTTACAGGAAAGGCCGGCTGGACCGGAATCAGGGCGGACAGCTGGCATATGGTTTCCGTCTGCCCTGTGTCTCCCAGCAGCATCAGACCCAAAAGCCGGTTTCTTACCTCGGACTCCACGTTCTGTTTCTGCGCCATGGCCTGCTGGGCAAAATGCTGGGCCACATAGACCTTCAGCAAATTAGCCACATTCAGCATCTGTTCCTCACATCCAAAGATGCCCACCACCCCTATCAGCTCATCCTTCAGAAAGATGGGCATGTTGTAGCCCTCCTTTGCGCCGGGATACCGGGGCAGGTCCCTTGTCTCAATAAGAACCGGCTTTCCCGTGGCAATGACCTCGGCAGCGCCCTGGTGGAAGGTGCCGATGCGCTCCTTTTCCGTGGAGGCGATGATGGTCCCTTCCCGGTCCATGATGTTGATGGTGCGTCCTCCCACCAGGGAGGAGGTGGCTTCCACAAAATCCTGTGCCATACTGGAAAATTCTAGCATATCGTCCTCCTGCCAAGAAATGTATCCCTGATGTAATCCAAATCGGGGAAATCAGAGGAACAGGCAGTCGCCTGCGCCCAGATACACGGTGTTCAGCTCCGGATTTTCAGCCATCATGTTCCGCAGAAGCTCCCCGGAGCAGTGGTTAAAGCCCAGAAGCCCGATACCCATGTCCTTCATGGTACGGATGGTCAGCTGTATGCGCTCCCGGTCAGCCTCCACCAGATGGGTTCCGCCCACCACGGCCCGGATGGGCTGTGAGAAGCGCTGTCTTATCGTATCCAGGATGTTCAGGATGCCCGGGTGGCTGCATCCCACGATGACCACCAGTTCACCCCTGTCTTCCAGTACAAGGCAGACCTCATCCTGAAAATAATCCTGCTTCCATCCCTCCTTGTCCCGTATCACAAAACGTTCCGGAACCGTCTCAAAGTCATGGCTCCGTATGATGTCTCCCATGACCCAGCAGTTCCTGGCAATGGGAAGAACAGACCTGCATACCATGTGCCGGACACCGTGCTCCTCCAGAAACAGGCTGTCAAATCCCGTACCCAGATAGGTTGCCTTGAGGCCGTTCACGGCATATTTTTCCTCAAAGAACCCATTACCTGTCACCAGGGGACAACAAAGGCCTGCCGCCGCAAAATCCCTGTAACCGGCTGCGTGGTCGTAATGCCCGTGGCTTCCCACTGCAATGTCCACCTGTTCCGGCCGGATTCCCAGCCTGAGGGCATTTTCCAGGGCGTGTCTGCCTGCTCCGAAGTCAAAGAGGATGCGCGCATCCCCTGTCTCCACATAAAAGGACAACCCGTGTTCTGCTTTCATGGCCTTTTGTTCCCCGGCCAGATTGTCCATGACAGTCACTATCTTGATAATCCTCACCTCCTGAGAGTTTATAAAATTTTAATAATATTTATGAAATGATTATATCATAATTTACTTCTTTTTCCATTGTGACAGAACACAAATATTTGCAAAAATTTCTATTTTTCAGTCTGTTTTTATTTAAAGTATACAAATAAAAGAAGATATTGCCATTAGAGGGAGGTATGGCGGATTGTAACAGAAATTCCCACAATTTTTCAAGAAAAAAGTAAGGAAAACCTTGATATATTATGTTAGAATAGGTCATATAAGTTAACGTATGAGGAGGGGACATCATGCCCGATATAAATATCCTGGTTGTAGATGATGAAAAAGAGATTGCGGATTTGATTGAGATTTATCTTGTAAGTGATGGCTATAAAGTGTTTAAGGCGGAGAATGCCGCCAAGGGACTGGAAATTATTTCCAAAGAAGAGGTGCACCTGGTGCTGCTGGACATCATGATGCCGGGTATGAACGGCCTGGAGATGTGCAAGAAGATAAGGGAAACCAACAATATCCCTATTATCATGCTCAGCGCCAAGTCCACGGATTTAGATAAGATATTAGGCCTGGGAACAGGGGCGGACGACTATGTGGTGAAGCCCTTTAACCCGCTGGAGCTGACAGCCAGGGTTAAATCCCAGCTGCGCCGCTACACACAGCTGAATCCAAACAGCGCTTCCAAGGAAAAGGCCAACAACGAGATAACCATTAAGGGAATGACCATTAATAAGGATAACCATAAGGTGATTGTGGACGATGAGGAAATCAAGCTCACTCCCATTGAGTTCGATATCCTGTACCTGCTGGCCTCCAACCCGGGCAAGGTATTCAGCACCGACGAGATATTCGAGAAGGTGTGGAATGAAAAGGTATACGAGGCCAACAACACGGTCATGGTACATATCAGACGCCTGAGAGGCAAGATGAAAGAGGACACCAGACAGAATAAAATCATCACCACTGTGTGGGGAGTAGGTTACAAAATTGAAAAGTGATATGAGCAGGCGCTACCATACCCGTGTTATCACCAACATCATATACAGCGCCATTATTTCCTGTCTGGTGGAAATATTTCTGGTGACCAACGTGTCCATGATTGCCAGATACATGGAGGAATCCGGGCGTATGAACCGCCTGCTACAGGCGGTGCTGGATTACCATGTGGCGGTGGTGCTGGTTTATGTGGTATCCGGGCTGGTGCTGTTTGCAGTGACCTTTATGATTCTCCAGGAACCCTACATCCGCTATATCAGCAATATATCGGATGCGGTCCAGAGCATATCAGAAGGCAACCTGAACACCACCATCGACGTGATTGGAGACGACGAGTTCTCCAGCATGGCTGCCAACCTGAACAAGATGGCGGAGGATATCCGGGAGCTGATGGATAAGGAGAGGGAATCCGAGCGCACCAAAAATGAGCTTATAACCAATGTGGCCCATGACCTGCGCACGCCCCTGACATCCATTATCGGATATCTGGAGCTGCTGGCAGGCAACAATAAGATACCGGCGGAGATGCAGCACAAGTACATAGAGATTGCATATGGAAAGGCAAGGCGCCTGGAGAAGCTGATTGAAGATTTGTTTGGGTTTACCAAGCTCAATTACGGCAAGATATCCATGCATGTGGCCCAGCTGGATGTGGTAAAGCTGCTGGGACAGCTTTTGGAGGAGGCATACCCCAACTTTGTGGAAAAGAACCTGTCATATGACCTGCAGAGCAATGTGCCGGCTAAAATCATAACAGCTGATGGCAATCTGCTGGCCCGCCTGTTTGACAACCTGATTGGCAATGCCATCAAGTATGGCGCTGACGGCAAGCGGGTCCTGGTAAAGATACTGGCCCAGGAGGATGTGGTGACTGTTTCCGTTACCAATTACGGCTATGTTATACCGCCGGAGGAGCTGCCCCTGATATTCAACAAGTTTTACCGGGTGGAGCAGTCGCGGTCCAGCAGCACAGGCGGTACGGGCCTGGGACTGGCCATTGCAAAGGAAATCGTGGACATGCATGGGGGCACCATCAATGTGTCCAGCGATTTGGACGGCACCGTGTTCACGGTAAAGCTGCAGGTGAATTTTGACATTAATAAAGAGAATTTTGGAACCATTAGCTGACTTGAACGGAGAATAGGATGAGGAAGTGTAACATGCAGATATTTCCGGAGAAAATGAAAAGGGCGCTGAAAAGCACCCTTTTTGGCTTAATGCTGGCAGCGTCTGTGACGGTCCAGTCCCTGGGAGCCCAGGCATCAGGGACCGGTGAAACAGCTGCCAGGGAGGAAACCGCGGAATCCCCTGTTGCCATGGACGTGGTCTACGGTTATCAGAATACAGCGAAAAGCGGCCGTTTCCTGCCCATTAAAATCCAGCTGGACAGCCGGACCAGCCAGACGTTTAAGGGAACCCTGTGTATTCTGGCCATGGAGCCGGATTTTCAGGGATATAATATGAACCTGGATTACGATGTATACCGGTATGAGTATCCGGTTGAGATAGAACCCGGCGGAAACATGAACAAATCAGTGAGTATATCCCTGGGGGCAAGAGTGGACCAGATGTATGTGCGTCTGCTGGATGAGAATGGAAATGAGGTGGTAAGCAAACGGCTGAAGCTGAATCTGAACCTGGAAACAGCAGAGCTTTTTATCGGCGTGCTCAGCGATAACCCGGCGGAGCTTCTGTATTTTAACGGTGTTGGCATCAACTACAGCACTCTCAGGACAAAGACCATTGAGATGACGGCAGCCACGCTTCCCGTGACGGAACTGGGACTGGACCAGCTGGATGTGCTGCTCATAACGGATTTTGATTCAGGAAAGCTGTCAGGACAGCAGATTGAGGCTGTGTGGGAATGGGTCCGCAAAGGCGGCGTCCTGCTCATAGGAACCGGCGGAAGGGGAGAGGATACCCTGAGGGCCTTTGGCAGGGAGCTTTTGGAGCAGCCCCTTCCCCAGCCCGATGAGCGGGTCATCAACATGGGTGTGGAATATGCGGTGGACCGGCCTGAGGGCGCCTCCATCCCCCTGACATGTACGGATGTTATGCTCAAAGGCGGCACCGAGGTGCTGGGAAGCGAGGAGCTTTCCGTGCTCTCGTCGGTTTCCGTGGGGAATGGACTGGCTGCCGTGGCCATGTACGATTTTGTGGACATAGAGGAGTTCTGCCAGGCCAATATCTCCTATATCGACAACCTGTTCACCACGCTCCTGGGTGAGGATAAGATAAACGGGCTGGCCAGCGCCATGGACGGAAGCACGTCCAGCCAGTTCTGGTCGGTACAGGGACTGATTAATACAGGCAACATCAATAATCTTCCGAAGGTGAGCCTTTACGTGACCCTGGCAGTGGCCTATGTGGCCCTGGCCGGGCCGGGTCTTTACTTCTTCTGGAAACAGAGGGGAATGCGCCAGTACTATCAGCTGTCCGTGGCCGTTCTGTCCCTGTGCTGCACCGGCATGGTCCTTCTCATGGGCATGAGCACCCGGTTCACAGGGCCCTTCTTCACCTACGCCACCATAAAGGACACGGACCGGGATGAGATATCCGAGACAACATTCATCAATATGCGGGCGCCCTATAATAAATCCTATTCCGTAACCCTGAACCCGGACTACACCCTGTATCCCATTACGGGAAATGCCTACTACAACATGACGCCCCTGCCCAAATTCACAGGTGAGGAAACGCCGTCCATCACCATACGTTATGATGAGGAGGGCACCAGGGTTAAGTCTGATAATGTGGGTGCGTTTAATTCAAAGTTTTTCATGATGGAGCGCCGCATGGAAAACGGGCAGCAGGAGGGATTTACAGGGGATGTGAATTCCTTTGACGGTAAGGTGACAGGCACTCTGACCAACCATTACGGCCAGGAGGTGGACAATGTGGCCATCCTCCTGTATAATCAGATGATTCTCATCGGCCATATGGAACCGGGCGAAACCGTAAGTCTGGACGATATGAAGGTCATATACGGAATCACCAATTTCGGCTATGCCATGGCGGAGCAGATAACAGGGGCTTCCCGCTATAAGGAGGACAAGGACATACGGGATGCAGCCTATGTGCAGGCGCTGGAGAGAACCAACCTCCTGTCCTTCTATATGGGAAACTACCTGTCGGGCTACCACTCAGAAGCCAGAGTGCTGGGATTCAGCAATGAGAAGGAGGAAACAGGCTTCTTAAAGTCCTCCAGCCATGAGACATATGGGTCCACCCTGCTCACATCCTCCATTGACGTAAACTATGAGCAGGACGGCATGATATACAGGTCCGCGCTCCAGAAGCAGCCTAATGTGCTCTCCGGTGAGTATTATGCGTCCAACAACAGCATGTACGGCCTGACGCCTGTGATGCTGGAGTACTATCTGGGCAATGATATTGAGGTGGAGAAGCTGTCCTTCCATCAGATGAGCGATGAGGTGGTACAGAGCATGCGGTACTACTATACAGTGCCCTTTGCCGGCAACATGTATTTTTATAATTACAATACCGGCGCCTATGATTCCATGGATACCCATGCCCAGTCCTATGACAGGCAGGCTCTGGAACCATACCTGTCCCCGGGCAATACCCTGACCATCAAGTATGTGTATGATGCCACAGGCGATTACACCTGGAATATCATGCTGCCCATACTGACCGTGACAGGAAGGAGTAAATGATGCTGGAGATAAGAGGATTACACAAGATATACGGAAAATACCATGCGTTAAGCGGCCTGGACATGACGGTGGAAACAGGAGCCCTCTATGGTTTTGTGGGGCCCAACGGGGCTGGAAAGACCACCACCATTAAAATCATGACAGGGCTCCTGGAGGCGGAGGAAGGCAGAATCACCATAAACGGTATGGACGCCCGTTCCGACCTGGGAAAGCTAAAGGCCATGATTGGCTATGTGCCGGATTTTTTCGGAGTGTACGATAACCTGACCGTATCGGAATACATGGAATTCTTTGCAGCCTGCCATCACATAAACGGCCTGGTGGCAAGAAAGAGATACACGGCCCTGCTGGAACAGGTGGGGCTGGAGGATAAGCTGGATTTTTTTGTGGACGGACTGTCCAGGGGCATGAAGCAGAGGCTGTGCCTGGCCAGGGCCCTGATTCACGACCCGGCCATCCTGGTACTGGATGAGCCCACATCCGGGCTGGACCCCAGGACCCGTTTTGAATTCAGGGAAATATTAAAGGAGCTCCAGGAGTCGGGCAAGACCATAGTAATCAGCTCCCATGTCCTGTCAGAACTGTCCGAGCTCTGTACGGATATCGGAATCATCGACCAGGGGCGGATGGTGCTGGAGGGAAACATAGACGATATCCTGTCCAGGGTCAATACCTCCAATCCGCTGGTCATATCTGTGTTTACCAATATAGACAAGGCTTTGGCCATCCTTAAGAGCCATCCCTGCGTACAGACCATATCCCTAAGGGAGCAGGATATCTGCGTACGGTTTGCAGGGGATGCACAGGACGAGGCCCTGCTGCTCCAGCAGCTGATTGACAGCGATGTGCTGGTCAACGGATTCACCCGGGAAAAGGGAAGCTTGGAATCCGTATTTATGCAGCTGACAGAACATGAAGAGGAAAGGGTGGTGTTGTCTTATGATGCGAAATCCGGTCTATAGCCGGGAGATGAAGGTCAGCTCCAGAAGTATCAGACTGCCCCTCATCATCGTGCTGTTCAATGGAATCCTGTCCATGGTCACCCTGCTCAACATGTATTCCGCCGTGGCCCAGGTGGAGTCCGCAGCTGTTATCCAGTACAGCAGCTTTATGGATATGTATGAGTTTGTCACCACCATTGAATTTATACTGCTGATGTTTATTGTGCCGGCTGTGACAGCGGCCAGCATAAGCGGGGAGCGGGAACGGCAGACCCTGGAATTGATGCTCACCACCCAGATGACGGCGTCCCAGGTGGTGATTGGGAAGCTGATGAGTGCCCTGAGCACACTGCTGCTGCTGATTGTGTCCAGTTTTCCCGCAGTGGCCATGGTATTTGTCTATGGGGGTATCACGTGGCAGGATATTCTGTCCCTGCTTTTATGTTATATTACAGTGGCCTTTTTTGCAGGCAGCCTGGGAATCTGTTTCTCAGCCCTGTTTAAACGGTCTACCATATCCACGGTTGCCACCTATGGAGTGCTTATAGCCGTGGTGGCAGGGACATACTTTATAAATAAGTTTTCCCTCTCCCTGTCCGCCATGAATATAAATAATTCAGTGGTAGCCTATGGATTCGGGGAAAATGTGGTGAAGCCCTCATCGGGAAATGTGATTTATCTGCTGCTTCTTAACCCGGCAGCTACATTTTATACAATCATAAACGGACAGCTGGGAGGCAGTACGCCTGCGGCCAAGATGGCAGGCTATTTCGGGATGCAGTCCACCGGCTTTGTGATGGAGAACTGGATTATCATAAGCATTGTGATTCAGCTGGCCATAGCCGCGCTGATGATATGGGTGGCCATCAAGGCAGTGGAGCCGGTTAAGCGCAGGCGCAGGCAGAAGAAGGCAGCTAAGAAAGGGGATTAATCATGGGAATCATTAAAGCAGTTACCACAGCAGTGGGAGGAGCCCTGGCAGACCAGTGGCTGGAGGCCATAGAGCCGGATGATATGGGAGATAAGACCGTCTTTGTGCGGGGCGTACAGGTGCGCAGGGGAAAGGGGTCCAATACAAAGGGGTCCTCCGATATCGTGTCGGACGGTTCCGTTATCCACGTATATCCCAACCAGTTCATGATGCTGGTGGACGGAGGAAAGATAGTGGATTATACGGCTGAGGAAGGTTACTATAAGGTCAGCCATTCCTCCATGCCTTCCATGTTTAACGGGCAGTTCGGGGAGGCGCTTAAGGAATCCTTTAACCGTATCCGCTTCGGCGGCGTGACGCCCGGGGCTCAGAAGGTGTATTATGTCAATCTCCAGGAGATAAAAGGAATTAAATTCGGCACCCGCAATCCGGTGAACTATTTTGATGATTTTTACAACGCGGAATTGTTTCTGCGCGCCCATGGAACGTACTCCATCAAAGTGACGGACCCCATTAAGTTTTATGCTGAGGTTATCCCAAAGAATGCGGACCATGTGGATATTGATTCCATCAACGAGCAGTACCTGTCGGAGTTCCTGGAGGCCCTGCAGACATCCATCAACCAGATGTCGGCGGACGGCACCAGGATATCTTATGTCACATCCAAGAGCCGGGAGCTGGGACAGTATATGGCCCAGACCCTGGATGAGGAGTGGACCCGGATGCGAGGCATGGAGATACAGGCAGTGGGTATTGCCAGCATCACCTACGACGAGGAGTCCCAGAGTCTGATTAACCTGAGAAACAGAGGAGCCATGATGGGCGACCCGTCAATCAGGGAAGGATATGTACAGACCACCATTGCGGAGGGGCTTAAAAATGCAGGCTCCAATGACAACGGCGCCATGGCCGGTTTTATGGGCATGGGAATGGGAATGCAGATGGGCGGCGGCTTTATGGGCGCAGCATCCAATGCCAATATGCAGCAGATGCAGATGAACCAGGCCCCGGGCCGGATGCCTGGTAATCCGGGGCCTGGGATGGGAGGACAGCCGGCCGGAAACCAGTGGGCTGTGCCGAACCAGACCGCAGGAGCGCAGCCGGGAGCAGCGGGAATGGCCGGACCAATGGCAGGAGCGCAGCCGGGAGCTGCGGGAATGGCCGCCCAGACGCCGGGAGCACAGACAGCCGGGGCATGGAGCTGCCCAAGCTGCGGAACCTCCAATACGGGAAAGTTCTGCGGGGAGTGCGGGCACCCGCGTCCCGATACACCGTGGACCTGTGCCTGCGGAACTATTAATACGGGAAAGTTCTGCAGCGAATGCGGGAAACCAAGGTCTTAAATGCTGTGATAACAGGAGAGAGAATATGGCAGCCATAACCTACAAATGCCCTAACTGTAACGGCGGTCTTATGTTTGACCCGGCTTCACAGAAATACCACTGCGAATACTGCCTGTCTGATTTTACACAGGAAGAACTGGACCATCCGGAATCAGGCAGCCCTGAATCCGGTTATGCTGAGCCAGACGCTGCCGGGACTCAGCCGGTTCTTTATACCTGCCCCAGCTGCGGCGCACAGATTGTGACGGACAATACCACGGCTGCGACTTTCTGCTATTACTGCCATAACCCCGTGGTGCTGGCAGGACGGCTGGAAGGGGAATTCAGGCCGGATTATGTGATTCCCTTCCGGATAGACAGGCAGAAGGCAGAGGAGATATTTTCCCAGTGGATAGGGAGAAAGAGATATGTGCCGGAGGCATTTTACAATAAGAAACAGATTGAGAGCATGAGCGGAGTGTATTTTCCCTACTGGCTTTACAGCTGCCGTGTGGACGGGGAGCTGGATGCCCAGGGGACCATGCTCAGGACATGGGATACCGCAGGCATGCGGTATACAGAGACAAAGATATACGATGTAAAACGCCAGGGAACCATGGAGGTGGACCATGTGGCCAGGAACGGTCTGAGAAAGGCCAACAGGCAGCTGGTGGACAGTGTACTTCCATACAGGATGAATGAGAAGGAGAATTTCTCCATGGGATATCTTTCCGGATTCCTGGCCGAGAACCGGGATATGGAAAAGGAACAGTTCATGACGGATGTGCAGACAGAGGTCAGGCAGTTTGCCCTGCAAAGCCTTCAGAATCAGGCCGGAAACTACAGCAAAATCCAGGTGCGCAAAAAGGAAGCCGGTATCAGGGACGAGAAATGGAGCTATGCCCTGCTTCCTGTATGGACCCTTACATATAATGACAAGGCCAGGGGAAAGATATACTACTTCGCTCTCAACGGGCAGACAGGAAAAGTCTGCGGCAAGCTGCCTGTGGACAGGAAAAAGCTGGCGGTTCTCTTTTTCTCCGTATTTCTTCCGATGTTCCTATTACTTATGATAGGAGGGTATTTCTTAGGATGACAGGACGCAGAACGGTTGTTAGATGGCTCAGACTGCTGGCAGCAGCGGCGTTGTGCCTGGGACTTTGGAGCGGAGCAGGGAATGTACTGGATTCCCAGGCACAGGAATCTCAGGCACAGGAATCCCAGCCTTACGGTAAGATTCAGCCTTACGGTGAGATTCAGTCTTATGGCAGGATTCAGGTTTATGGCAAGGCCAAGACCTACAGCAAGGACCAGTCCCGTAAAGATACCCGGCGGCTGTTTGACGAGGCCGGCCTTATGACATCAGAGGAAGCCGAAAACCTGGAGGAGCTTATTGCCCGGTGCAGGAAAAAGACCGGAATGGATGTGGCGGTGGTGACTGCCTATAATGACGGCAGCCATACGGCCAGGGAGTATGCAGATGATTTTTACGACCAGAACGGACTGGGCACAGGGAGGAAAGCCAGCGGCGTGCTGTTCCTGATTTATATGGACAGTCCGGACAGTTATGGCGGTGAGAGCTATGTGTCCACCACCGGCAATATGATACGGATTCTGACAGACCAGCGGATTGATGAAATACAGGATGATGTATCCTATGCATTGAGGAGCCGCGATTATGCGGGTGCAGCAGCTGAATTCCTGAAAGATGTGGAGTATTATGTGGACCGGGGAATTCAGAGAGGCCAGTATAATTATGATACGGAAACCGGTGAAATCAGTGTCTACAGAAGCATACGCTGGTATGAAGCCATGTTCGCATTTCTGGTGTCAGCCGGAGTGGCAGGTTCGGTGTGCCTGGGAGTAAAAGGGCGGTATTCCATGGCCCAGACTGAACGGGAGAGAGCCAACAGCCTTCTGGCTTACCGGGCAGATGCCAAATTTGCCTTTGGCAGTTCAGGGGACAGCCTGATTCAGAAATTCGTCACCTCAGCCCCCATACCAAGGCCCGCCGCACACCACTCGTCAGGAGGTTCAGGACGAAGTTCAGGGCGCAGTTCCACCCACAGCTCCAGCAGCGGCAGGAGTCACGGAGGCGGAGGGAGAAGATTTTAGAGGAATATTAAATGTGTTTTATGCACATTTTAAAGGTATGCGCGATATAATAAGGTATAGATGTGGTTCAGAAAAATACCTTCTATCTGGTTGTGCCGCGCATCCAGCTGGTGCTTTAATCATAGATTACAGGGCAACCTGGGCGGTGATGACGTGTTGCAAGCGTTATTACCGTTTACATAGCCGGCATTATCTGATAAAATGAGACAGGAAGGGCATTCCCTTAAAGGGACGCCCTTTTATTGCTGTCAGGTGTTTGATTACCGGGAAGGAAGGGATATCCATGAACTATACCTATATCCTCACCTGTGCGGACGGTACGTTTTACTGCGGCTGGACCAATGACCTGGACAAGCGTCTTAAGGCTCATAACCAGGGAACCGGGGCAAAGTACACAAGGCCCAGACGTCCGGTGGTGCTGTCCTACTATGAGGCATTTGAGACAAAACAGGAAGCCATGCGCAGGGAGTATGCGATTAAACACATGAGCAGGGTGCAGAAAGAGCAGCTGATAAAAGGGATAAGTTAGGAATTATGATATAGGAAGAACTGAGAGACAATGGTACGGAGAAAAGCCCCGGACCATTGTTTTTTTGTTTTATTTACCGGCAGGGTGTAATTTCCTGTAATCTGTGACATAAAACGAAATGTAACTGTAAAGTAACACTGCATTGTTAAGTTAATAACGTTCCCGTAACATATCAAGCTTTATAATAAATATAATAGGCGAATTGTCTAAACAAAAGAAAAGAAGAGGGGTCTGTCATGGAGCAAGTATGCTTGAAGGTATGTATGTTTGGAGAGCTGTATATAGAGTATGATGATAGGCCAATGAAACTGCCGCTTGATATACACAGTATCACGGTCCAGCTTCTTGTCATGCTGTGGGAGGCAGGTGAGAAGGGAATCAGCCGGGATTTAATCCTGAGCCGGCTCTATGGTGAAAATGAAGTCAGCAATCCAGCCAACAGTATGCGCGTTAACATTTTCCGCCTGAGGAAAATGATTAAAAAACTGCCGCTTCCTGAGTACGAGTACATCATAGTTGAAAACGGGCTTTACCGGTGGGATGCATCCAAGGTGGGACTGGAGACAGACGTCAAGCAGTTTTTTAGTTATCTGCAGCAGGCAAAGACCCTGCCCCAGGGACAGGAGCTGCCACTTTTAAGGGATGCCTGCGAACTGTACAAGGGAGATTTTCTTCCTGAATTATCAGCGGAGCAATGGGTGGCTGCCAGGACCATGGATTACCAGAAAATGTATACAGAGGCAGTGGAGCGGCTCTACCAGGCATATATGAATGAAAAGGAGTACGATAATGCCCTGTATATCGCGGGCCGGGCATTCAATATATACATGTATGAGGCCTTTGCCATTATGAAAATCGATGCTCATATTGCCAGGGGGGATTTCCAGAAGGCCCTGAACACGCTGGATGAGTTCAGCAAGTCTATATTCCGGGATTTTGGCGTTATGCCGTCAGAAGAAATGCTGGGCCGGTATGAGCAGGTCAGCAGCCATATCAACAGTGCTTATACGGCAATAAAAGAAATACAGGAGCAGTTCAATGAGGAGGCGGTGGGGGGAGCGTATTACTGCCGTTTTCCCAGTTTTATTGACTGTTACCGTATACTGAAACGTCTGTCCGCCCGTAACGGTCAGGCGGTATTCCTTGTGTGCTGCAGTATTACCGATAATCAGGGAAAACGTCTGGAACGGGGAGACAAAGGGCTGGACAATACCTCTGTGTTAATGAAATCCATTGAGAGTACCCTGAGAGTTGGAGATATCTATACCAAAAGCGGAGACAACCAGTTTTTAATCCTGCTATCCGGCCTGACCCTGGAAGACTGCAGCCGGGTGACGGACAGAATACACAGGAGCTTCCAAAAATCAGGAAAAATATGGGGAATCAGGCTGGATTTCCGCATAACCCCGGTGGTGCAGCCTAAAAAACAGTAATTTTTTTATTTGGTGTAATGTGTGATGTAATGCCCTGGCGTGTATAGTGTAGAAGTGATTTAGAACTGACGGTATATTTGGGAGGGATAAAATGATATCAATTGAATCATATCCTGGTACGCTGTGTGTATGTATTGACGGAAGTGGACAGGACCCCATATCCGGGAGATTTTACCACAGATATGGGAATAAACCGGTGGACTTTAAAAATGCGCTTCAGATGATTCTGAAGGCAGATGACATATTTGAACAGACAGGGACACCGATGGCAAATCTGCAGAACCGCAGTTTCACTTCGACAGCTCAGGTAAGACATGACAGGAGGGTGTTTTTGATGAACAAGGTCAATGAGATTTTGGAAAATAAAGGAGACAGGGCCACATTTATAGTGCAGGTCCAGTACCGTCAGAATGCCAGCTGGCAGGGAAAGCTGATATGGGTGGATAAAAAGAAGACAGTCTGTTTCAGGAGTGTGTTGGAACTGATTAAGCTGATGGACAGTGCGGTGGGCGACGAGGCGCTGCACCTGAAAGAGGCTGGGAAGATTGAACTACAGGATTAAAGGAGAGTTGGTCTATGACAGGCAGGGAACTTCGTAAACTCCGGCGGTCTGAACTTCTGGAGATGCTAATTGAGTCTGAACGGAAAAATGAAGCTTTAAGGGAAGAAAATGAGGCTCTTAAGCAGCGAATCACGGCACGGGAAATCAAGATAGGACAGGCAGGTTCTATCGCAGAGGCGGCATTGCAGTTAAGCGGCATATTTGAGGCTGCACAGGATGCAGCCGCGCGGTATCTGGAGAACATCCGGACAAAAAGCAAAGCTCAGGAGGATGAGCTGGCCATTTATGCCATGGACGGGATTCAGGAAAAGAGCGGGGAAGTTTATGGGTAAAAAAGCAGCTTTTGTACCTTCCATAGAACAGCTTGAAATGGAGCTTAAGCGTGTGCGGCATAAGCATGAGTACAGGAGGACGCTGAGAGGAACGGTTTATGTGCTGATAATTGTTGCAGCCATCGCGGTCCTCATTGCCACCATGTTCATGCCGGTGCTCCAGGTAGTGGGCACCAGTATGGAACCTACCCTGGAGAATGGGGAGCTGGTTCTATCGCTGAAGAATGGTAAGTTCCGCCGTGGCGAAGTGATTGCATTTTATTATAACAACAAAATTTTGCTGAAACGGGTCATTGGGCTTCCGGGAGACCAGATTGTGGTAAAGGATGACGGAACAGTCCTGGTAAATGGCGTGGCTGCAGATGAACCCTATGTGACAGAGAAGGGTCTTGGGGAATGCGACCTGGATTTTCCCTACCAGGTGCCGGACAACCGGATTTTTGTACTGGGGGACCACAGGAGCACATCCATTGACAGCCGGTCTTCATCCGTGGGATGCGTGTCGGAAGATGTGATTGTGGGAAAGGTCATTCTCAAGCTATGGCCGCTGGCCAATATAGGGCCGGTGCAATAAGGCCGGTATGGGAAACAAGTATCACATTGAAGGGGGTGAGGCATGATGCAGAGCGATTTGTGGAGAAAAGTAGAGCAATACATAAAAGCGCACAGACAGAGAAGGTATACATATCTTGTACTGACTCTGCTGTCTGTCATAATTGCAGGTTCCGTATATGCGCTGCTGTGTATGCCGGCCATCAGTATGACAAAGGACCAGCCCCGAATGGAGGCGGAGACGGTGAGAGCTGTCTATGGGGATGAGCTGGCTGTCCGTATCAGGGCTGAAGCAGTAAAGGGCGCAGACCCAACTGTTTTTGTACTCCATACAGAAAGCAATGGAGCAGGTCTTTCCGATATGTATAACTTTGAGGATATGGAAGAGGACGATGCAGTCTGTCTGGTTGATACAGAAGACGGCGGATTCATAGAGCTTCACCGTGAGTTTAAGGGAAACGGTGTTGTGAATTACTGGTTCAGCCTGGAGCCGGAGGAAGCAGTGTCTTTCCTTTTATACTGTAATTCAGATATGTACACCAATCTGGATGAACAGGAGAAGGAAAAGGCAGAGGAAAGGAAGGCCCGGAAAGAGGCTGGGGAGCCGTCCAAGGAAGCTGCCGGCGGGAATGCAGCCGCAGGTCATGGAGGTACAGGAGCAGGCGGCGCAGGAACAGGCGGGTCAGGAGCAGACGGGTCAGGAACAGGCGGCGCAGGAGCAGGCGGCGCAGAGGACGGTTCGAGCGCAGATGGTATAAGTAAGCCGGAGGAATCCCGGAACCCGGAAAAGGATAATCAGGCAAATCATGAGGCAGATGAGAACAAAGGAGAAAGCGGAAATGAAGGTTCCGTGCCCGGCAATGGCAAAACGGAGGAAAACAATGGTTCCGGAATCGGCAATGGCGGTTCTGGCAGTGAGGATAACGGAGTTAATCCGGGTAATGACGGCTCCGGAAACGATGAAAATGGAAGCAGTTCAGGAAGTGGGAACTCCGGTAATGATGGAAATGAGAACAGTTCCGGCAGCAGTGGTTCCGACAGCGTAAGCGGAGGAAATGACAGCGGTTCCGGTAACAGCAGTTCCGGCAGCGGGGAAGATGGCAGCGGTTCCGGTAGCAGCAGTTCCGGCAGCGGGGAAGATGACAGCGGTTCCGGCAGCAGCGGTTCCGACAGCGGCGGCGGAGAGAGTGGAGACACCTCCGATAACAGCGGCTCCGCTGTAGCAAAGAGCGAACCCAAGGCGGAAATTTCCGGGCATTTTACAGTCCATCTGTTTCTTCCGGCGTATGCATTGGATGAAAATACGGAGAGCACATGGCGTGGTGCGGTAACTGACAATGAGCCAAAGCAAAAAAACAGTGCCTCTGAGGCCGGAGAGATAACTTCGGAAACCAAGGAAGAAGCTGCGGATACCGGTGAAAAGACAGCAGATGCCGGCAAAGAAACTGCGGGTACCAGTGAAGAAGCAACCGATACCGGAAAGGATGCAGCAAACACTGAAAAAGAAACAACGGATGCGGGTAAAGAAACAACCGACACCGGAGAAGGAACAACCGACACCGGAGAAGAAACAACCGACACCGGCAGCGGAACAACAGCTGATGTTGAGGAATCCGTATCTTCCGGTGAACCCCCTGCCGCAGCGGATAAAGAGGCCGGAAAGAATTCACAGGAAGATAAAAACCCGGTTAATGGGTCAAACCCGGCTGAATCCCAGACAGCAGCGCCGGAGAAACTGGACAAAGCGACTCCTTCCGATGCATCTTTAGCAACACCATCCAATGTATCCGCAGCAAGTCCCTCTGAGGCGGAAGAGGAAGGGCAGTATTTCAGGTTATACGGCGGAACCGGGAAGAATTATAAAGCGGGACTGCGGGCATCCAAGCGCAAAAATAATTCCCTGGAGCTTATCTGGAGAGAAACGATTAAGGAATTGACTCTGGAAGCAGTGACAGAGGGCGGTGTGACCGTGACCATGACAGGTCCTGAGGATTTATTTCCCAAGGGCGACCTGAGACTTGTTGTGAAGGAGGTGTCTAAAGTACAGGGCGGAACAGCCACGCCGTCTGATGCAGAGACATTGGCTGAAGATGAGCTTGATGAGCCGGAAAGCCCTTGGTCTGAATGGCTGTTTGATATATGCATTATGGATGGTGAGAAGGAAATCGAACCGGATGGTCCGGTGATGGTTACCTTTGAGGGAATTCTGGATGATGCTGACAATGCCACAGCTTCTGTCTATCATATTGATGAAGAAAATGATACGGCTGACGATATGGAGGCATGGACGGATGAGGATGGAAAAGTGGTCATGCGCACCAACCATTTTTCACTGTACAAGGTAAAGGTGGCGGCATCCCCGGAACAGATGACACTGGAAGAACTTCTGGATGGGTTTGGGATTACAAATCAGTTTGCAGTGTATGCAAATGAGATGGAAGCCAGAGGCCACATGGAAGGCAGCATTGCGGTGAAGAATCTGAAACTGGTTGATGGTAATTTTGACTTTGGAAATACAGACAAGGTGGGAACGACTGTGCCAGGAAATCAGGGAACCCTGACACTGACTGTCACAAAAGAGGTTTCTGAGGGAGGCCCTGAAACAGATACATACAATTTTGTTGTCTACGATGAAAATGATTCAGAAGCAGAGCGGCTGCAGATGGTTGGTCCAGGCTCCGCAGAGGTAACCCTGGAACCAGGATATTACAGGGTTTTTGAGCTGGACGCCTCAGGAAATCCCATTGCCCAGGGAATGGGTGATGGATTCACGGTTTCCTATGATGCACAGAATCTCAACGGATTCTTAGGCGGAGGAACAGCCGATTATGTTAATAATGCCAGCTATATAGAGAACTTTATTCCCAGTGAATACCCGGCTATGAAGGTACAGAATGTATCAGCCTTATATGTTGGAGGTGATAATGAAATCAATGACGCCCAAAAATCCATAACAACACCGGACGGCTATAGGGTAGAAGCGCAGAATGCCAGGGAAGGCGCCATTCGTAAACCCACCAATATGGACTGGGAGCAGAATTTTGACCGGCTGGCAGCTTTTTCAGAAGCATTGGCAGCGTGCAGGACCAATGATTATGACAAGGATGATTTGGAAACACCGGGCGTGCGTTTCCTGAATATGGATGTACCGGCTGACGGCGTCATTACAAAGGGAAGCATAGCAGACGCAATCGGAGAATCAGATAAAAATCTGAATCATGGTATTCCGCTGGGGGCTGAACCCCAGGGGGAACAGTACCTGGTAATTAATCTGAACTGCGCCAATGTGGTATCTGACATGGTGACGCTTCCGGATGTCGGACCAAACAGCAATAATGCCGGGGGCTGGAAGGATGAGTATGGCAGACTGATTTGGAACATGGTTGATGAGGGCAGCTGTTATACCGGATACATACGGATGCAGAACGCGGCCGTAGGCGTGATACTGGCTCCCGGCGGTACCGTGGACCAAAGCGCCACCTTTGGCGGCTCCATTCTGGCAGATAAGGTGATACGCAGCGCCAACGAGATTCATCAGCATTCATTCCGTTTAAACAGCTTTGCAGCAACCACAATTACCAATACATATACCGGATACACCGGAATGTCGCTGGAAATCAGAAAAACCAACACAGGCGAAACCGTACTGCCCGGGGCAGTGTTTGAGCTTTACAGAGCAGATGAAAACTGGGAGAAACTGGAGGAAACTCCCTTTGCCTCACAGGAGACTGATAATTCGGGCATTCTTCTCTTCGGGAATCTCCAGGCAGGAAATTACCTGCTGTATGAAACCCAGGCCCCCTCCGGATATGTTACGCCTGAGAAGCCATGGAAGATTACTGTAAATGCAGAGGGAATTGAATTCCCGGAATCACCGGAGGATGTCAGGCAGACAGAGGTCCAGGCGGATGCTGCAACTGTTACGGATACTGAAAATCCGTCAGATACAGGACTGTCAGGTGTTGAGAACAGGGCAGTGTATTCATACACCATCATGAACCAGAGAAGAACCGGTAATGTCAATGTACGCGTTGAAAAGAAATGGGAAGGGGACTCGGGCGGGCATCCGGGCTCAGTCACAGTGCATCTTCTGGCCGGCGGTAAGCGTACCGGGGATTCCATGGAACTAAACAGCAGCAATAGCTGGTCAGGAGAGTGGACCGGACTTCCGCCTACAGAAGAAGACGGAACACCCATCCTGTATTCTGTGGAGGAAGGTGCTGTATCCGGATACTATCCATCCATAGCCGGTGAAATGAGCTCAGATGATGGTGAATGGGTGAAAGTCCGGCAATTCACAGACGGCGGCACCTACATGCTGGTAAACAGCGGAAATGCTCTGGCCAGTGCGGGAAGTGATACCTCCAGCCTGACCTCAATCAGTGTAACAGAGAATATTGAGGCAGGCACACAGGCGGCCCCGGAGTCTGTGTGGACCGCTAAAAGCAGCGCCGCCCCAGGCAGTTCAAAAGGCTTTGAGCTGTTAAATACGGCGAATACAGAACGGAAGCTGGGTCTTTATACAGAATATATCAATGGGTATTATTATTACCGGCTATATGCCGGCCAGAAGTCTACCTATAGCGGTAATTTCTATTACAGCTATACGAACAATGCAGGAAAGCTGTATACAGAGTACGGAAATCATAAGTACTATTTATCCGGTATTCCGGCCAATGGCGGGGCTGAAACCACCACGTATTCTAATTATGCCAAAACCCTTGACCTCTACGAATGGCAAAGCAGCTCCGACACCACATGGACCTTTACAATCACCAATACAAAGGAAGCGGAGATTCCCAATAAGCAGACCCTGGAGATACAAAAGACCATTGATGCCCTGCGGCCTGAGACCGGTGAAAAGAATCCGGATACCGGACTGGATAAGAAGGACATGGATATGACTGATTTCTACCGGCTGTACCTGGACCTGAAGGCCGGAATCATAGGAGCGCCGGCAGACGTGGTCATGGTGCTGGATAACTCAAACAGTATGCAGACCACAGACATGGGGGGAGGCAGCACAAGAGCTGACGCTGTGGTGGATACCGCAGAGAATTTTGCAGAGCAGCTGCTGAACAGTGATGAACGAAACCGCATCAGCATAGTGGGGTACTCCGGAACCTGGAATAATTATCAAAAAGAGGATGGAAGCGACAGCGGATACAGCAAGGGAGACAGGGATGCCTGGTCGTCCAGCCGGTGGAATCAGGACTACAGAACCCTGGAAGAAAATGACCTTGAACCGCTGAGGGAGGATTTGCTGAAGGAGGAGGGGTGGAGCAACTCCAGCGGCAGCGGTACCAACATAATGCAGGCCCTTAAAATAGCAGGTGACCTTTTAAGAGAATCTGAGGATACAAGGCCGGAAGCCAACCGGTATATGATTTTTATCAGTGACGGTTATCCAACCTACTACTATCTGACAGAGGATACAGCCGGTGTGAGCAAATCGCAGCGGTATCCCGGGTACCACTATTATCAGCCGTCCAATAGCTCTGCAGGGTTTTATTTTAGAGGCAGCGACTACAATTGCCAGTCCACCTTTGAGTCCGGCTTCTGGGGCCGTTTCGGCACAGGAACGAGTACCTCCGGCACATATGCAAAGCAGCCCACCATCCATTATGCGAACCAGTTCCACACAGCCCATGATGACACGATTGTGTACGCATTGGGCGTGGGAACGAAACAGGATAAGGACAGTCCGCTGATGACGGACACCCTGAAGAAAATCGCCACATCAGAGGAAAACTATTATTTTGCCACGGATGCAGATGCGTTAAACGATGCATTTTACTCCATCATGTATGGGCTCCCGGTGACCGGGGTATCCATTGAGGATGAATTGAGCCAGTATGTGGAATGGTACGGCGAGCAGCCCGATGTACTGGTAACCATGAAGGATAAGAAGGGAAGGTTCACTAAACTGTGGCAGGGAAGCGGAAGCGAGACCGGCGGTACGGTGGGTAAAGCCCAGGAGGGCAACACCGCGGAGGACGGCAGTCCAATCATCCGGGATGTGACCTTTACACCTGCACCGGGCAGCCGGGATACAACCACAGGAACCGTAAAAGTAATCTTTAATCCGGGATATGTCCTGAAACCTGAGGTGACATACACCCTGTCATTTAATGTAAAGACCACCCGGACAGCCTATGATAAATACTCTGAGAACCGCAACAATCAGATGGATGGTTACGGAGGCGTAAAGGGAGATGCAAAAACCGACTATGGGACCAATGACACCAGTTCCGGTTATCCCGGGTTCCGCTCCAACCATAATGCAATTGCAGGTTATATCATAGACCAGCTGCATTATACGCAGGACTATGACCACCCGGTTGTCCAGGTTGCAGCCTGCAGCCTGAGGCTGCGCAAGACAGATGTACTGAGCCAGGACAAAGTTCTCCAGGGAGCAGGGTTCGACCTGTATAAAGAGGCGCAGCAGGGACAGGAAGGAGCAGTGGCCATACCGGGAGCCAGTGGGGAAGGCGGACAGGAAAACAGCCCGGTATACGGCATTAAAATAAATCAGGACATGCTTTACACAGATGAAAAAGGAGAGATTTACATAGCCTCCCTGGTACCGGACACCTACTATCTGGTGGAGACAAAAGCACCTGCCGGATACCAGCTCTTGGAAAAACCGGTCCGGTTTATATTAAAGCAGGCTGGTGTGGACGTAACAGGAGAGGGAACCGACCTTGGCATGGTCAGGGTACTGCCGCCGGAAAGCGGCGGGCAGCCGCCTATCTTGGTAATCAAAAACACCAATGGGTTTGAACTGCCTCACACCGGCGGAGCCGGTACCGGCTTCTGCGCGGCAGCAGGATTTCTGCTGATGGCAGCGTCAGCCGTATGTTATGTAAAAAGACGCTCTTGGGGAAGGGGGAGCCGGTAAGGCCCGGACCAAGGAAGAAAGCGTTTTTATAGATAGATATCTCAAAGTACCGAGAGGGAAAATAAAAAAGAGAAGAGAGGATAATTAAATGAAAAAGCTGTTAAAAAAAATGTCGGCATTCCTGCTGACAGCAGCCATGGTAACAGGCATGTGCATGACATCCTTTGCTGCCAGTGAAGCAAAGGGAGAGTGGGGGAAGGTGACGTCTGAATCCACTGCGAACCTGATAGTAGGCGTATCATCTGCAGATGATACCTCAGCAAACGGAGGCGATAATCTTCTGGCGTATAAGGTTGTGGATATCAGATACGATGAAAGCAGCAACAACCTTACCTATCATTTCACCCAACTGTTTCAGGCATTTCAGGCTCAGGAAGGAAATTCCTGGAACAGCCTGAATCCAAAGGGATATGGCAATATAGAAGATGGAGAACTGAAGGAACTGCTGGGTGCATTTACTTCCTATATCAGGAACCAGGAACCAAAACCGGAAGCAGATTATAAGGCAACAGCTGATACGGATGGAATCGCGGATTTTGGCCGGGTAGCCATGGGCCAGTACATTATTGTAGGCGACGGAACTTCTACCGGAGCCAAGATTTACCAGACCGTGACAGCTGAGATTGAGCCTGAGATAAATGGAAATGAGTATCAGCTCAACGGCGCATATACGGTAGCAATGAAAACCAGCAAGCCCTCCATTGGCAAAACCATTAAAGAGGGTACGGTTACAGATGAAAAAATCGAAACCACAGCGCAGCCGTCAGGCGATAAGCATGACAAGCATCAGCAGACCTCTGAAATTGGTAAGGAAATCACCTATGAACTGAATATATCCGTACCAACTTATCCGGAAGGCTCCACCAACAAGACATTCTATGCAGGAGATATTCTGTCAAAGGGTCTGGACCTGAGGGAAGACAGTATCATTGTAACCGGTTATCACGCAGGGTCTGAGGAAGGAACCATGCTGGCAAAGGATGAGGTATATACCGCTGCCATCACAGTCAACAACGAAGAAGGTACTGAAAACAGACTTAATACAAGCCTTTACGTGGATTTTGATTTTGATAAGATTGCCGGATATGACCATGTTGTAATCCAGTACAAAGCTGTTTTAAATCAGGATGCAGAGCTTGGCACCACTGCAGGCAACCCTAACAATGCGGACCTGATTTACAGCAACACCCCGTTTGAAGGCAGCACATGGAAACCGGAGGATGGAGAACGTCCGGGCCCGGGCGAGGGATTTGGCCAGGATGAGGATATGGAAATCGTCTATACATATGCACTGGTAATTGACAAGTTTGAGGAAAAGCATGAAGGTGAAAAGCTTTCCGATGCAGTGTTTGAGCTGTACAGAACGTATTCCGAAGAGGCAGGACAGGGTGTGTATTCAGAGCCTGTTGTAGATGAGAAGGGAGCTATCATTACCCTTACTACAGATGAAAATGGTGCAGCCGCTTACAAGGGACTTCAGCAGGGGACATACTACTTAAAGGAAATCAAAGCCCCAACCGGATACAACCTGATGGACGAGCCGGTCATTATTACAATCGATGCATCCACTATCCCATACTATATTGAGACAGAGAAGGAAGTAACCCATTATACCTATACAATCAATGCCGGCGAAGCGCTGTCCGGCCATGAGGGACAGGCTGAGATAAACGGAAACCTGGTATGGATGAATGAAGCCGGCGTGGTTATGACAACCGCTCCAGGCGAGGGAGCACCGGATGGATTCTCAGCAGCCTATGTGAAGGCAGAGACAAAGACAGTTACCAATGTAATTGAGATTAACAGGGATGCAGAAGGCGCTAACGGCTTTTACAAGGCAGGAGTTTCCAATAACCAGGGCGCACAGCTTCCAAGCACCGGCGGCATGGGCACCACAATCTTTACCGTAGTGGGCTTGTGTCTCATGGTTGGCGCGGCAATCGTGCTGATTACAAGACGCCGTATGACAGGCAGGGACTAAGAAAGATGCAGTAAGGAAGGGGGAGGGTGGAAACCCCACTCTCCCCATAACCTTATTATAAGACCGATACAACAGCAGGGAGAAAAGAATGAGAAGAACATGCCCGGGTTTTCGTTGTTCTCTCCGTACTGTTGTACGTTTTTACAGGAAATGAGGCAAAGAGAAAGGGAGTTATGAAAAAACACAGGCTATCGAATATCATACTTGGTATCGTATTCCTAACCGGCCTTGGAGTGCTCATGTATCCCACCATTAGCGATTATGTCAATCAGTTCAGTGCTTCCCATGCCATCTCACAATACGTGGAGGTATTAGGGGATATGTCCCAGGAAGATTATGACCGTATATTGGCGGATGCCCATGAGTATAACAGGCAGATGGATTACGGGGCCTTTTTAAATGGCCCTCCCGGTGACGAACGATATAATTCCCTTTTAAATGTAACGGGAAACGGCATGATGGGATACATTGAGATACGGAAACTGAAGGTGAACCTGCCTGTCTATCATGGAACCTCGGAGGCAGTGCTTCAGCACAGTGCAGGACACCTGGAGGGCTCTTCCCTTCCCGTGGGCGGGGAGGGCACGCACGCTGTCATCACAGGACACCGAGGCCTTCCCACTGCCAAGCTGTTTACAGACCTGGACCGCCTGGATGAGGGAGATACATTTACCCTTAATATTCTGAACGAATCCATGACCTATCAGGTGGACAGGATATCCATTGTAAAACCCGAGGATGTGTCGGAGCTGGCAGCGGTTCCCGGGGAGGATTATGTAACCCTGGTGACATGTACGCCGTATGCGGTCAACACCCACCGGCTCCTGGTAAGGGGAGTGAGGATTGACGCGCCTGCGGTCATGCACATTCCCGCGGATGCAATTCAGATTGACCCCATTCTGGTGGCGCCGGCGGTGGCGGCCCCCATGCTGCTTATGCTGCTTATCTATTTGATTGTCAGCACAGGAAGGACCTCTTCAAAGGAAGGAGAAGGACAAAAGACCGGAAAGGCGGGGAGGGAAAATGATGTTAAACACAATAAAAGACAGGAATAGAGTAAAACGTCTGCTGTGGGTATTGTTTGCAGCTGTTATCCTGATGGCCGTACCAACCGATGCATGGGCCGCCAAAAGGGTGGACATCCATAAGGATACCCAGCTGACCATTGCCTATGGTTATGGAGGCCAGCCCCTGCCGGGCGCAGGGTTCCGGCTTTACCGGACGGCCGATATGACAGTGTCAGGCAGTTATGTCCTGACCGGCGGTTTTGAGGACTGCCCGGTGGACCTGAGGGGGCTGGATGCCGCTGGCTGGATGGCTGCTGCCAATACAATGGATATATATGCAGCAGCCCATAAACTGGAACCACAGCGCGCAGAGGCAACAGACAGCCAGGGAATGCTGTGCTATGACGGTCTTACTGCGGGCCTTTATCTGGTGAAGGCAGACGACCTTACCATTGACAGCACTACTTACAGGTCGGCTCCGTTTCTTGTGAGCCTGCCGTCCCTTGGAGAGGATGACATCTGGGATTACGCCCCCCAGGTCAGTCCAAAGACAACCACAGAGGAAACAGGCCCGGGGACAGAGCTTACAGTGGTAAAGGTGTGGAACGACGGAGCCAGCCATATTTACCGTCCTCAGGAAATCACCGTTATCCTGCTGAGGGACGGGGAAGAATACAGCAGGGCCACATTGTCCTCCGGCACCTATTGGCGCCACACCTGGAAGGGACTGGAAAACGGGCACGTCTGGAAGATAATTGAAGAAAGTGTGCCTAGTCCCTATACAGTGACATACACAGAGGAAGGCAGTGTCTATACCGTCACCAACTCCACGGAGAAAACAGGAGGCGGAGGCGGAGGAGGAGGCGGCGGAGGCCGCAGATACAATACCCCTCCGGCCGAAGTGAACATTCCTGAGGAAGACGTACCCCGGTCCAATATAGAGATTCCGGAGGAGGATGTGCCAAAGTCAGGACTTCCGCAGACAGGACTTCTCTGGTGGCCGGTTCCGTTTCTGTCCATGGCAGGATTGCTGCTGCTGGGAATGGGATATAAAGAATATTATTCCGGAAAGAGAAAAGACAATGAAGAGTAGAGGAGTCCTGCTGATGCTGGCAGGGGGAGTCTGTCTGCTGGCCGCCGCAGTACTTTCCGCAGCCAACAGGCTGGAGGAACATCATGGGGAGATAGCTGCCCGCAGAGCGGAACAGATATTGGAAAGAGATGTGATTCCGGCTCCATCCGGCGAAGGCGGGGATGGGTATGGGACAACAGCCTCACAGATGCAGACCGTGGAGATTGACGGGCGCGAATATATTGGCGTATTATCCATTCCCTCACTGGGACTGGACCTGCCTGTGCTGTACCAGTGGAGCTATGATTTGCTGAAGGAAGCGCCCTGCCGTTACAGCGGCTCCTTCCAGGATGATTCCATGATTGTGGCCGGACATAATTACAGGAAGCATTTCAGCGGAATTAAAAATATGCGTCAAGGGGATGCTGTCCGGTTTACCGATGTAAATGGAACCATTTACCGGTATACGGTGGAGGATTTGGAGAGGATACGCGGCACGGATGTGGAAGGCATGGAAGCAGGAGCGTGGGATTTGACCCTGTTCACCTGCACCTATGGGGGACAGGACCGTATGGCTGTGCGCTGTGTGCGGGACTATGGCCAGGAACATAAGCAGGAGCGTGGGCAGGACCATAAGCAGGATTAAGGATAAAATATATCGGAACAGTCACAAAATCAGCAGATAGTGCCGGGTGAGGGTTGCAGGCGTTTTTTAGTGGGTGTACTTAGAAAAGGCCATTCCGGGTATGGATGATTGGGAAAGGGATTAGAGGAATGACAGATGACTCACAGAAAGACAACAATAGAGATTGACCATATTCCTGGTTATGCAGCATTAATTCTGATTAAGGAAGAGGATATTTATCTGATAGAAGCAGGAAAGAGGTACAGGGATTTTTTTGCATTGGACTGCGGTGATGAAAACCAGAGCGTGCTCTGCGGTTTTTCGGCCACAGAGAAGACTACATTATGTACAAGTATTTACAGTAAGGCCAAACAGCGGAAAGAGTTTGTGTATTACAGAAAAGCGCTGCGGAGGAATCCGGGAACCAGCTGGATTCATGTGCGAGCATCTTATCTGGAGGAAATGGATGGCGCGCCTGTTTACATTGCTGTGGCAGAGGATGTTACGGATGTGCTTATGACGAAAATGCAGCTGGAGGAGACAGCCAGTTCCCTGGAACGGGTAAACCGGGAATTGGACCGGCAGATTTATCATCAGTGCCTGATTGATAAAAGAAGCATGTGTGAGGCAATCATCCAATCCTCTATGGATTTATCCCTGCTGTATCTGTCGCACACCATGGAAGGGACGATTCCGTTTTCGCGGGAGGAAATGTATGATTTTTTTATAGAAAACATCATGACGGATTATTTAGACGTGAAGATATTCAAATATGATGTGGGGGCCGGAAATGCCGCAATCAACGGTAAAGCCATGCGTGAGTTCGGACTGCCGGAAACCATAGACCATATGCCCTGGGACCTGATTGAGGCAGGAGTGATTGCGGCTGAGTCCAGAAAAAGCTATGAAGAGATGTTCCGCGACATCCGAAGCGGAAGTCCGGACGGAAAGGCAGTCATACATAAAAAAAGCAGCATACAGGGCTGGACACATTATCAGTTGGATTACGCCACTGTTTTTGATAAGGACGGTAAGCCGGAGCACGCTCTGATATTTTGCCAGGATATTGAACGGCAGTATATGAGCGGAATGATATACGCCATGATACAGGAGCTGATGGATTCCAAACCGGACGACCAATACACGATATTAAATTGTATCCTGTCAGAAGACCGGATAGAGGATATCAGGGGCGGATTATTTAATCTGGAGGGCCATGCCCAAAGCACGGGAGACATGGACCAGGTCATGGAGTTTATTAAGGAGAAATGGATATCTGCTGAAGACAGAATGTCCTGGGAGGAATTCAACGACCGAAGCAGACTTCTGTGTATGTATGATTCGGGCGTCCATAATATAAAACGGACCTACAGCATCAACCGGCATGAGTATGGAAGGGGGAAGCAGGCGGCACAGGAAAACGCCATTCTCTTTACAAGTCCATATTCAGGCTATGTCCATATGTGGTGCGTGCTGGAGGCCGTGAGCCCGGATGCAGGTTCAGAACAGCTATCGGCAGCCATGGAGCTGCCGGAACAACCGGATGCGCTCCATTCCCCCAAGGTATATATACGAACCTTCGGTTATTTTGATGTGTTCGTAGACGGAAAGATACTTGAATTTACTTCCAAGAAGGGAAAGGAGCTCCTGGCCCTGCTTGTGGACCGGAATGGCGGACTGTGTACGGCGGAGGAGGCTGTCTCTATTTTATGGGAGAACGAACCCATGGATAAGGCTATGGCGGGAAGATACCGCCAGACTGCGCTGCGGCTGAAGAAGACCCTGGAGGAAGCAGGAATCGGAGATATCATCATATCCAGGCGGACCGGGAAAACCGTGGATAAATCCAGGTTTGACTGTGACCTGTACCAGTTTCTGGGCGGAGACAGGAAATATAAAAGATTATTCCATCACCATTACATGACCAACTATAGCTGGGGAGAAAATACGCTGGCCATATTGGAGGCCATGAAGGGGGAATAGAGAGATAATAGGAAAAGAACGCTGCTTCCGGCATGGAAATCCATGACTTCATGCCGGAAGCAGTGTTTTCTGTATTAAGCAACAAAACGGTACATCATTATATAGTGGCAGAGACTTCCGCCCATGACAAAGAGATGGAAAATTTCGTGGGAACCAAAATACCGGTGGCGGGAGTTGAAAAATGGAAGCTTCATGGCGTAGATAATACCGCCTGCCGTATAGATGATGCCGCCGGCCAGCAGCCACATGAAACCGGCTTTGGGCAGGGAGCTTAATATTTTGGTGATAGCCAGTATGCATACCCATCCCATGGCAATGTAAATCAAGGAAGAGAACCACTTGGGGCATGTAATCCACAGCGCATTGATGAGGATGCCCACAATGGCAATGCCCCATACCAGGGTCAGCAAAGTCCAGCCGGTCCTGTCGCCCAGGACAATCATACACACAGGCGTATAGGTGCCTGCTATTAAAATGAAAATCATCATATGGTCTATCTTGCGGAGCAGTTTATTGATTTTCGGGGAAATATCCAGGGTGTGGTATATGGTGCTGGCCGCATAAAGGCCAATCATGCTTAGTATAAAGATGGTCAGTGCGCTGATATGCATATGGCCTGAATCACGCCCCGCCTTTAGCAGCAGCGGTATGGCTGCGATGATAGCCAGTATCATGGCGATGAAATGAGTCAATGCGCTGCCGGGGTCCTTAACCTTTGTTATCCCACGTTTTATGTTTGCCGTCATAGTATCCAGCCTCCTTTTATAAAAATACAATATAATTTAATTGAAACCCTGCTATGTAGTTTTCAATACTACATCTATTTGTATTATATACTATACACCTAAGATTAAAAATATGCAATACTTTTTAAAAACCACTTTGAAGATAAAGCTAAATTCTGAATATAATCAACCGTATGGGGTCAAAACTATGGTATAATCAAAAGCGTTCCTTTAGAATCGTCTGTACAGGGAACAGACAGATAAGCGGGGTTAATGTATGGTACCAATATTATATGAAGATAAAGATATTATAGTAGTGCGCAAACCAGCGGGATTGGAGTCACAGGTTTCCAGGGGATTTGCGCCGGATATGGTAAGCGAGATACGCCGTTATCTACATAATCCACAGGATATCCACAGCCGTCCACAGGGAACATCCACAGTCCAGCCTCCTTATGTGGGAGTTATCCACAGACTGGACAAGCCGGTGGAGGGAATCATGGTATATGGGCTGAACCAAAAATCCGCAGCATCCTTAAGCGCTGCACTGCAGGCCGGAAAGATGGAAAAAACCTACCTGGCAGTGGTTTGTGGAAAACCTGTGGATAAACAGGGGACGTATGTGGATTATCTGCGCCATTACAGGGAAAACAACACATCAAGGATTGTGGATAAGTCAGACGGAAACAGCAAAAAAGCAGTGCTTAATTACAGGGTTCTGGAAGTTATCAACAACCCTGGTAATCAGGAGCAGATGTTATCCCTAATAGATATAGAGCTGCTTACAGGAAGGCACCACCAGATAAGGGTACAATTTGCCGGACATGATACGCCGTTGTACGGGGATGAGCGTTATGGCGGCGGGTTATCCACAAAATCCACAACCGGTACTGTGGACAGAGGCAGGAAACGGCCGGGCTTTGGGGACAGACGTGGGGCTCTGGCCCTGTGCGCCCGCAGACTGGTATTTCCTCATCCCACTACCGGAGAAAGGATGGAATTTGCCATAGTTCCGTCGTCCGGAGCCTTTGCCTGGTTCCCGGACAGGGCGGAGAAACTGATTTCCGGGCAGGATTGTGGCAAATGCCATAAAGAAGTATGACAGTCTGTCAGTTTATGCTTGAAAAATCTCCATAAAGGCGGTTGTTTCGCTGTCCAATTTCCATATCCGCGACATTGACAAAAAAAGGGGACTGCCGTATAATCCCCATTGACACTGGAAACCGGATTGAAAAAGGGAGGAACTATCATGGCAAGACCAAAGAGGACTATGGCTGCAGCTGCTCAGACAGGCGCTGTACAGACCAGGGCAGCAGAGGTTAATAAGGCAGAGGTTAATAAGGCAGAGGAAGTTAAGGCAGCAGAGGAAACAGCAAAAAAGGCCGTGAAGGAAGCTGTGAAGGAAACTGCAAAGACAGAGATTGAGAAGAGCGTCGTAGTGGAGTTCGGAGGCAGACAGGTAGCGGCAAAGGATGTGCTGGCCCAGGCAGAGGAGGCATATGCGAAGGCTCATCCGGGAACGGAAATCAAGTCCATAGAGCTGTACATATCACCGGAGCAGAATGCAGCCTATTACGTTGTAAACGGTGAGGGTTCAGACGAATTCAGAATTGAACTGTAGCATAAAAAATGACCTTATATAATAGGGTCATTTTTTTGTTGCATTTCCTTTTATCCCACCCAGGAAGATGACAGCGGCCGTGAATACGCCGTCTTTATACTCATAGGTGAGCTGGCCGCCGTATTCCCGGGCAGTGGCCGCTGCCCTGTTAAGACCCAGGCCGTGAAGCTGGCCATCCTGTTTGCGGGAAACCAGGGCGCCGTTTCTGACACGGGGAGGCGCTGCTGCCGGGTTGGACAGGTCTATGAAGAGCATTTCCCTGGCCTTCCTCATTTTAAAGAGAATCCAGCCCTGGCCTTCCGTCACTTGGCGGGCTGCTTCGAAGGCATTGTCAAGGAGGTTGGCAAAGAGGCTGCATATATCCTGGTCCTTCATGGGGCGCAAATCAACGGCGTCAGCCTGTACGGTAAACCCTATATGGAACTGGCTGCAGCGGTTCCGGGTATGATTCAGCAGTACATCCAGGGTGGAGGCGCCGGTCCAGATGGAGGGAGACAGGCGTTCCAGGGGAATGCCCAGCTGGCTGATATACTGTTGCGCTTCCCGGTATTTTCCCTCCTTCAGCATGGTATCCATGACCAGAAGGTGGTTCTTCATATCATGGGAAAGGGACTGCTGCTCAGTCTGAAGCTGCTTGACCATCTCATATTCCTGGCGCACCATCTGGTCCTTCAGTTCCAGGATGCTTCTGAGTTCGTGCTCCTTCATGTAATTGGAATAGAAGAGCAGGAGAAAGATGAAGCACAGCACCATGATAAGGCACAGGCCCCAGCTGAACAGGGTGACCACGGAAATATCCTGGAGTGTAATCAGGGACAGGAAGGTAACGCCCAGAATGCCCGGAAGGGATATGGCAAACAGCATCCGGGGACTGTAGAGCAGCCCGCCCTTAAAGGCGCGTCTGACGAGCATGTATAACAAAAGCAGAAGCGCGGTATCAGCAGCCAGATAAATACAGCGCAGCAGGGACAGCTGGTTCAGGATGAATTGTGCAAACTGGCGGTTGCCCGCAATGACCCCCATAACAGACATACAGAAGTAATTGATGACATAGAGGCACAGGATATAAAAGCTTACAAGGGACACCGCATAAAACAGATTTACCTGAAACAGCACCACGGTGGTCATACAGATAAAAAATACAAACCAGAGAGTGGATATCATTGGGTCCATGCCCAGCCCGTCCATGGTCCGGACAGAACCCACCAGAATCAGGGAAAGGATGAAAAACGGTACTTTTCCTCTGACGCGGTCCGGCAGAAACAGTCCCACAAATCCGTAGCAAAGCCATGCTTCGATAAAGTCCGAGAGTACTTCAAACATCTGATATATGGATTGATACCATTGGTTCATCGTCATAGCATTTCCCTCCAATACCTGGTTATGGCCTCCCGCGTCTCCTTCAGCCGGTTCCGGCTGACCGGAAGGACCCTGCCGTTGTCCAGGTAAATCTGCTCGTCCTCCAGCTTATCCACATGGAACAGGTTCACGATATATCCCCGTTCCACCATGAGAAAGCTGCCGCTGCCGCCGGTTACTCCGGCTGGAATTGCATTCAGCTCCTCCAATACCTGGGCCAGGGGTTTGCGGACAGGAACCTCACCGCTCCTGGCAGCCATGACAGAGTTTTTCTGTTGCTTATACACATAGAAGATATCCTCCAGAGCTATTTTCTGGACCCGCCTGGGGGATTCAATGATATAAGCATCAGACGAATTCCGCTTCAGAATCTGGACGGCATCCTTAAGGGCCAGGGGCAGACAGGTTTCCATCTCCGTCTTTGGGATGTAACGGAAAACAGACAGCTCATACGCCTTAATTGCATATTGTGTGTGGGAGGTAATAAATATAATCAGGGCCATGGGAAGATGGCGGCGGAGGGATGCGGCCAGGCTCATCCCGTCCCCTTCCGGCATTTCAATGTCCAGCAGCAGAAGGTCAAAGTGCGCGCCTTCCTCCACATCGTAAAGCAGCTGGCTGCTGCTGGTGTAAAAAGATGTCTCCGGCGGCTGGGAAATGTCTCTGGCATGGTTTGTAATAATATGATTCATCTGCTCTACAAAGCAGCGTTCATCGTCACAGACAGCAATTCGTATCATACATGGACTCCTTAATTCCTGACAGCTCGTTTTATGATTTCCCTGCTGATATCCTGTACCTGGCCGGAGCAGGTATAGGAATCATCGCCGTACAGGAAACGGTGCAGTTCCTCCACATTGGATTCCAGGGTACTGGGAATGACTACGTTTCCGATTTTTCCCAGGCTTGCACCGGTCAGATCAAAGGGAAAACCAGCCGTATCGCTGATGCGGTAATTCTTTAAATTGTATGCAATATCCAGCATCTCATCCTCGCTGAGGCTTGTCATAACCTGGGGCAGTACGGTTCCCACTACCTGGACCAATGTGGCAATATCAGCCTGCCGGGCCTTTTCAAATACCTGTTCAACAACAATCCGCTGCCGCTCGGTCCGTTTAAAGTCAGTGTCCATCATCCTGAGCCGCATATAGGCAACCGACTGGACGCCGTCCAGATGCTGCATGCCGGGTCCGTCCAGATGGGTGGAAGGGATTCCGGTGGCGTCCACGGTTTCTGTGATGAAGGCATTGATATAATAGAATTCCTCCTTGGACAGTTCTATGTCCACGCCGCCCAGCAGGTTGATGGCATCAGCCGCACCTTTCCAGTTAAAGGATACGAAGTCCTCCACCTTCATGTCCAGGTTTGTGTTGATGGCAGATATATTTCCTGAGGGCCCCTGGAGGAAATAGGATTGGTTCAGCTTTCCGTAGCCGCTGTTTGCAGTGTCGTTCATAAGGAAGGTGTCTCGGTATAAGGATACAAGGCGTATTTCCCCTGTATCCCGGTTAATGGAGCACAGCATCTGTACGTCCGCATTACTTTCTTTGCCAAGCTTTCCGTTGCGGCTGTCCACGCCAAAGACGGCAATGGTCCAGTATCCGCCCAGTTTTTCCCGGGTCTGTATGTCCAGGTTCTCATTGGTCATGGCAGAGGCCAGCTCCGGTTCGTCCTCCGGCCGGATAATGGTAAGGGAGCCGGCCGTCTTTGTGATATAGAGAAGGCCGGAGCAGAGTGCAAAGAGCAGTGTGGACAGCAGCATGATGCCTGCTTTTTTCAATATGGATTTCCAGTTAAAGTTCATGGGTACAGCTCCTTTCGGTGAGAGTGATGCGGGTTCCCGGTTCGCCGCTGACCTCAGTACTGATGGTTCTATTATAGCATTGAATGGGGAGAAGTGTTGGTTTTGTCCGCCAATGGAAGGATTTGGGGCCTGAATGTGTAATCAGCCATTGGAGGGAAGAGTCCGAAATAACTGTATCTGATATCAAGATATTTGAAATAAACATAAAAATGTTGACAACAAATATGAAACAGCTTATTATAAATCATATACCATTAAAAATTCACGTTAAAGAAGGGGTGTTTGACATGAAAATTGTTGTTCTGGACGGGTACACGGAAAACCCAGGGGACCTTAGCTGGGAAGGGCTTAAGGATTTGGGGGAGCTTACGGTCTATGACAGGACTCCTGTGGGGGATGCGGGAGAAATCATAAAGAGGATTGGCGATGCCCAGGCTGTCTTTACCAACAAGACGCCTCTTACAAAGGAAGTGTTTGAGGCATGCGGCCATATCCGCTTTGTGGGGGTGCTGGCTACCGGATATAATGTGGTGGACTGTGATGCAGCGTCAGCCAGGGGGATTCCTGTATGCAATATCCCTTCCTACGGGACGGATGCAGTTGCCCAGTATACCATTGCACTGCTTTTGGAAATCTGCCATCATATCGGCCATCACAGCCAGGCTGTCCGTGAAGGCAGGTGGGAGAGCTGTCCGGACTGGTGTTTCTGGGATTATCCGCTGATTGAGCTGGCGGGAAAGACCATGGGCATCATAGGATTTGGGCGGATTGGGCAGGGAACGGCCCGCATTGCCCAGGCCCTTGGCATGAAGGTCCTGGCCTATGATGCTTACCGGAATGAGGCCCTGGAAAATGAAAACTGCCGTTACGCTGATTTGGATGAATTGTACCGTATGTCCGATGTGATAGCCCTTCACTGTCCTCTGTTTCCCGATACCGCGGGAATGATTAACAGGGATTCCATTGCAAAGATGAAGGACGGGGTAATCATCCTCAATGACTCCAGAGGCCCTCTGATTGTGGAAGAGGATTTGAAGGAGGCGCTGAATTCCGGCAAAGTGGGGGCTGCCGGCTTGGACGTGGTGTCCACTGAGCCTATCCGGGGAGATAACCCCCTGCTCCAGGCAAGGAACTGCTTTATTACGCCCCATATTGCCTGGGCTCCCAGGGAGAGCAGGCAGCGGCTGATGGACATAGCAGTGTCGAACCTGAAGTCATTTATGGACGGAAGTCCTGTAAATGTTGTGAACAAGCAGGTTACGGGAAAGTAAGATGTGAACAAACAAATGATTGGAAAAGATCTGCAGACGGTAAAATGCATCCGCCTGCAGGTCTTTTTTGTTGTATAAACAGATATTAAATCTTTGAAACAAAAGTAAATATGATTAAAACAAATAAAAAATGTTGATTTTAATAAAAAATGGTGATATTATAATTACATAAAATAGTCAGGAGGGCGAATGATGAAAGCATTGGCAAAGTTTGGCCGTCCCAGTGATTTCGGGACCTACAGGCTGATTGACATTCCGGAGCCGGAATGCGGCGACGATGATATCATCCTGGAAGTAAAGGCAGCTGCAATCTGCGGGGCGGATATGAAGCATTACAAAGTGGATAATGGTTCGGATGAATTCGGCTCTGTCCGCGGCCATGAGTTTGCCGGAGAGATTGTCCGGGTGGGTAAGAATGTGAAGGACTGGAGGCCGGGACAGCGGATTGTATCGGACAATACAGGGCATGTGTGCGGCAGATGCCCGGCCTGCGAACGGGGAGATTATCTTCTTTGTTCGGAAAAGGTTAACCTGGGCCTGGGATACGGGTACAGCGGAGGCTTCACAAAGTACTGCAGGATTCCGGGGGAGATACTTGCCATTCACAAGAGAGCTGTCTGGGAGATTCCCCAGGGGCTTACATATGAGGAAGCGGCTGTGATGGACCCAATCTGTAATGCGTATAAGGCCATTGCCCAGCGTTCCGGCCTCCTGCCGGGAGAGAACGTGGTCATATTCGGAACAGGGCCTCTAGGGCTGTTCTCCGTGCAGATTGCAAAATTAATGGGAGCCCTCCATATTGTGGTGGTCGGCCTGGAGGAGGACGTAAAGGTCCGGTTCGGTGTGGCCAGGCAGCTGGGAGCCACGGCAGTGGTGAACGGTTCCGCTGAGGACGTGGTGGAACGCTGCCGTGAGATATGCGGAGGCCGGGACAGCATCGGTCTGGTGGTGGACTGCGCCGGCGCTAATATATGCCTGAAGCAGGCCATTGAGATGGTGCGCTGCAACGGGGAAATCGTCCGGGTCGGCATGGGATTTAATCCCCTGGGATTTTCCATCAATGATATATCCATGAAGGCGGTATCCATCATCGGACACATGGCGTATGACGCCACCTCATGGAGGAACGCCCTTAACCTTCTGGAGGCCGGCCGGATTCAGGTAAAACCCATGATTACGCACAGGCTGGGCCTTTCCCAGTGGGAGGAAGGGTTTGAGGCCATGGCAAATAAAGAGGCAATCAAGGTCATCCTGACTTATGATTTTGACTGAAGCCGAAAGGACGGGGAGAAATGAAGAATACGGAAGCGATTTTAGTTACGCCCGGAGTCATGCGGATTGAAGAATGCCCTGTGCCGGTTCCGGCAGGGAACGAGGTTCTGATTAAGGTGGAATATGTGGGAATCTGCGGCTCGGATGTGCACGGATTTGAGTGCGGACCCTTCATACCGCCAAAGGACCCTTCGCAGAAAATCGGGCTGGGACATGAGTTTTCAGGCACCGTGGTGTCGGCAGGGGCTGATGTGACACGGTTCAAGGCGGGCGACCGCGTACTATGTGAACCGGGGATTCCCTGCGGCAAATGCGAATACTGTCTGGGGGGACACTATAACCTTTGTCCCCAGGTGGATTTTATGGCAACCCAGCCTAACTACAAAGGCGCCCTTACCAATTACCTGGTGCACCCGGAAAGCTTTACATACCACCTGCCGGACCATATGGACATGGTGGAAGGAGCGCTGGTGGAGCCTGCGGCGGTGGGGATGCATGCGGCGGAGCTGGCCGGGGTAAAGCCCGGAAAAAAGGTCCTTATACTGGGAGCCGGCTGCATTGGGCTCATGACGCTTCAGGCCTGTGTTCTCATGGGAGCGGACCGGATTGTGGTGGTTGACGTAATTGCCGGCCGGCTGGAGAAAGCACTGCAGCTGGGAGCGTGGCATGTGATTGACGGAAGGGAAGAGGATACGGTAGACCGCAGCCGGGAATTGTTGGGCGGGGACGGGGCTGACATTGTCTTTGAGACAGCCGGAAGCAGGGTGACTGCCATGCAGGCACTGGCATCTGTCAGAAGAGGCGGTGAGGTCATGATAGTGGGAACCATACCGGGGGAGACGCCTGTGGACTTCCTTAAAATCAACCGTGAGGTGAAGGTGCAGACCGTTTTCCGGTATGCCAATAATTTCCCCATGACCATCCAGGCCATATCATCAGGAAGATTCGACGTGCTGACCATGGTGACGGATGAATACGCTTATGAGGATGTGCAAAAGGCCTTTGAGGAATCCATAAGCCGCAAAGCGGAAATCATTAAGGGCGTCATTAGAATCAGCGGTTAAACCAGATTGTATTAGGAAAGGAATGAGGTATCAATATGTTAGTATCGACAAAGGACATGTTAGTAAAGGCACAGAAGGAGCACTATGCAGTTGCCAACTTCTGTATATGGAATGTGGAAATGCTCTCTGGCGTTATGAAGGCCTGCGAGAAGCTTCAGTCCCCGGTCATCCTGTCATTTGGAAGCGGATTCCTTGTGAACACGGACATAAACCATTTTGTGAACATGATGCGTTCCTATGCAACTCAGACCTCGCTGCCCTGCTCCATCCACTGGGACCACGGACGCAGCTTTGAGATTGTGAGCCATGCCATTGACATCGGTTATAATTCCCTGATGATAGACGGTTCAGCCTACAGCTTTGAGGAGAACATAAGGATGACAAAGGAAGTGGTGGATAAGTTCCATCCCATGTGCATTCCCGTGGAAGCAGAGCTGGGACATGTGGGCGCTGAGACAGACTATGAAGAGGCGCTGAACCACTATATGTATACGGACCCGTCCCAGGCAGCGGAGTTTGTGGAAAAGACAGGGATTGATTCCCTGGCAGTGGCCATCGGCAACCAGCATGGCGCCTATACGGCTCCGCCAAGGATTAATTTTGAAATCTTGGAAAAGGTCCGCGGGGACGTATCCATACCCCTGGTGCTTCACGGCGCATCCGGCATAGGGGATGAGGACATCCGTCATGCCATAAGCCTGGGAATCACCAAAATCAACATCCATACAGAGCTCTGCGAGGCTGCCGTGTCGGCAATCGAGGCACATGAAAAGGGAGAAGGATATCAGGCCCTTAACATACGTGTCCGGGACGCGGTCCAGAAGCGGGCGGAAGAAAAGATTCTGCTGTTTGGCAGCAACGGAAAGGCGGAGGGATGGTTTGAAAAATAGTGAATGGGGTGAAAGGCAGGGGGATGCGCTGGAGCGCGGGGAATGCTGTGAGGTGGTAATCGTGGGCGCTGCCCATACGGATTTGCAGCTTTATCCGGTGGGAAAGGATGTGCTGGACACTGCATCCTACTCTGTAAAGCAGATGGTGCTTACAGTGGGCGGCGATGCCTTAAATGAGGCCACGGTCATAACACGTCTGGGCCACAGGGTCAGGCTGGTGAGCTGCGTGGGAGACGATGTCATCGGTTCCCTGGTGCTGGAGCATTGCAGAAAGAACAACATTGGCACCGAATACATCAAGGTGGACAGCAGCAAGGTCACTTCCATCAATGTGGGCCTTATACGGGAGGATGGGGAACGGACATTTATTAACAACAAAAGCGGAAGCATCTGGACCTTCTGTCCGGAGGATGTGGAGAAAGAGTCCGTATCCCATGGAAGAATCCTGTCCTTTGCCAGCATTTTCAACAATCCCCTTCTGGATGAGGACCTGATGATTCCTCTTTTTGAGAGGGCCAGGGAAAAGGGCATGTTAATCTGCGCCGATATTGTGGGCTGCAAAAGAGGAGAACGTCTGGAAGACATACAGAAGGCCCTTTCCTACGTGGACTACTTTTTCCCCAACTATGCAGAGGCGGCGGAGATTACCGGCAGGCAGGAGCTGGAAGAGATAGCGGAAACCCTGCTTAACTGCGGGGTCAGGAACGTAATCATCAAGATTGGAAAAAGGGGATGCTACATCAGGAACAGGGAGGAATCCTTCACTGTTCCCGCATTTTCCGGTACGCAGTGCGTGGACACCACAGGCGCTGGCGATAACTTTGCATCGGGCTTCATATGCGGCCTGCTGGAGGGGAAGGGACTTAAGGAGTGCGCACAGTTTGCCAACTGCACTGCTTCGGTATCCGTGGAGTGCGTTGGCGCCACCACGGGAGTGCAGGACAGGAAACAGGTGGAAGCCCGTTATCAGGAATATTTGAAAATGGAGAGATGAGTATGAAGACAATAAAGATAGGTACACTGGATAAGCCGGTATCAAGAATCGGACTGGGCACATGGGCAATTGGCGGCGGTCCTGCCTGGGGCGGTGATAAGTCAAAGGATGAATCCATTGCCACTATCCGGAAATGCCCTGAGCTGGGAGTGAATCTCATTGATACGGCGCCGGGCTATAACTTCGGACAGAGCGAGCGGATCGTGGGGGAGGCCCTGAAGGGCATGGACCGGGAGAAGGCAGTGGTCATGACAAAATTCGGAATTGTCTGGACCAGGGAAGGCGCCCTGTTTAATAAGGTGGGGGATGTCCAGCTCTATAAAAACCTTTCAAGGGAATCCATTCTGGAGGAAATTGATTTGAGCCTGGAGCGTCTGGGAACCAGCTATATTGATATCTATATGTCGCACTGGCAGGCGGTGGAGCCATATTACACCCCGATTTCCGAAACAATGGATTTGTTGGCTGAGCTAAAGGAAAAAGGAAAAATCAGGGCCGTGGGAGCTGCCAATGTGACGGTATCCCAGGTGGAGGAATACATAAAGCACGGAGGTCTTGATATTGTACAGGCGAAATACAGCGTGCTGGACCGGGCTGTGGAGGATGAGCTTCTTCCCCTGTGCAGGGAGAACGGCATTGTGCTGCAGGCCTATTCACCGCTGGAAATGGGGCTTTTAAGCGGAGCCCTGCCCCGGGATTATAAGCCTGTGGGCGCCCAGTGCAATAAAAAATGGTTCCAGCCTGAGAACATGCCCAGGGTTATGGACTTCCTGGACCAGCTGGAGCCAATGTGCAGGAAATATGACTGTGCGGTGGCTGATTTGGCCATGGCATGGGTTCTGGCCCAGGGAGATAAGGTGATTCTTCTGAGCGGCGCCACAACCGAAGAACAGATTAGAAAGAACACCAGGGCGGACGAGCTGGAGCTGGATTCCGGGGATGTGGCGGCCATCAGGGAGATGGCGGAGGCCCTTGATTCATAACTTTCCTTGCAATTCCTGCATGGTTGTTTTATAATGAAATCGAGGAAAACCGTTTATTTATAAGGTTTTTTGCCAGTAAGACATGTGGAGGAACAAAGTGTGGCACAGAAAGGTCGATTAGAACAGATAAGACAGATTGTACGTCTGGAGAAGAAGGTAGTTGTTGCCAATCTGAGCAACCAATTTGGGGTTACTCCGGAGACGATACGGCGTGATTTGGAAAAATTGGAGGAGGAAGGGCTTGTAGTCAGGACGTATGGCGGGGCTGTTTTAAATCAGACAGAATCTTTTGAGAAGATTGATTTTGTGAAACGTTCGGAGACAAATGTTGAGGAGAAAAGGGCAATTGCAGGCATTGTTTCTGAGATGGTTCCCCCTAATGCAAGCATTGGGTGCGATGCCAGTTCAACGGTTATGGAGACGCTTAAGTATCTCGGTGAAAGGGAGGATATCCTGGTCCTGACGAATTCGGTTAAAGTCATCCGGGAGATGGAGAGGAGCCGTTTTGGAATCCTGTCCACGGGCGGGCGCGTTAACCGCCAGTCCTATTCCATGCAGGGCGGCGTTGCCCGGAGCACCATACAGGAATACCATCTGGACATGGTATTTATCAGCTGCAAGGGGATGAGCATGGAAGGCGGGATATTTGACTCCCATGAATTGGAGGCGGATGTGAAGAAGTCCCTGATTGAACGGGGGCATAAGGTCTATCTTCTGGCCGACCACTCCAAGTTTGGCCGTGTGGCGTTTATGAAGCTTACTGACCTGGACCAGATTGATGTGGTGGTCACGGACCAGAAGCCGTCGGATGAATGGATGCGGCTGTTCAGCAGGAATCACGTAGAGGTATACTATCCATAATTGCAGGCTGATTATGTTAATTGAATGAGTTGACAGAGGGCGTTTTTGTGATTTTCACAAAGACGTCCTTTTGTTGTGCGCAAAAATACAAAGAAAAGAAGAAGGGATGGTCGATTTTCTTTTAGAAACAAAGAAAATATACTTAAAAGATAAGTTTAGTCTGAAAAAAATCCGAAAAACATAAAAATATACCACATTAAAATCCTAAAACAAATAAAAAATCTTTGAAACAAACAAAAATGCTTGCTATTTAGAAAAGAATATGGTAATATTGAATAAAATAAATAACAAAACAACAAACAAGGAGGATAACGGTGAATGAGTATGTTCATGCAGGCCTTATTTGAAGGCATTATTAATGGCTCGACCCTGGCGCTGGTAGCCATGGGCATTGCCCTGGTATGGGGGGTTATGGGAATCCTGAGTTTCACCCAGGGTGAATTCCTGATGATTGCAATGTTTTGTTCCTTTTATCTGAATCTGTATTTCGGACTTGACCCAATCGTTTCTCTTCCTATTTGTATGGCAATCATGTTTGGCATTGGCTTCATTGTGTATAAGCTGATTATTGCCAGGGCTTTGAGGGGACCGGTTCTCTCCCAGCGTCTGATTACATTCGCGCTGAGCATGGTGCTGGTGAACCTGGCCCTCCTGCTGTTCAGCGGCGATTTTAAGACCATACCGGAAGTGGCTGTCAGCGGGTCCATTGATTTGGGATTCATGGTGCTGAGCAAACAGAAAATCGTACCATTTGTCATCTCTGTCTGTGTGGCGGGCTTTATGTTCCTGTTCCTCAACAAGACCCGTACCGGAAAAGCCATCCGGGCCACCTCCATGAACAAGACAGCCGCCGGGCTGGTGGGTATCAACCCGGAAAAGACATATGCCCTTGCATTTGGCCTGTCGGCCGCCATAGCAGGAGCAGCGGGATGCGCGCTGACCTACTTTTACTACATTTATCCCAATGTGGGAGCCAATTTCCAGCTGTTCGGATTCATCGCCGTTGTAATGGGAGGCTTCGGAAGCATACCGGGCGCTTTCTTCGGAGGGCTGATTATGGGCCTGGCGGACTCCTTCACAGGCGTTTATATGAACACGGCGTTTAAGTATGTGGGTATCTGCGTGGTGTTCCTGCTGCTGGTTCAGTTCAAACCAAAAGGACTGTTTGGAGGTAAATAAATATGAAAAAGACATTGCGTGATAATAAGAGATGGTTCATAGGATTGGGAATCGGAGTGCTGGCGGCAATTATTTTCCCCCAGGTGGTAAGAATCCGGTTTGTATGGAACCTGCTGTCCCTGATTCTGGTCTGGGCAATCGTGGGAATGGGCTGGAACGTAATCGGAGGATACTGCGGCCAGGTTTCCAACGGACACAGCCTGTTCTACGGCATAGGAGCCTATACGGTGGGACTTTCCGTTTCCTATTTTAAAATCAGCCCCTGGATTTCCATCTGGATTGGGGCGGGGATTTCCATGCTCATTGCCTTTATCGTGGGCAAGCCCCTCCTCAGGCTGAAGGGCCATGTATTCGCCATATCCACCATGGCCCTGGCGGAATGTACCAGAATCATATTTATTAACTGGAAATGGTGCGGAGGCGCTACCGGCGTTTACATCTATTCCAAGGGCGTAAATGAATGGGCCTTCATGCAGTTTAAGAATCCCCTTAACTATTACTATGTGTTCCTTATCTTTACCGTTGCTGTCCTGGTGCTGATTAAATGCCTGGACAAATCCAAGTTTTTCTATTACCTGCGCACCATAAAAGGAAACGAGATGGCGGCGGAAAGCGTTGGCATCAATGCAGCGTCCTATAAAATCAAGGCTTATATGCTCAGCGCGGCCATTGTAAGCATTGGGGGAAGCTTATATGCACAGTTCATTTTATACATAGACCCATCCATGCTTATGACCCTGAATGTCTCGATGATGATTGTGCTTACGGCCGTCATGGGAGGCGTGGGAACGGTCCTGGGACCGGTTCTGGGAGCAATCGTGCTCACCAGCATATCGGAGTACTCCAGGGTGTATCTGGGGCAATACGGAGGACTGGACATGATTCTTTACGGAACACTGGTCATCCTGATTGTTCTCTTTATTCCGGGAGGCATCCTTTCTATCCTGGAGGGAAGATATGAGCGGATAGTCTCTTATCTCAGGAATAAGAAAAAGAGCAGTGTGGCAGGAGGCTGAATATGGGAAAAATAATAGAGATTAAGAATGCTACCAAGCGTTTCGGGGGACTTGTGGCAAATGAGGCGGTTACCTTTGATGTGGAGGTGGGGGAGATTGTGGGTGTGGTGGGACCCAACGGAGCAGGCAAGACCACCCTGTTCAACTCCATAAGCGGCGCCCATACCCTGACGGAAGGCAGTGTTATTTTTAAGGGTAAGGACATCACCAGCATGAAGCCTTATGATATATGCAAGCTGGGAATCGGAAGGACCTTCCAGATTCCGCAGTCCTTAAACGATATGATGGTCTATGAAAATGTTCTGGTGGGAGCCCTGTGCAAGCGGCACAACATTGAGGAGGCCATGGAGCATGTGGACCGGATTCTGGAGCTGTGCGGGATGCTGGATATGAAGTATGTATATGCCGGCAAGCTGAATGTCCCCCAGAAAAAGCGCCTGGAGATTGCAAGGGCCATGGCCACGGACCCGGAGCTTCTGCTGCTGGACGAGACAATGGCGGGCCTGACAGCCACTGAGCGAAAGGATGCAGTCAATCTGATTAAGAAGATTAATACCATGGGCGTCGCCATATTGACCATTGAACATAATATGGACGTGGTCATGAATGTGTCCAGGCGGGTGGTGGTGCTGGTATCGGGCAAGGTACTTGTGGTCGGCTCGCCGGATGAGGTTACATCGAATCAGGAAGTAATCAATGCGTACCTGGGAGGAGGAGCAAAGAAGGATGAGTGATGAGAGGTTATTGGAAGTAGTTGACCTGCAGGCAGGTTATAACGGTATGGCTGTTGTGCACGATGTGTCCTTCAGCGTGCGGGAAGGCGAAATCCTGGCCATCCTTGGTTCAAACGGTTCAGGCAAAACCACTACCCTCAGGGCCATCACAGGAACCATTAAGCCCATGGGCGGCTCCATACGCTATAAAGGAGAGGATATCACGGGCATGCCCCCCTTCAAGCTGGTCAGCAAGGGAATCGCCATGGTGCCTGAAGGCAGAATGCTGTTCGGCGGCATGACGGTGGAGGATAACCTTCTGATGGGAGCCTATCTGAACCAGGATAAGAAGGCCATACAGGAACGTCTGAAGCTGGTCTATGAACTGTTCCCCAGGGTGGAGGAGAGAAAGAAGCAGACGGCCAGCACTCTTTCCGGAGGCGAGCAGCAGATGGTGGCAATTGCCAGGGGGCTGATGTCGGACCCCAAGCTGCTGATACTGGATGAGCCTTCCCTTGGCCTGATGCCCAAGCTGGTGCAGGAGATATTCAAGTTCGTGAAGGAAATTGCGGATATCGGCATCACGGTAATCATTGTGGAACAAAATGCAGTGGATACACTGGCGCTGTGCGATTACGCCTTTGTCATACAGAACGGGGAATCGGTAATCGAAGGCAGGGGAGAGGACCTGCTGAGCAATGAGGATGTAAAACGGGCCTACCTTGGCGGCTGATGCGGCAGGAGGTTTTCACGCAGGAGGGAAGCATATGAAGGATTCCTTGTATGCGGCGGCTGATATCGGGGCCACAGGAATCAAGATGGCGGCGGCCGTGTACGACGGCAGCAGGCTGAGGATAACGGATACATACTCAGAGCCAAACCTTCCCAAGGTGAAGGACGGCCATGAGTTTGCCGACATTGGGCACATGCTTAAGACCATAAGGGACGGACTGGGCTGGTTCGGAGAGAACGGTCAGTTTGTTTCCCTGGGAATCGACACCTACGGAAACGGCTACGGCATACTGGACCGTGAAGGAAAACTGATTCAGGAGCCGTATCATTACCGGGACCGGAGAATCGAAGGAATCATGGACCAGGTCCACCGCTGCTTCACGGACTGGCAGCTATATGAACAGATGGGGAATTATCCGGTAAAAACCAGGGCCCTGTTCCATCTTTACCGGGATGTGCTGGACCATTCGCCCAACATTCAGAGGGGGGAGCGGTTCCTGCCCTTATCCAGTCTGCTGGAATACCTGATAACAGGCCGGGCCGCCACAGAGAGAACCATAGCGTCTGTCCTGTATCTTCTGGAACAGGACGGGGAGCAGTGGAATTATGAGGTATTCAGAAAGCTTGGCATTCCGGAAAAATTATTCGGCCCCCTGTCCGAGCCGGGGACGGGAAAGGGAAGCATAACCCGTTCGTTTGCGGCCGGGGCCGGCATAACAGGCGTGCCGGTGGTCAGTGTGGCCGGCCATGACACGGAATCAGCCCTTATAGCTGCGCCGGGGCTGGATGAGACAAAGGCGTTTGTCAGCCTGGGCACATCCTTTATCTTCGGGGCAAGGGTGGCTGCGCCGGTGGTAAACCGGGAAACCTTCAATGACAGGTTCAAGAACATGAGAGGGGCCGGAGGGACCTACTCACTGTGCAAGGATTTCCCGGGATTCTGGATACTGGAGCGCTGCATGGAGCAGTGGAGGAAACAGGCGCCGGGGCTGGACTACGATGCAGTGTGCATGGCAGCGGCAGGGATAAAGGATAACCGGACCTTTATTGACATAAGCGATGACCGGTTCCGGGTGTCAGGCAGCAATCTGCCGGAAACCATCAGGGAGTACTGCCGGGAGACAGGGCAGAAGTGTGTGGAGGGCATTGGGGAAACCGGCCGGTGCCTGTTTGAGAGCTACGCCCTGTACCTGAAATGGAACATCAGGAGATTGTCGCATATAACAGGGGTGGCATACCGGGAGCTGGTTGCGGTGAACGGGGGAGTAAGGAACAGGCTGCTGATGCAGATGCTGGCGGACGCAGCCGGCATTGCGGTGGTGGCGGGAAGCCCACTGGCTTCTGTGGGGGGAAATCTCCTGATGCAGCTGTATGCAGCAGGCGAGGCAGGGTCCCTGTGGGAGCTGGGACAGATTGCATCCGCTACCTGGGAGCCTGTTGTATATGAAAGCAGTCATTCCGGGCATTGGGATGAATGGCTGCAGGAGGTGGAACACAGAGGTTTATTTGGGGGCATGATTACTAAGTGTTCATAAACTAAGTGTTCATAAACTAAGTGCTCATAACGAGGAGGAAAAATGATGGACAGTCGAATTAAAACAGAGGTAATGGACGAAATCATGGAGATTGGGGCGTCTATGGAGGACATGGGATTGGTCAATACATTTGAGGGGAACCTTTCCATTAAGGACGGGGACCTGCTCTATATTACGCCCGGCAGGACCAGCAAGAAAAAGCTTACCCATGACAATATCTGCGTGTTTGATGAGAGTACCGGGGAGAAGCTTTGGGGCGGCAGGCCGTCTTCGGAGACTAAGATGCACCGCGGCGCTTATACGGTGAAGGAAGGGCTTCACGGGGTTATCCATTGCCATGCCCCCTATCTGACCGCCCATGCAGTGACCCATGTGCCGCTGGACTTTAAATGTCATCCAGAGCTTCTGTTTCATTTTAAGGATATACCGGTTGCCCCTTATGGGATGCCGGGGTCGGATGAAATCATTGAGAATGCAAGGCCCTATCTGCTTCACAGAAACCTGGTGCTGATGGCTAACCACGGTGTACTGAGCATTGCCTCCAGCCTGGCACTGGCATGCCAGAGGGTGGTTGCGGCTGAAAAGTTTGCAAGGGTTATGTGCATTGCAAGGCAGATTGGAGAACCTGTGGATATCCCTGAGACAGAAATATACCGTCTGCTGGGAAGAGAATTAGAGCTGTAAGCAGGTGGGAATATGATGTATACAAATTTAAACCCCAGGACCATGGGACTGAACCATCATCCGTATGAGGATTTGCTTGCAGCGGCAGGCAGGTGCGGGTTCGGCGGCATCGAGGTCCCTGCCCATGCCTTTGGAAGCGTGGAGAAGGCAAAAGAGGCGGGAAAGGCGCTGGCGGACCGCGGCATGAAGTGGGGGCTGATGATGGGGCCGTGCGACATGTTCCTGGTGGGGGATGAGGAATTCGACAAGGCCCTGGAACAGTGGGCCAGGTGGCTTGAACGGGCCGGGGCAGCGGGGTGCTGCCGGGCATACAACCATTTCTGGCCCGGAAATGATGAACGTGATTTTGAGGAGAATTTTGAATGGCATCACAAACGCCTTCAGAGGATTTATCACATCATGAAGGAGAACGGATTCCAATATGGCCTGGAATTCATGGGAGCCAGGACCGTGTGCAGTAAGTTCCGTTACCCTTTTATACGGACCATCAGCGGCACCATGGCTTTGGCGGACAGTGTAAGCCGCGATATAGGGTTTGTATTTGACTGTATCCACTGGTATACATCCGGAGCCGGGAAGGATGACCTGTATCTGTATCTGAACAATATAGAACGGGTGGTAAACCTGCACCTGGACGACGCGTACCCGGGAAGAGGGCCGGACCAGCAGGAGGACAGGGAGAGGGCTATGCCGAACCAGTGGGGAATCATTGATTCCACGGCCATTGTACGGGCGTTTCATGAGAAGGGCTATGAAGGTCCTGTCATCGTGGAGCCCATGGCCCCCACCACAGAACGTTATGAAACCATGAAATTGGAGGAAGCAGTACAGGAAGCAGCGCTGTGCCTGAATGGGGTATTACAGGAAGCCGGCGTCTTCATATAAGAAAACTATTAAAAACAGGGAGGTTATACAAATGTACAAAAAGATTTTAGCAGCAGCATTAGCAGCGACCATGGTATTGGGACTGGCAGCATGCGGTGGCTCCGCGGGCAGCAGTGCGGCCCCGTCCTCTCAGGCGAAGGAATCGTCTGCGGCGCCCGCAGGCTCCACAGGGGAGAGCACCACGGCACAGGCAGAGGGAACCGATGCGCCCACTGTGATTAAGGTTGGATTCCTTACCCCGCTTTCCGGCAACAATGCAACCTATGGCGCCCAGTGCAAGGCCGCAGGACAGATGATTGCGGATGTAATCAACGAGGAGCATCCGGAGATGGCCATGGCCCTGGCAAAGACAGCCGGAATTCCTGCCCTGGGCGGCGCCAAGATTGAGCTTGTGTTTGCTGATTCCAAGGGAGACCCCACCACCGCCACATCAGAGGCCAAACGTCTGATTACAGAAGAGGGAATTGTGGCGCTTACCGGCCAGTACACCAGCGCTATCACCAAAGCGGTAGCTGTTGTGACGGAAACCTATGGCATCCCCCTTCTGACAGCTGGTTCATCTCCTTCACTGACAACACCGGAGACAGGACTTGAGTGGTATTTCAGGTTTGGTCCCAATGATACATACTATATCCGCGATTCCTTTGAATTCATCAAGCAGCTGAATGAAGACCAGGATGCAGGCCTTAAGACGGTGGCCCTTGTATCTGAGGATACGGAGTTCGGCGCCAATATCAGAATTGAGGAAGAGAGAATGGCCCAGGAATACGGCATTGAGGTGGTTGAGAATATTACATATTCCTCATCTGCAACCAATGTATCATCCGAGGTCATGAAAATCAAGGCAGCCAATCCCGACGTAATCATGATGTCCTCCTATGCTTCCGATGCAATCCTGTATCTGAAGACATTCAAGGAGCAGAATTACGTACCCAAGATGCTGCTGGGACAGCGCGGCGGATTTGTCCAGACTGATTTCCTGGATGCAATGGGCAAGGATACGGAATTTATTTATACCACAGGCGGATGGTCCGCTGACATTGATACGGACACAAGCAGGCAGCTGATTGAGCTTTATAAGCAGTACACACCTGACGGCGCGGACTTAAGCGAAGGCCACTGCAAGGATATGATTAATGTGCTTCTCATTGCCCTGGGCATCAACCAGGCGAAAACCACGGAGCCGGAGGCCCTGAATCAGGCGCTGAGGAACCTGGAAGTGGATACCTCCACCCTGCCGATTCCGTGGAATGCAATCACCATGGATGAATACGGCCAGAATACGTCCGCCAATGCGTTTGTGCTGCAGATGAGGGACGGCAAGTACCAGACCGTTTATCCTTCTGATTATGCAGCAATTGAGCCGGTTCTTCCTATGCCTGCCTGGAATGAAAGATAAGGGGTAACAGACTATGTTGAGAACGCTGGACGAATTATTGCCCAAATATATAGAGGCTGATGCAGCTGTAGGCGCTTTTAACCTTGCCCTTTTTCCGGACACAAGGGTCCTGATTGAAGCGGCCGAGGAAATGAATGCCCCTGTCATCCTGCAAATCAGTCCTGTGGTGGCAGAATTTATGGGATATGATTACTGGGGTATGGTTGCGGGGGAAATGGCCCGCAGGTCAACGGCAGACGTGGTCCTGCACCTGGACCATGCCAACAGGGTGGAACCTATCTGGAAAGCCCTGGACGCTGGTTTTTCTTCGGTCATGTTTGACGGCTCCCAGCTTCCCTTTGAGGATAATGTGCGTATCACCAACCAGGTGGTAAAGCGGGCGGAGCGCTACAACGCTTCCGTGGAGGCGGAGATTGGGTCCGTGGCCTATCTTGGAAGGGACAGCCACAAGGACCAGCTTACTGACCCTAAGGAGGCTGCTGCGTTTGCAGATGCCTCGGGCTGCGGCTGCCTGGCCGTATCCGTGGGCACCACCCATATGATGCGCACCCAGACTGCCAATATACAGTATGACCTTCTGGAGAACATTCAGAATGAAGTTAAGGTGCCCCTTGTGATTCACGGCTCCACAGGACTGCCGGACGACCAGCTGATTAAGATGCGCGGATACCACGTGTGCAAGGTCAATATAGGAACAGCCCTCAGGATTGCATTTGACAGGGGACTCAGGGCGGAACTGGCGGAACGGCCCAATGATTATATCTATATAGATCTTCTGAAGAGGCCGCTGGAGGACGAGAAACAGGTAGTCAGGAGAAAAATGGAACTATTAGGCTTTTAATAAAGTGTTTATGGCATCCGGCAGTCAGGCATTCTGGCTGCCGGATATCCATAATGAAAGGTGTGAATGACAATGGTTTTAAAAGACAGGCTGGACCACCTGAGAGGGATTGTCAGGACTGAGAAAAAGGTAAAGGTGACAGAGCTGAGCCAGAGATTCGATGTGACGGAGGAAACCATACGCCGTGATTTGGAACGGCTGGAGCTGGAAGGCCTTATTACGCGGACCCATGGAGGGGCGGTGCTGAAGGTGGAAAATATGTTTGACAGGCTGGGGTATATACACAGGAGCAGGACCAATGTGGAAGAAAAGAAAAAGATTGCGCAGATTGTGGCATCCATCATCCCCATGCAGGCAACGCTTTTTGCCGATGCCAGCTCCACGGTGATGGAAGCCCTTACCCTGATGGCTGACCGGGAGGACATTACCGTACTCACGAATTCCATCCCGGTCTTAAGCTCCCTGAACCAGTCCGGGCTTAACATCATGTCCACCGGAGGAGCAAACAACCGGGTATCCTGCTCCCTCCAGGGAATCATAGCCAGAAGCACCATCATGAATTACCATGTGGATTTTGTCCTGACCAGCTGCAAGGGATTAAAACTGGAGGAGGGCGCCTATGATTCCAGGGAAGGGGAGACTGAGATAAAGCAGCTCATGATTTCCAGAGGGCAGAGAACCATCATGATGGCGGACCATTCCAAGTTTGACAGGACTTCGTTTGTAAAGTACTGTAATTTCCAGCAGATAGACATACTGGTAACGGACAGGCGGCCGGCGGATGAATGGATGGAGCTGTTTGAGGAATATCAGATTCACGTCCTGTATCCGGAGGCGGAGGATGTATATATAAAAGAAACAGGAAACAGCTGATAAATAAGCTGTCCCTGTTCTGATTGGTTTTATTGTGCGCGGAGCTTTTCCACGGCATCCCTGATGCGGCTGCAGGCTTCCACCAGGTTTTCATAGCTGCTTGCATAAGACAGGCGGAGGTATCCTTCTCCGGCCGCGCCAAAGGCAGTTCCGGGAACCAGGGCCACCTTTGCCTCTTCCAGGAGATACTCTGCCATTTCCATGGCGCTTTTTCCCAACTCCTTGATATTGATGAAAAGATAGAAGGCTCCCTTGGGCTTATTGCAGCTTAGTCCGTCAATCCGGTTGATGGCTTCCACCACATAGTCCCGCCGTCTCTGGTACTCGGCCAGCATTTTCTGCACATCCGGTTCAGCCTGTTCAAGGGCGGTGATGCCCGCTTCCTGTACAAAGGAAGACGCGCAGGTGTTGATGTGCTGGTGAAGGCGGACCGATGCGGCAATAATGTCCTTGGGAGCAGCCATATAACCCAGGCGCCATCCTGTCATGGAATATGCTTTGGAAAAGCCGTTCAGGGTTATGGTGCGTTCCTTCATTCCCGGAAGAGATGCGATACTGACATGCTGTTCGCCGTCAAATACCAGTTTTTCATATATCTCATCTGACATGACATACAAATCGTGCCGGATTGCGATATCCGCCAGCTTTTCCAGGGTTTCCCTTCCAAGGACGCCTCCCGTGGGATTGTTGGGGGAGATAATGACAATCATTTTTGTCCGGTCCGTGATTTTGCTTTCCAGTTCCTCCATGTCAATCTGGTAGTCATTTTCCTGCTTCAGGGTATAGGGCACTGCCTTGGCGCCGAAGTATTCAGGCACATGGATGTAATTGAGCCATACAGGGTCGGGAATCAGGACCTCGTCCCCTTCCGCCAGGTAAGCGCCGAAGGCATCAAAGGTTCCCTCGCCCACGCCCACCGTAATCAGGATTTCGGAAGGGTCGTAATCAATGTGATTCTCTTCCCGGAGTTTTTTGGCAACAGCGGTGCGAAGCTCCATGGAGCCGTAATTTGAGGTGTAGAATACATTTCCTTTTTCCAGGCTCTTATAGGCCGCTTCCTTGATTACCTGGGGCGTATCAAAATCAGGGCGTCCCAGTTCCAGATGGATGACATGTTCTCCGCGGGCATCCATCTGGGTTGCCTTTTCCATTACCACTCTTATGCCGGAAAAGGGCATGTGTTCCATACGTTCGGCAGTTGTAAGCATATATAAACCCTCCAATCATCTGTGAATCATTAACTGATAATTGGATTATAAACGGAAAACATATATATTTCTAATGAATTATTTCAATGTATAATATAGAAAATTTTTATATATCACAGTCACCCCATATCTCCCCCAGATGGAGGGAGGATTTGACCTGGCAGAGGTATTCGCCCAGGGCCTGCTCAAAGTAATCCACGGCTGTCTGGGTGGCGGAGCTGGGAAAGCGGTGTTTGATTTTATAGCATACCCTGTCGGGCGGCGGATTCTTCAGTTCGCTGACATAGAGGCGCCTGTAATGGTACAGCTCATTGATAACGGATTCAGGGGCAATCATCCAGCTCCTCTTATCGGTCCATACGTGATTGAGGAGGGTGATGGTGTCCACGATGATGCGGGGTCTGGAATACCCTGTAAGCCACTGGTCATGCCAGATTTGGAAGTTGGCATCCCAGTTCAGGAACAATTCCAGGGAGGGGTCCAGTTCATCGGTGTGAATCAGCGACTTGCGTATGGCCGGCTGGTCTGACTGCACCAGGTACAGCCGTTCCTGATAAATGCGCTCTGAAAGAATGTTCTTATAGTGCAGGTGGTAGTACACAAACCCGATGTCAATGTCGTGGCGGTCCAGTATGCTGTAGAGCTCCGAGGACTGATGGGTATGGATGTCCAGGTCAATGGGGCAGTCCGATGTCTCCATCTGCCGGTAGAAGCCTGCAAAAAGGGCGATATTCAGGCTGTCCGTGCATCCGATGGACAGCAGGGTGCTGTCCCTGTCCCGGGCCAGTGCCTGGGTTTCCTTCCACAGGGATATGTACCGCTCCGCAATGGATACGAACTCACTGCCTTTGGAGGTGAGCTCAACATTTTTAAATCCCTTTTTGCGGACAATCAGCGGGAACCCCAGCTCCTTTTCAAGGGACTTTAGCCTGTGGCTTACGGTGGGCTGGCTGAGAAACAGGATATCCGCTGTTTTTGTGATGCTTTTTGTGTTGACGATGGTGAGGAAGGTTTCAATTTCAGACAGGTCCATAGGCAGCTCCTTAAATATAGATTTTATTAATATTATATACTAATATTATTCATTTTTCAATCGTTATCACTTGTGTTATCCTAGGCGTGTAGGAAACATTTTCAGGCCAGAAACTGGATGCAGTTTATGACTTACAAAATAATGGAGAGAAGGAGAAGGTATATGGCAAATGTAGGGTGCAGAATCAGAAAAGAGTTTGAGAGGCCGGACAGGAAATTGGTTGAGGCGTTTAAGGATATTCCGGTGGCGAATATTGACGACTGCATGAACCGGATTGGGGCGGTTGATTCCCAGCTGAAGCCCATGAATAAGGCCAGGCTTCTTGGGACCGCGTTTACGGTAAAGGCACCGGCAGGGGATAACCTGATGTTCCACAAGGCCCTTGATATGGCAAAGCCGGGAGATGTGCTTGTGATTGCCACATTTGGCAGCCAGAGCAGGTCGCTGTGCGGTGAAATTATGACACGGTACGCCATGTCCAGGGGGCTGGCAGGCTTTGTGGTGGACGGATGTATCCGCGACAGTGCGGAAATCGGGGAGATACCGGATTTTCCGGTATATGCAAAGGGAGTGACGCCCAACGGGCCGTATAAAAATGGACCCGGGGAAATCAATTTCCCTGTATCCTGCGGAAATCAGGTCATCTGCCCGGGAGATATCCTGGTAGGGGACGGGGACGGCCTTTTGGTTATCAAGCCTGAGGAAGCGGCTGGTCTGGCGGAGAGAGCTAAGAAAGTAAGCCAGGATGAGACAAAGCAGTTTGCCAGCATTGCAGCCGGAACCGGCCTGAACCGGGACTGGGTGGACGCAAAACTTGAGAGCATAGGCGTGGAGTACGTGGACTGATTTGTGATTGTGGAGACTGTACAGTTGCATTGATTTAAAAATAGGAGCAGTGATGCTATGAATGGTGCTGTGTTGCGGTTATGCGGAGACTGTGGGGTTACAGTAGAATTTGAGAATGAGATATCCATTGAGACAAACAGAAAAGTTATTGCCCTTAAGTACCGGATTGAGGGGGAGCATGTTCCGGGAATAGGAGAACTGGTCCCGTCATACCGTTCCCTGCTGATTCACTATGACCCTTTAAGGATACCATATGACAAGCTGGAACGCCTGGTGGAGGAATGGACCGGCAGTATGGGGGAGATTGACCTGCCAAAGCCGGTGATAACCGAGATACCGGTCCTCTACGAGGGGGAGGATATCCTGGAGATAGCCAGGATTGAGAAAAAGACAGTGGATGAAATCATAAAAATTCACAGCCAGAGCGATTACTTTGTATATATGCTGGGATTTGCTCCGGGACATCCCTATACGGCCAGGTTTGAGAATCCTTTTTCCTTCAGGCGCAGGGAGAGCCCAAGGGTCCGCATACCCGGGGGCAGCATCGTGGTGCAGCAGGGACTCAGCGATATCATACCCTTTGACCAGCCCTGCGGCTGGAACATCATCGGCATGACCCCCATAAAGGTGTGCGACTACAGGAAGGAAAATCCCTTCCTGCTCAGGGCAGGACAGTGGATTCGCCATATTCCCGTAAGCCGGGCCCGGTATGAGGAGATTAAGGCCCAGGCAGACGCCGGAACCTATGTCTGCCGGACGTACGTGAAGGAGGCGTAGCTTATGGGTATGGTGATTGTGAATCCGGGAATCTATACAACGGTGCAGGACGAAGGAAGGTTCGGATACGAACAGTTTGGGGTATCCCCGGCAGGCCCCATGGATAAACGGTCATTCCATATAGCCAATCTCCTGGTGGGCAATGACATGGGGGAGGCAGGACTGGAAATGACGTTTACTGGGGCGGAAATCCGGTTTACGGGACCGGCTGTCATAGCCCTTGCAGGGGCGGATATGGGTCCTCTGCTTAACGGGGCTCCGGTGTGTATGTACCGGGCGTTTTCGGCAGAGGCGGGAGATGTGCTCAGAATGCAGTCAGCTTCCGGCGGCTGCCGGACCTATCTGGCGGCTGCCGGGGGCCTGGATATTCCTGTGGTAATGGGAAGCAGGTCCACGCTTGTAAAGAACGGAATCGGAGGATACCAGGGGCGGCCTCTGAAAAAGGGGGATGAAATCGGACTCCGGCAGAACCTGGATACCATAGAAAACCTGCCGGCAAGATGGATGCAGGCAGAATACAGCCAGGCTGGATGCCGTCTGGTACGGGTGGTTGAAGGCCCCCAGGATGACTGCTTTACCAGGAAAGGACGGGAGGATTTCTTTGGAGGGACTTATAAGGTGACCGGGGAATCGGACCGCATGGGTTACAGGCTGGAGGGCCCCTGTCCGGAGCATGTGGCGGACGGCAATATTATTTCAGACGGCATTGTCATGGGTTCTGTCCAGGTGCCTACATCAGGACAGCCCATAGTGATGATGGCTGACTGCCAGTCCATTGGCGGCTATGCGAAGATAGCCACTGTCATAACAGCCGACCTGCCTGTAATCGGCCAGTGCAGGGCCGGAGATGAGATACGGTTTGTGCCTGTGGATATTGTGCAGGCACAGCAGGCGTATGCGGCATATTACAGGGAAATGGAACAGCTTAAGGCGAAGCTGGAGACGCCCGTGGCCTACCGCCCGCCCAGGCTGTTTCAGGTAAATGTGGGCGGGACCTCCTTTCAGGTGAAGGTGGAAGAACACAGTTAGGGTCAGCAGCCAGGGGAAGCAGTCAGAATAGAGTCAGGGAGGAGACGGAGCATGTATCAGATTGACTTAAACAGCGATATGGGGGAGAGCTTTGGGGCATATACCATTGGGAATGACGATGAAATCATAAAATACGTCACATCTGCCAATGTTGCCTGCGGCTGGCACGGAGGGGACCCCATGGTTATGGACAGGGTGGTGAAAGCAGCAGCAGAGAGGAATGTGGCTGTGGGCGCCCACCCGGGTTATCCTGACCTCATGGGATTCGGCAGGCGGAAGATGGTATTAAAGCCCTCCGAAATCAAAAACTACGTAAAGTATCAGGTGGGCGCGCTTATGGCCTTTACTGCCGGCTGCGGCATGAAGCTTCAGCATGTGGCCCCCCACGGGGCGCTGGGCAATCTGTGCCAGTATGACAGGGAGGTATCCAGGGCCGTCTGCCAGGCGGTATATGAGATAGACCCGTCCATACGGATTTATTACTGCGCGGGCGCGGTTCTGGGGGAGGAGGCCGGGAAAATGGGCCTTCAGGCCCTGTCGGAAATATTTGCGGACCGGGCCTACATGGATGACCTGTCCCTGGTTCCCAGGGGTACCAAAGGGGCCATGATTACAGATGAGGACGAGGCTATCAGGCGGTGCGTTAAAATGATTAAAGAGGGAAAGGTCACGTCCGTCAATGGAAAGGAACTGGACATAAAGGGGGACACGCTCTGTGTCCACGGGGACGGGGCAAAGGCGCTGGCCTTTGTCAGCAGAATCCGAACAGCGTTTGAAGCAGAAGGTATTCAAATAAACAATTTTATGGGAGGCAGGTCATGAATAAGAACACGTATAATCCATACGAAAATATGCTGGCGGTACTGGATGAGGCGGCATCCAGGCTGGGGTTAAAGGAAGCAGATTACATAACCCTGCGTTATCCGGAGCGGGAAATGATTGTATCCATTCCAGTGAGGATGGATAATGGCGAGATGAAGGTATTTGAAGGATACCGGGTACAGCACAACAGTGCCAGAGGCCCTTATAAGGGGGGAATCCGCTTCCATCAGAACTCGGATTTGGATGAGGTAAAGGCGCTGGCGGCCTGGATGTCGTTTAAATGCGCAATCGTCAACATCCCCTACGGCGGGGCAAAGGGAGGAATCAAGGTGGACCCCTCCAAGCTGTCCAGGGATGAGCTGATTCGCCTGACCAGAAGATATACCACCAGGATACTGCCGATTATAGGGCCTGACCAGGATATACCTGCCCCGGATGTAAATACCAACGGCGAGGTAATGGGCTGGATTATGGATACATACAGCATGTTCAAGGGACACAGCGTTCCCGGTGTTGTCACCGGAAAGCCCATTGAGATTGGCGGCTCCATCGGAAGGACGGAAGCAACAGGACGAGGCGTGACCATCATTACCCGCCAGTGCCTGGAGCACCTGGGCATGAGCTACGAGAATTCCACCTATGCCATCCAGGGCATGGGAAATGTAGGAGGCACCGCAGCCCAGATACTGTATGATAAGGGATGCAGGATAGTGGCTGTCAGCGACTATTCCGGCGGTGTTTACAATGAAGACGGACTGGATATCCCTGCTATCCGGGCATTCCTGTCGGACAAGACAAAGGCCCTGATTGATTATGTGTCAGATAATGTGGAACACATAACCAATGACCAGGTTATTACCTGCTGCTGCGATGTGCTGATTCCCGCTGCATTGGAGAACCAGATAACCGGCGATAACGCAGCCGGCGTCCGGGCCAGGGTGATTATTGAAGCAGCCAACGGTCCTACTACCGTGGAAGCGGATAAGATACTGGAGGAAAAAGGCGTGGTGGTTGTGCCGGATATCCTGGCCAATGCAGGCGGCGTGGTTGTATCCTATTTTGAGTGGGTTCAGAATATCCAGAGCATGGCCTGGGATTTGGAGGAAGTGAACCGGACCCTTAAGAAAATTATGAACAAGGCCTATGACGAGGTGGACGCCATGTCAAAGAATAACAAAGTAACCATGCGCATGGGCGCCTATATGGTGGCAATTAACCGCATTTGTACTGCGGGTAAGATGAGAGGCGGGCCCATCTCCATGGCGTAGAAGAAAATCCCCGGACTGGAAATTAAAAAGGAACCCCCTGGAATGGTTTTTCCGGGGGTTCCTTTTTAACTGCTTCGGATTTATCCTGATTAAGACAGCTTCAGCGCCCATTCCCTGCAATCCCACACATCCGTAGCCAGTCCCTCAAAAAATTCAGGTTCATGGCAGATTAAGAGGATGCTGCCCTTATATGCCTTCAGAGCCCGCTTCAGCTCCTCCTTTGCATCCACATCCAGATGGTTGGTGGGCTCGTCAAGAAGAAGTACATTGGACTCGCGGTTAATCAGCTTACACAGCCGGACCTTGGCCTGTTCGCCTCCGCTGAGCACCCTGACCTGGCTTTCAATGTGTTCCGTGGTCAGGCCGCATTTTGCCAGGGCGGAGCGGACCTGGTACTGGGTATAGGCAGGGAATTCCGCCCATATTTCCTGAAGGCAGGTGGTGGTGTTGCCGGGGGCCATCTCCTGCTCAAAGTAGCCGATGGACAGGTAGTCTCCCAGCTCCACGGTGCCGCCAAGGGCAGGCGTAAGGCCCAGGATGCTTTTCAGCAGCGTGGTTTTGCCGATGCCGTTGGCTCCTACCAGCACGATTTTCTGTCCTCTTTCCATCACCAGGTTAAGAGGGCGCGACAGCGGCTCGTCATAGCCAATGATTAAATCCTTTGTCTCAAATATATACTTTCCCGGAGTGCGGGCCTCCAGAAAATGAAATTCCGGCTTGGGTTTTTCCCTGGCAAGTTCAATGACATCCATCTTATCCAGCTTTTTCTGGCGGGACATGGCCATGTTTCTGGTGGCCACCCTGGCCTTGTTCCTGGCCACAAAATCCTCCAGCTCCGCAATCTCCTGCTGCTGGCGCTTATAGGCAGCCTCCAGCTGGGATTTCTTAACCGCGTATACCTCCTGGAATTTGTCATAATCCCCCACATAGCGGTCCAGCCTCTGGTTTTCCATATGGTAAATCAGGTTGATAACACTGTTGAGGAAGGGAATGTCATGGGAAATGAGAATAAAGGCATTCTCATACTCCTGCAGGTAGCGCCTCAGCCAGTCAATATGCTGTACGTCCAGATAGTTGGTAGGCTCGTCCAGAAGCAGGATATCCGGCTTCTCCAGCAGAAGCTTGCCCAGGAGCACCTTTGTGCGCTGGCCTCCGGACAGCTCCGTCACATCCTTGTCCAGGCCAATCTCAGAAAGGCCCAGGGCCCGTCCCACTTCCTCCACCTTGGAATCAATAATATAGAAATCATGGGCCATGAGAAGGTCCTGTATGGTTCCCAGCTCCTCCATCATGGTGTTCATTTCGTCCTCGCCGGCTTCTCCCATCTTATCGCAGATCTGGTTCATGTGTTCTTCCATCTCAAAGAGAAATGCAAAGGCGCTCTTTAACACATCCCGTATGGTCATGCCTTTTTCCAGCACTGCGTGCTGGTCCAGATACCCGACCCTTACGTTTTTGGCCCATTCCACCCTGCCCTCATCGGGCATGAGCTTGCCGGTAATAATGTTCATGAAGGTGGATTTGCCTTCCCCGTTGGCTCCAATAAGGCCAATGTGCTCGCCCTTTAACAGGCGGAAGGAGACATCCTGGAAAATGGCCCGGTCCCCAAAGCCATGGCTCAAATGCTCTACGTTTAAAATGCTCATACTGTTGCAGACTCCTTTTATAAAAATCCTTTATTTTACAGGTGCTTCCGTTGGTTTTGTGCAGCAGTATTATTCTACATGACATAATCTGTTCTGACAAGGGAAAAAATAATTCTAAATAAAATGAACCATCTGCCTGCCAACTTTCTCTATATAGCAGGTGCACCGATTAACAAACCCTTCTGGCAGTTAAGCCAAAAGGGATATATAATGGTTCCATATAAGCAGATGGTTCCAAATAAGCAGCGGACGATGGAAGGAGCGGATGGACATGGAGCAGGAGACAGCAGGTCTGGTACGCCGTATGGCGGAAGGAGACAGCCAGGCATTTGACCGGTTGATGGAGCATTATTATTCCAAACTGCTGCGCGTGGCATATCTCATATCCGGAAGTCATGCAGACAGTGAGGATATTGTGCAGGAAACCTTTGTGCTGTGCTGGACGAACCGAAAGAAAATCAAAGAACCGGAGTATTTTGGGAACTGGCTTTATAAGACCCTTACCAGGGAAGCCTGGAGGTTTTGCAGGAAAAACAGGAAGGAACAGCCGGTGGAAGAGGTATTTGGGACGGAAGAGCCTGAAACAGCCTCTGTGCTGGAGGAAGTCATGATGCGCTCCCGGGAAAAGGAGCTCTATGAAGCCATAAGGAATCTTCCGGTGAAACAGAGAACAGCCGTAGTCCTGTACTATTTTAACCAGATGTCCACCAGAGAGATTGCGGGTATCATGGGCTGTATGGAGGGAACCGTTAAGTCCAGGCTGTATACGGCCAGGACGAATTTAAAACAGGAGCTGACGGAAGAAAACAAGAGGGTAGGAAGGGAGGTAACCTTATGAACAGACAAGACGGACCGGTGACACAAAAGGAACTGGAAGAGCAGATAAGCCGTACTCTTTGCAGCCGGGCAGAGTCCATACAGGTGACTTCCGCAGATACAGAGAGGATGCGGCGCTCTGTTCACCGGAAAATAGAGGAGGAATCAGGAATGAAGAAATGGAATATGAAGCGGGTATTTGTGGTGGCGGCAGCCATCTGCGTACTGGGTACCATAACAGCGGTTGCTGCCGGAAAGGCGGCATATACAAGCAGCGGAGGCAGTCATCTGGATGATTTTACCTATGATAAGCTGGGGGAGATGGAGACAAAGCTGGGCTTTGCCACCAAGGCCCCTGAGACGTTCGGCAACGGGTACCGGTTTGAACTGGGCATGCCCACCCATGATGAGGCCCATGATGAGGACGGAAATGTGATAAAGTCCACGGAAAGCTTTTCCCTGCAGTACAAAAAGGGCGGAAGCCCGGATATATTTGTCAGTGTACAGGGCTCAGGCTTGTATGAGGAGGAAGGCCGGCCGCACCAGACATTTGACCACAACGGGATTACCCTGAACTACACCAGGGACCAGTACCGTTTTGTTCCCCCGGATTATCAGGTTTCCGAGGAGGAAAAGGCAAGAGAGGCGGCAGGAGAACTCTATATATCATACGGAAGCGATAAGGTGGAGGATAAGGCTGCCCAGAGCATGGTATGGAAGGACGGGGAAAGGGTTTATATCATAACAACCATGGATAATCCCATAACAGCAGAAGAGATGGCTCAGATGGCCGCGGAATTGATAGACAATGAGTAGGTGCGGATAACCAGACAGAAAAGCAGATTAGTAAATGGCCCGGCGTGATTCAGGAAGCATTCCATATCCTGAATCGCGCCGGGCCTTTGCCGGGTCAGCCGTTTCTTTTATTTCCGGCAGGCATCCACAAAGTGTTTGAATATATTGGCGGATACCGCGTCGGTCTGCCACATATACTCGGGGTGCCACTGCAGGGCCAGGAGATAAGGATAATCCGGCATCTCCAGAGCTTCAATAATACCGTCGGGCGCATGGCCGCTGGCTATGAGACAGGGGGCAATTCTGCGCACTGCCTGGTGGTGGGAGCTGTTTACCGCGATTTCCGGTTTCCCTTCTGCGATTTCGTACAGCAGTGTATCCCGGCGCACATTCACATGGTGGGAAGGCAGGCTGCAGGAATAGGGCTGCTTATGGGCAATGGGAAAACCGGTTTCGGCCTGGCTGGGAATGTCCTGGTAGATGTCGCCGCCCAGTCCCACATTAATCATCTGGGCTCCGCGGCAGATTCCCAGCACCGGCTTGCCGGCCTCCATGGCAATCTTCAGAAGGGAGAGTTCCATGGTATCCCGGGCCATGGACACATTGCCGCAGTGCATGTGTGTTTCCTCCTTCAGGAGAAAGGGATGAATGTCCGGACCGCCGGAAAAGAGAAAGCCGTCGCACAGCCCTGACAGCTGTTTTAAGTCTTCCTCCGGCGCCTCCAGGGGAAGAAGGACGGACAGGCCTCCTGCCGCTTCAATGGCCCGCAGGTAAGTGGGGCGCACGCTTATGTCGTCGTTTTCTGTATTATGGGAAGGGGTTATGCCGATTACTGGTTTATTCATGGTATTTGGATTCCTCCATGTGTTCTGTGAATAATATATGCTGAATATACGAAAAGAGCCCCTTCCGTCAGGAAGAGGCCCTTATGTAATACTACATTAGCCTTCGGAAATAGCTCCGGTTGGGCAGGTAGCTGCACAGGTTCCGCAGTCGATACAGGTATCCGGGTCGATAACGTACTGGCTGTCTCCCTCAGAAATAGCGCTGACTGGACATTCGCCAGCACAGCTGCCGCAGCTTACACAAGCATCACTAATTACATATGCCATGATAAAATACCTCCTTAATATTTGTCTACATTGTTATTTTATTTTATACTATAACGTCTAATTATTCAAGAGGAAAATCGTTCCTATGCCCGCTAATATTGTATAAATTTAGGAGCAATGGGCCCTTTCATCGCGCATTCCCCGGAGAATGATTTTGCGGGCCTCTGCAGCTTTTGCAGGAGGCAGGGGCGCCGTATCCTCTAAGGGGTAGGGGATTCCCATCTGGCTGTACTTAGCTTTTCCCATGTCGTGATAGGGCAGCACATCCAGCGCCTTTATATTTTTAAGCGTGCCGAGATAGCGTCCCAGGCGGTACAGATATTCCTCCCGGTCCGTGATGCCGGGAACCACCACATGGCGAATCCAGACAGGTATCTGCTTCTTTTCCAGGTATCCGGCAAAGGCCAGTATGTTGTCCTGGGGCTGGGCGCAGAGCTTTACATGTTCCTCCGGGTCAATATGCTTGATATCCAGGAGAACCAGGTCCGTGGAGGCCAGAAGGCGGTCAAAAAGTGCCATAACTGCCTGCGAACCGGGGTTGAACGTAATACCTGAGGTATCCAGACAGGTGTGGATTCCTTTTTGCCTGGCCTTCTCAAAAAGCTCTGTCACAAAACCAATCTGCATCAGGGGTTCGCCGCCGCTGACCGTGATGCCGCCTTTTTTATAGAAGGGGCGGGCCTGCTCGTACTGGTTTAATATATCGTCCGCCAGCATGGGCGTTCCTCCCTTGGGGTCCCATGTATCGGGATTATGACAGTAGAGGCATTTCATGGGGCAGCCGCTTAAAAAGATTACCATGCGGATACCGGGGCCGTCCACGGTGCCAAAGCTTTCTATGGAATGTACACGTCCAACCATAAGGCTGCGCTCCTTTCTGAAAACCACAACATGTCATGCAGTGCGGACCAGCCGCGGGTAAAGATATTTAAAATAAGGAAAATGATAAAAGGAAACATGGATGCCGCCCCAGCCGGAAGTGCTTCCTGTTAAGACGGCATCCGGAGTAATTGTCAGACAGGGCTTAGATGGAGCCGTGGAAGGTCCTTGAAATGACCTCGTCCTGCTGCGCTTTTGTCAGCTTGTTAAAGTTTACCGCATAGCCGGATACCCTGACTGTGAGCTGGGGATATTTTTCAGGATGGGCCTGTGCATCCAGAAGGGTTTCCTTGCTGAATACATTTACATTCAGATGGTGTCCGCCTTCCTGGGCATAGCCGTCTAACAGGGCCACCAGGTTATCAATCTGTGATTCGCTTGCTTTTACCATAACATTAATCCTCGCTTTCTCAAGAAAATGGTTTATATGCTGTTAATCAGGATTCCTCGATGTCGGCCTCGGAGTCCAGTCCCTCAAAGAGGGTGGGCGCTTCGCAGCCGCCTCCGCAGCCGTTCAGCTCTACTTCCAGGTCGCCCATGAAAATCTGGTCATCCTTGCCCAGAGCGCCGGGAATGATGGAGAAGGTATTGGAGATACCGTCCTGCGCATCCCTGAATGGAAGCTTTGCCACAGAGGCCAGGGATGCAACCGCCCCATGGCTGTCCCTGTGGTGCATTGGGTTGGCCCCCGGTGCAAATGGCTGGCCGGCCTTCCGGCCGTCCGGGGTCGCGCCTGTGTTATTTCCATATACCACATTGGAGGTAATGGTAAGGATAGAGGTGGTGGGAATGCCGCCGCGGTAGGTGTGGTTTCCCTTTATATAGCTCATGAAGGTGTGTACCAGGTCTGCTGCCAGCTGGTCTACCCTGTCATCGTTATTTCCATATTTAGGGAAGTCTCCCTCCACAATATAGTCGGTCACAATGCCCTGTTCATTGCGGACAACCCTGACCCTGGCATACTTAATGGCGGACAGGGAGTCTGCCACAACGGAAAGGCCTGCGATGCCGGTTGCGAACCAGCGGGTCACCTTCTTGTCATGGAGCGCCATCTGAAGCCTTTCATAGCAGTATTTATCGTGATTGTAGTGGATGATGTTCAGGGCATTGACATATACCTTGGCCAGCCACTTCATCATATCTTTGTATTTGTCCATTACATCGTCAAAATCCAGATATTCCGTGGTTACGGGGCGGTACTTGGGGCCTACCTGCTTGCCGCTGATTTCATCCACCCCGCCGTTGATGGCGTAGAGCAGGCACTTGGCCAGGTTGGCCCTGGCGCCGAAGAACTGCATTTCCTTGCCGATGCGCATGCTGGATACACAGCAGGCAATGGCATAATCATCGCCATGGGTTACCCTCATCAAATCATCGTTCTCATACTGGATGGAGGAGGACTCAATGGAAGTCTTGGCACAGAACCGCTTAAAGTTCTCAGGAAGCTTTGTGGACCAGAGTACGGTCAGGTTCGGCTCAGGGGCAGTGCCCAGGTTCTGAAGGGTGTGCAGATAACGGAAGGACATCTTGGTCACCATGTGGCGTCCGTCGATTCCGATACCTCCGATGGATTCCGTAACCCATGTGGGGTCCCCGGAGAACAGCTCGTTGTATTCCGGCGTCCTGGCAAATTTTACAAGACGCAGCTTCATAATAAAGTGGTCTACAAATTCCTGAATCTCTTTCTCCGTATAACGTCCTTCCGCCAGGTCGCGCTCAGCGTAGATATCCAGAAAGGTGGAGGTGCGTCCCAGGGACATGGCGGCGCCGTTCTGCTCCTTGACAGCAGCCAGGTAGCCCAGGTAGGTCCACTGTATGGCCTCCTTCACATCGGAAGCCGGCTTTGAAATGTCAAAACCATAGATACGTCCCAGCTCCTTCAGGTCTTCCAGGGCTCGAATCTGCTCAGACAGCTCCTCGCGCTCCCTGATAACATCCGAATACATGATGGTGCGCGTGGAATCCTTTTCTTCCTTTTTTTCCTGAATCAGGGCGTCCACACCGTAAAGGGCAATCCTGCGGTAGTCTCCGATGATGCGTCCGCGTCCATAGGCATCCGGCAGCCCTGTGATGATATGGCTGGAACGGCAGGCCCTCATTTCAGGGGTGTATGCATCAAACACACCGGCATTGTGGGTCTTCCTGTGCTTCATAAAGAATTCCACAATCTCAGGGTCAACCTCATAACCGTTATCCTGGCAGGCCTTCATGGCCATGCGGATACCTCCGTAAGGCTGAAGGGAACGCTTAAAGGGTTTGTCGGTCTGAAAGCCTACAATGGTTTCCTTGTCCTTATTCAAATATCCCGGGCCGTGGGAGGTAATGGTGGAAATGATTTTTGTATCCATATCCAGGACTCCGCCGGCTTCCTGTTCTTTTTTTGACAGTTCCATGACCTGGTCCCACAGCTCTGTGGTATTCTGGGTAGGACCTTCCAGAAACTCATCGTTTCCGTCATAGGGGGTATAGTTTTTCTGTATGAAATCGCGTACATTGATTTCCCGCTGCCATACACCGCCTTTAAATGTGTTCCACTCTGTTCTCATAGATTTTTCCTCCTGTGAAATGCGTGAACCTTTATATAAAAACTATTGTTAACCAATTGTTTCACAGCCATACCGGTCTTACCGGACATCCATAGTCTACTAAAAAAACAGGATTTGTGCTGTTGCTTTTGCAACACTTATTATATTATGCACATTGTATACACGTCAAGAGGGCTTAGTGATAATATTTTTTAACAAGCCTTGATAATTATGGTTAATATGAAAAATATGTATGTCCAGGTTGGACTTGTAAAATGTCGAAAAACGTATTATGATGGTAGAAGCGTGGTAGACCGATAAATTGGGTATACTGATAGCAGAAATATAAGGAGGACACGATAATGGAAATTAGTAAAGACATGCTCATCGGACAGTTAATCCATGTAGATGACAGTATTGCTCCAATCCTGATGCGTGCCGGAATGCATTGCCTTGGCTGACCGGCATCCCAAGGAGAGTCTCTGGAAGAGGCCTGTATGGTACACGGTATTGACTGTGATACACTTGTTTCCCAGATTAACGAAATTCTGGCAGCAAAAGCCTGATGAATATCTGAAACAGTGATTGGAGGAACCTGGCTCAGGGGATATGTGACTGAGCCGGGTTCTTTTTATATTCTATGGTATTGACAGATTGTCTGGGAAATAGTAATATATTAGTATATTAAGATATTTATTTCCGCATAAACGGAAAAACACAAAAGCACTGCACATACAGTTCAAGGAGGAAATTAGTTATGGATATGACATTGCGTTGGTTCGGTGAGGGCGTGGATTCTGTATCTCTGGAGCAAATCAGGCAGATACCGGGTGTGAAGGGCGTGGTTACCACCCTGTATGACATTCCGGCCGGGGAGGTCTGGCCCATGGAGCGCATCCTTCAGATGAAGGAACAGGTGGAGTCCAGGGGATTAAAGGTTCTGGGGATTGAGAGTGTCAATATCCACGATGCAATCAAGGTGGGCACCCCTGACAGGGAGCAGTACATTGCCAACTACATTACTACCCTGGAGCGTCTGGGCCAGGCTGATATCCATGTGGTGTGCTATAATTTCATGCCGGTCTTTGACTGGACCCGTTCCGACCTGGCTAAGGAGCGCCCGGACGGCTCCACGGTGCTGGCTTACAGTCAGAAGGAGATTGACAGGATTGACCCTGAGAACATGTTCCAGTCCATGGGAGAAAAGTCCAATGGATTTGAGCTGCCTGGATGGGAGCCGGAGCGCATGGCCCGCATTAAGGAACTGTTTGACATGTATAAGGATGTGGATGAGGACCGCCTTTTTGACAACCTGGTGTATTTCCTGAAGGCAATCCAGCCTGTATGCGAGAAGTATGATATCAGGATGGCCATTCACCCGGATGACCCAGCGTGGCCCGTGTTTGGACTGGCCAGAATTATTACCGGCAAGGAGCAGCTCCTTAAGCTGATGAAGGCCGTGGATGCAGCCTTTAACGGCGTCACTCTGTGCACTGGCTCCCTGGGAAGCAATCCGGAAAACGACATTCCGGATATCATCCGGTCCTTAAAAGGAAGGATTCCCTTTGCACATGTGCGCAATCTGCAGTATAATGCTCCTGGAGATTTCCAGGAAGCTGCCCATCTCTCAGAAGACGGCAGCATGGATATGTATGAGATAATGAAAGCGCTGTATGACATTGGTTTTGACGGAATCATGCGCCCTGACCACGGAAGGGCTATTTGGGGAGAGGTGTCCATGCCGGGATACGGCCTTTACGACAGGGCCCTGGGAGCATGCTACTTAAATGGTTTGTGGGAGGCCATCCGGAAGCAGAACCGCTAGGACGATGCAGCAGGAAGGGATGGGTGCGGTGAGATTAACCTTTGATGAAATTAAGAGTGAGATAAAGAGGGTGCTGGTCAAATACGGGATGTCTGAGGAAAAGGCGGAGATATGCGCCCGCATACACACGGAGACTACCTATGACGGGGTATATTCTCATGGCACCAACCGGGTGGCCAGGTTTGTGAACTACATTAAGAAAGGCTGGGTGGATGTAAATGCCGTGCCATCCCTGGAGCGGGAATTCGGCGCACTCAGGGTTTACAATGGAAACATGGGCCCCGGCATCCTGAACGCCCTTTACTGCGCGGACCGGGCCATGGAGCTGGCGGACCAGTTTGGCATCGGCATGGTGGGAATCCGCAATACCACTCACTGGATGCGGGGAGGCACCTATGGGCTGTACGCCGCCAGAAAGGGGTATGCGGCAATCATGTGGACCAATACGGAGTCCTGTATGCCCCCGTGGGGCGGAAAGGAATGCCGTCTGGGCAACAATCCCTTTGTCATGGCTGTGCCGTCTGCTGGCGGGGGAGAACCTCTCCAGCTGGACATGGCAATGTCCCAGTACTCCTACGGAAAGCTGCAGGTTACGCGGCTGGCCGGGGAAAAGCTGCCGTATCCCGGAGGGTTTGATGAAGAAGGCAAGCTGACGGACGACCCGGGCGCCATTGAGAAGTCCCGCCGTGTGCTTCCTGTGGGGTACTGGAAGGGTTCGGCCTTTTCCTTCATGCTGGATATCCTGGGCTCCGTGCTCACGGACGGCATGGGCGCTGCCGGTATGGACGAGAAAGGCTGCGGCAGCTGCGGCGGCTGTTCCCAGGTCATGATTGTGGTGAATCCGGGCAGGACCACCACGGATGCCCATATGAAGGAAATCATGGATACGGCGGTCCGGTACGTAAAAAGCTCGGCTCCGTCAGAGGAAGGCGGCAGTGTCAGGGCGCCGGGCCAGGGCAGCGCCCGGTTCCATGAGGAGCATGACAGGCTGGGGATTTACGTGGACGATGAGGTCTGGAAGGAGATACAGTCCCTGTAGGTCTTCAGGACTGAGGACTGGTATTAGGAGGTTTTACCCATGAAGATAGAGGAAAAGAGACATGGAGAGACTGCCAGACAGTATGCATACCGGACCCTGAGGGAGAACATTATTTCACTGGAGCTGGAACCGGGAGCGCCTTTTAACGATGTGGAGATGTCGCAGATGATAGGCATCAGCCGCACCCCTGTGCGGGAGGCAGTCATACAGCTCAGTGAGGAATCCAGAATCATTGAAATATTCCCTCAGAGAGGTATGCGCATTGCGCTGATTGATGTGGAGCTGGTGGAGGAGGCGCGTTTTCTCCGTCTGGTACTGGAAAAGGCAGCTGTTGAGCTGGTCTGCCAGCAGGCGGATGAGGAGGACCTGCGGTGGCTGGATGAGAACATCAGACTTCAGGAATTTTATCTGGAGGGAGGCTCATCCCGGAAACTTTTGGAGCTGGACAATGAGATGCACCGGAAGCTGTTTTCCATCTGCCGGAAGGAGCTGACCTATGAGATGTGCCAGAGGCTGGCGATTCACTATGACAGAATCCGCAGCCTGTCCGTGGCAACGGTAAAGGACCATAAGATAATAGAGGACCATAAGAAACTGCTGGAGGCAATACGGCGCCGGGATAAAAATCAGGCGGCGGAGACAATGGACCTCCACCTGAACCGGTGGATGATGAATGAGCAGATGTTCAGAAGCCAGTACCCGGCATATTTTAAGGCAATATAATACCCCTGCGGTCCGCCTGGCCGCAGGGGTGTTTTAACTGTATCCATCTATATATGCAGGCTAGATTTTTGCAAGATTCTGAAGGGCATTATCCTGAATCATGACCTCATAGTGTTCCCTGAAATAGGCTTCACTGGCTGCTTCACCTGACAGCTTGGTGGCATATTCCGCCAATATGTTGCATACCCGGGAGAAATCCAGGTCGCCGCAGTCCAGGCGTTTTACAATCAGATAGTACTGTCTGGTGCCGGGCTTCTTATACAGGGTGTTGACACCGTTATAGATTCCCCATACGGCCCTGGACGCTTCGCTGATGCGGTCCAGACTGTTGAAACGGAAAATGCGGCTGCTGGCAACAGCGCCGATATTTTTCTTGGCAGGGGTTTCAGGGGACCTGTCCGTGCTGTCCTCATCTCCAACCTGTTCCACGGAGCCGGGCTCCAGGTAATTCAGGGAATCCGGTGCGCCCTCCAGGAACTCACTGGCTAACTGCGACACAAGAGAATTCTGGTTGTCGTCTGTGAAAGGTGAGAACTTGGCAAAACGGGTATCCAGTTCTTCCGGGTCTTCAATTTTGGTGATGACCAGCATAATGCTTTCGCTGGACAGCGGAATCGCCTCAACCATGAGCGGAATATCCTCCGCTTCAAAGCCGACCTCATTGGAGGCTTTCTGAATCATCTCCCGAAACAGCTTTCTGGCCTTTTCTGTTCCATAGGCCAGTTCAACCAGGTTAATATTGCGCGCGCTTAAATCAAAGCTGGTCAATGTACAGCGAATCTGGTTATCATTGATACGTTCTATCTTCATAGAATCACTTCCTGTTCTGTGTCAAATGTGGTGGCATCTGCTTTGGACCAGGGTGTTTTTGGGTACTTCAGGCCGAAAGTAGACTTCTACACTTTAAATATACTACATTACAGGTGGAAATATCAATCATTTCATAAAAATTTAAAAAATATCAGCCCGCAGGATGCTTTTAAGTTGTATAAATGACATACGGAAAGCCATGGAAGATATAACGACCATAGACAGGTGACATAAAAAAGGGTAAAATTGGAATATGAGATGATATTGTGACAAAGGAGGGGTGGATAAGGAATACCATTTTATTTGGCAAATACCGTCTGCTGCGCAAACTGGGAACCGGACGGACAGGAACCGTATGGCTGGCAGAGCACATTGGCCTGGAGGAATACAGGGCCATTAAGCGCATCTCCAGGAGTGATGCCGACTATGACACCTTCCAAAGGGAAGCATTGGTGTTAAAAGAACTGCGTCATCCGGGGATTCCCATGATTTATGACTTAGAAGAAGATTCCGAATTTTTTTATTTAATCGAGGAGTATCTTGAAGGATATTCTCTATATGCCCTGATTGCAAGTCAGGGTCCTATTCAAGAGGCAGAGGCAGCCCGTTATGGGATGCAGGTCTGCGGGCTTGTGGCTTACATGCACTCTGCATGTGAAATACCCATATTACATTTAGACTTACAACCTAACAATCTGATTATCTGCAACGGCACTGTAAAGCTGATTGATTTTGATCATGCTGCAGGCAGCCGGCGGGCAAACATTGCCTCAAAGCGATTCGGTACGGCGGGATGCGCGGCCCCTGAACAGTATGCTTCTGACCGTTTGTTGGACCAAAGGACCGACATTTATGCCATTGGTGCAGTCCTCCGTTTTATGACAGCGGGAACCCTGAGGGAGGGGACCGGACAGCCTGCCGGACGGTCGGATGCGTTTGAGCGGATTATCAGAACATGTATGGAACCCAATATGGAGAAACGGTACGCTTCCGCCAAGGAGGTGGAGACAGCCCTCCGGGCGCTGTGTACCAGGGAACTGACAGTAGAAAAGAAACACAAGGCGATACCATCTCATATTTTGATACTGACCGGAATGAAGGCTGGTACAGGCACCACGCATTTGGCCCTGGGGCTGGTACATTTCCTGAACAGGCACGGGTACCGGGCTCTTTATGAGGAGCATAACGATTCGCAGGCAGTGGCCGCCATGGCCGGGAGGACAGGTATGCGCCCGGACTGCTTTGGAATCTATGCCATGAACGGCTGTTTCTTAAGGCCGCGGTACGGACCTTGCGTGAAGCTGGATGAAGGGACAGGATTTGACGTCATAGTAAAAGACTATGGAACGGACTGGCAGCAGGCGGAACTGGAATTAAAGGCGTCAAAGGCGGATTTATTAGGGACAGGCAGCGCCGGTATCTGGGAGGGGCCGTACATCCGGCATTACATAACCTGGATGAACCGGGTTTGGGCCGGCCGGTGCGGCGGAAACCGCGGTTTTATAATGCGCGGAACGCGGACCGTATGCCAAAAGGAATTAAGGGCCGCGGCCAAATCAGACAGGGCCCTAAAAGGAATAAAGCTGTTTGTCTCGCCGGATTATGGAAATCCTTTCCGGCAGAAACGGGAAGAAGAGGCTTTCTTTCAGTCGCTCTGGTCTGCCGTGACCGGCAGCGGCAGGGAACAGGGCGGAGCAAGAGGCTGGTTAGAGAGATGGGATTTTCTAAAAGAAATCTTTTTAAACACAGCCGCGAACCTGCAAAAGGGTGCAGGGTCATCGGAATCACAGGGACAGGACGGGGAACCGGGGTGACCCATCTCTGCATCCTGACGGCCAATTATATGGCCAGTGCCCTGCAGCGCAGGACTGCGGTGATTGAGTGGAATGACCACGGCGGATGGAAAACCATGAAGGATATATGCCGGAGTCATATCGGAAAGCAGGCAGATTCTGCGGATTACAGATACAAGATTTTCGGGGTTACATATTATATGCAGGGAGGCCCCCGCGTGCTGGCGTCCTGCCTGGACGGAACCTATGATGAAATCATAATTGATTTTGGGGAATTAAGACCGTCCATCCGGGCGGAGTGGCTCAGATGCGAAGTGAGGATTATCATGGCTGCGCTGAGTGAGTGGAAACTGGAGGCATTTTTGGAGCTTTTATCAGAGGAGGAAGGACCCAGGACAGGGTGGATATATACGGCTGCCTTTGGCAGTGAGGACACCAGAAAACAGATAGAGAGACGGTTTGGGATTTCTTTGGTCAGGGTTCCTCTTTCAGTAGATGCATTTTCAGTGGATTACGCCGCCATGCAGTGGTTTGAGAGAATTTTGTGAAGAAAAAAGAGACAGAGGGAACCGGCGCGCAAGCGTATGTCACGGAAACAACTCCTTGGTGCCGCCGGCCGGCTGTCCCGTGGTAATGGGGAGGACTTATCAGTATGATAAGAAGTGCCGAATATGGAGACCGGAAGAAACATCAGAGAACCTATCTGGACGGATTGAAGAGATACAAGAACAAAGGGGTTCGGATAACCATTGACGGAGTCGAGTGCCCGGAAAAGGAATGGGAGAAGATATTCGAGATGGGAGAAGACGGGGGCTTTTACATGGGCGACTATGTGGGCGCCGAGCAGGGCTGTCTGAAGGAAATCAGATTTGACAAAGTGTATCTCAGTGACCCTCCCAAAGAGAAAAAAAGCCAGGATTCATAAACAAGGCAGATAACAAAAGCAGATAACAAAAGCAGATAATAAAAGCAGACAACAAAAGCCCGGCCCATGCGCGGCCAAGAGTACCGTCTCAGCCTGTGCAGCCAAAGCAGGCAGCGCATACCGGGCTTTTGTTCCTGTTTCCTCCTTAATGACTGTAAATTGTAAGCAATTAATTGGTACATACACTCTATTTTGTGGTAGAATAAATACAATCATTAGGAAACTGGAGGACAGGATGAGCAGAAGAAGAAAAGGTCACGGCTGCGGAATCACGGTGCTGGTTCTGCTGTTCATATTTATCCTGGCAGGCGGTGGTCTGGGATTGCTTTTTGCCAGGAAATACATGCCCAGCAGTGAGTTGGCGGATAAGAGCAGGATATTTGGGATTAAGGGCAGTCAGGTGGCCCTTATTTTGGATAACCAGGTGCAGGAGGCCAAGGGAATCTATGAGGATGGCCAGGTGTACCTGCCGGTGGATTGGGTGAATGAATATCTGAACCAGCGTTTCTACTGGGACGAGGGCGAAAAACTGCTTGTGTACGCACTGCCCGATTCCATTGTATATGCGGACGAGAGTACGCAGGGCGAAAAGGGCCCTCTCTTTAAGGTTACAGATAGTGGGATGTATCTGTCCCTGGGCGTTGTGGTGAATTATACGGATATCCGTACGCAGGCTTTTGCCACAAGCCAGATTAAGAGGGTGTTCATCGACACCTCCTGGCAGCCCTATGACACAGCCGTACTGAAAAAGGCAGGCCAGGTAAGGGTGAAGGGCGGCGTCAAGAGCCAGATTATCACAGAGGCAGCTGCCGGGGAGACGGTGGATGTGCTGGAGACTCTGGAAAAGTGGTCCAGAGTCAGGACCTCGGATGGTTATATCGGATATGTGGAGAACCGGAAACTGGAGCCGGGAGAGCAGGTTGCGCCTGTCAGCACCTTTGAGGCGCCTGTGTATACCAGCATTTCCATGGATGGCAAGGTGAGGCTGGGATTCCATCAGGTCACGCGGCAGGAGGGAAACAGCACCCTTGAGGACTATGCCTCCGATGCCAAAGGGATGAATGTGATTGTGCCCACCTGGTTCAATGTGGTGTCCAGTGATGGAACCTATACGTCGCTGGCCAGTAAGGATTATGTGGATAAGGCCCACGATATGGGACTGAAGGTGTGGGCCATGGTTGAGAATGTAAGTACAGAGGAAAGTGTCAAGAACCTTAACACAAAGACCCTGATGTCCTCCACCAGCACCAGAAAAAAGCTCATTGAAAAACTGATGAATGAGGCGGATACCTACGGCTTTGACGGCTTCAATCTGGATTTTGAGAGCCTGAAGGCAGAGGCAGGACCCCACTATGTCCAGTTTATACGGGAAATGTCGGTTGCCTGCCGCAATAAAGGACTTGTACTGTCTGTGGACAACTATGTACCTTCTTCCTACACCGCGTTTTATAACAGGAAGGAGCAGGGAATCGTGGCTGATTATGTGATTGTTATGGGATATGACGAACACTATGCAGGGGGAGAAGCAGGCTCCGTGTCTTCCATTCCCTATGTGAGGGAGGGGATTGAGAATACCCTGAAGGAGGTCCCGAAGGAAAAGGTTATCAATGCAGTCCCCTTCTATACCAGGGTATGGACTGTGAATGAGGGAAAGACCTCGTCCAAGGCATACGGCATATCAGATGCCAGGAAGTGGGTGGAGGAGAACCAGGTGGAGCTTACATGGGATAAGCTCTTGGGGCAGTATTACGGTGAGACGGTGAGCGGAAGCGGCCAGCAGTATATATGGATGGAGGAAGAAGACTCCATGAAGCTTAAGATTGACCTGATTAATGAGTTTGACCTGGCAGGGGTTGCCTGCTGGAAACTGGGATTTGAGCCAGCGGACATATGGGATATCGTGTCTGAGGTTAAATAAACGAAATGGGTGACACCGGAGGAAGGAAATGAGAGGAAGAGCAAGGATAACGGGAATCATGACAGCGGTCATAATGGCCGGAGTCATGGCGGGGTGCAGCGTACAGACTGGAAAACAGGCGGACGCCACCGCCGGAAAACAGCAGACAAAGGAAACGGTACAGGAAAAAGTTCAGGAAACAGAGCTGCAAAAGCCCACCCATCCTGCGCCCTCAGAGATACAGCCTTTTCCGGATGTTGAGAAGGAGACAAAAGCAGAACCGCTGATTGGAGGAAAACGCATCATCCTTATGACGGATATACATTATCTGGCGGAATCCCTGACAGACCAGGGGGATATGTTCCGGTCCATGGTGGAGCACGGCGACGGAAAACTGACCAATTACGTATGGGAGATAACCGATGCAGCCCTGGAGGAAATCAAGCTTCTGAGCCCGGATGTCCTGATTATCAGCGGGGACTTAAGTCTTCAGGGGGAAAAGAAAAGCCATGAGGAGCTGGCGGAAAAGCTGGATGAAGTGGAGAAGGCCGGTATCACGGTGGTAGTCATACCGGGCAACCATGACATTAACAATCCCAGCGCCTCGGTGTATTCCGGAGGAGACCGGTATCCGGCAGAGCCTACCACGCCCGAGGATTTTGAACGCATCTATAAGGAGTTCGGATACTCAGAGGCCAGCAGCAGGGATACGGATTCCCTCAGCTACACCTATGACCTGGGACCCTCCATGCGCCTTCTCATGCTGGATACCTGTCAGTATGAACCCCGCAACAAGGTCGGGGGAATGATAAAGACAGAGACATATGAGTGGATAAAGAAGCAGCTTGAGCAGGCTGACCAGGACAGCGTGATTCTTCTGCCTGTGGCTCATCACAACCTGCTGGAAGAGAGCAAGGTATATGCGGATGACTGCACCATTGAGCACAGTGAGGAGCTGATACAGATGCTGGAAGGGGACAATATCCCTCTGTTTCTCAGCGGACACCTGCATGTGCAGCATTTTATGAGGAATAATGATATCGGCATCTATGAGGTGGTAACCAGCTCCCTGTCCACGCCTCCCTGCCAGTACGGCGTGCTGGATTATATGGAAGACGAGACATTTTATTACTATACACGCAAGGTAAATATGGAAAAGTGGGCCAGGAAAAACAAGAGCACGGATGAGAACCTGCTGAATTTCAATACATACAGCCCTCCTGTGCTCAAGCAGATATTCTATAACCAGGCCTACGATGCCATGAAGGATTCTGCGGAGGAGGAGACGGGAAGCATATTTGTGAAGCTGACCGAATCAGAGAAGCAGCAGATGGCCAAGGTATACGGGGACCTCAATGCTGCCTGCTACGGAGGCAGGGCATATGAGGTGGTAAAGGAGGCTGTGAAGCAGCCCGGATACGCCATGTGGAAGGAGTACTGCTATCCCAGTATCCTGTATGAATACCTGGAATATATCATAGAGGACGCGGTGCAGGATTATAACGTTCTGAGTATGGAGTAAAATCAGGTTCATTTTCATCAGGCGGGTGAATATACTGGAATAAAGGTTATCAGGGAGCGCCCATTGATGAAGCATTCAGCATGGCAGACAGTGATGGGGATTCTGCTGCTTTGTATCGTGGCACTGATATCATGGCAGGCAGGGACATTGGTGGCTGTCCATAATCAGGCAGCAGAGGCAGACAAGGCAAAGCCAGTGGTGGTTATTGACGCCGGACACGGAGGCAGTGACCCGGGTAAGGTGGGGATAAATGGTCAGCTGGAAAAGGATATTAACCTGAAGATATCAGAGCAGCTGAAAGCATATCTTGAGGCCTCCGACGTAAAGGTGGTCCTCACCAGGGATTCAGACCAGGGGCTGTACAGCTCCGGGGACAGCCATAAGAAGATGGCGGACATGAGAAAACGGTGTGAAATCATAAATGAGGCAGCACCGGATTTGGTGGTAAGCATTCACCAGAACAGCTACCATGAGGAGTATGTATCCGGAGGCCAGGTTTTTTACTATAAGACATCGGAGAAGGGGAAATATCTGGCAGAAATTTTGCAGAAACGCTTCGACTATGTGCTGGGAGAGGCCAACAAGAGGATGGCCAAGGCCAATGACAATTATTATCTCCTGCTTCATGTAAAGGAGCCTATCGTCATAGTGGAATGCGGATTCCTGAGCAATGGAAAGGAAGCCAAACGACTGGAGGATGAGGAATACCAGGACAGGATGGCCTGGACCATACATATGGGAATCATGGAATACCTTAATACCGTAAAACAGAAGAAATAAAGCCAAAGGGGCTGCCGTGGATTTTGATAATCCGGGCAGCCCTTAAAAAATGCCTATTACTGTGGATGGAATTTAAAAAGTGAACGCAAGGGCGCGATGTTAAGGGGGACCTTTCCTGTCTGGAAGGAGGTATGGTATTGGTATAATATTTCAATATGCAGCTTATGCACCTGAAGGCAATAAAAAAAGCGCGAGACGGGATTCGAACCCGCGGCCCCCACCTTGGCAAGGTGGTGCTCCACCCCTGAGCCACTCGCGCATACTAGAATGATATTACTTTGACGTGGTATAGTCTATCATATTTCTGCTGATAAATCAAGAGGTTTTTGCCAGGTTTTTTGGGCCGCTCGTTTGAAACCTGATTAAAATTTATCCGGAAAGGCAGCACATGCAATTCCTGTCTTTCCGGACGGTTCCCCATCTATTTTGTTATCTGGCTGCACTTTTTACCTTTGAGGTGCCTCAATTCTGCTGCAGGTAGCTCCTTCGATGAATGAAGCCCCGTCTTTGGGCTTTAACACCATAATTCTTTAGGGGCAATTCAACACATTATATATTTACAGTCAGCATAGTTGCTGGCTTTTTTCTGTGTTTTAAAAATTTGACTAAATTGTTTTATTTCTCTTTATAAAATGGTGTTATGGTGTTATAATGTATGAGGAGGGATTCTTATGGCTTACTTTTTAAAAAAATCCAATCTTAAGAAGGGGATTTACCTTCAGATTTATGAGAGTTTTTATGACTCTGCAAAAAAGCAGACTGCACACAGGTCCCACGAAGCCATCGGCTATGTAAACGAACTTATGAAGAATGGGATTGAGGATCCGATTGCTTTTTACAGCGAACAGGTTCGCAAACTTAATCAGGAATACCACAAGAATAAACACCAGGAAAAAAAGCGTCAGATATCGGAGGAATCTCCCGAAAAACTTCTGGGCTATTTTCCGTTGAAAAATCTTAACGACGCTCTCTGCTGTAAAAAATATATGGACTTGATGCAGACGGCAAC
>NZ_JADNMD010000013.1:0-201012 GCF_015556325.1 Clostridium sp. 1001283B150225_161107_B6 | reverse complement strand
CCTGGTGTACCGGTTTCTTTTCTCTTGCCATAATAAAAGGCCTCCTATGATTTTTTATTTTATCATAGAAGACCTTTGGCTAATACCTATTTACAGAAAAATTTTCATACACTCGCCTTCATTGAGCTACCGTTCGAAGTTTGAGAGCCACCTACTACCTACCATAAGAACTACCGTCCGAAATTTAGGCGCTTACCTTCATACGGTCTGAACGCCTTCCATAGAACAGAAAAAGGGTTCCTTTTTCAAATGGATTCAGGTTGTACTGTGAACCGATGACCTGAGCCAGTCCATCAATTCCTTTGCGCAGGTCAACAAAACCACATGCGAGTATCACGCGCCGGATTCCACCGGCGTCCTCAAGCATCGGACACCTCCTGCAGAAGTCTGGTAAGCAGCCTATCGGAAACTTCGTTAGACACTGCCACAGTTGCATGGGAAGTTTTAATCACGACTGCGGGCTGGAAAGAAAAAGGAATTTCCGGATTCTGTTGCGGTATCATGGGGACTTCAGCAAAGATAACTGTTCCTTATCCCTGCATTGCAGGAAGAGAAGTACTTCCATCACTCAGTTGGCTGTAGACTTCTTTACGGACTCTCCTGAGCCAGTAGTAATAAGTTTTTTCCAGAACCCCGTTTTCTGCCAGCCACTGCCTGGCTGTCTGCCCATCGGGACGGCTTTGACACTGCTCGATAATCAGTTTACATTGATTGAGGCGAACCTTATGAGTACAAGTATCCAACTTTACACCCTCCTTGAAAAAACTAGTAGTTTTTTCAAGTTTGCCACAGAATTTAAAAAATATCTAGGCGAGAGATTTGACGCTTACTTTTGAAGAACGGTTATCTTTGATTATAAACTGTTCTGGATGGAGGCAGGGCCGTTTAAGTGGCGCTGCTTGACATCCCCGGAATCAGCATTATAATACAAGCAAAGGGCAAGGCCTGGAACACAAAAAAATATAGCTTTCTGTTCTGTGCTACAGGATTTTAATCTATCATTTAAAAACTGCACTATCTCATCTTATACTTTTTTATGTAATTTATTAAATCTTTTAACACATACTCTTTTTTGTATATATACCCATTATGTCCGCCTAAAGCTTCTGCAAATGCGGTTTTTAAATTATAATTAACTAAAGGTGCAGAACTTTCATACCAATACTCACAATGATATACTAGTTCAAATAATTCATTTGAAAATATTGGCTCAGTAACTAAATTTATTTTTTTTATTTTTTGCTCCATAATCCTATTTATATCATTCCATAACCATGCTAAATTATAATACTGGAAGCTGCTACGAGGATTAGTAAAAGAAATTGCATTAAATGGATTTTTAATAAATTTTTCTTCTAAACTTTTCTTACCGCTATAACTTTCATTATAATGATACAATCCATCAGCGTGTAAACTATATGCATCAGTAATTTCCGAAATCACTTTAAGTATGTCGTTATACTTGTCTAAAGTTAGAATTGGTGGAATAGGTGATATCAAATCATGTATATAATTCTTTTTAATATTTTTGCCATAAATGGCTGGAAGCCTAATAATATGATAGTCTTCATAATTGCTGCTTATCCATTTTTCAAGTTCCAATCTGTTATTTCCATATGAACAAAAAAAACTTTTGTCGGATTCTTTTTGTTCATCAGAGTCCAAAGACGAATTTACATCTATACTTGAAATAAGTATAATTTTTTTTGGACAAATTTTTTCAATATTAGTCTTTGCCTGACATATTATGTCTGCATCTTTTTCGGGAAACATATTAGCCCAAAACTTAGTTCCTGTTACTCCGGCGTACACTAAAACATCCGGTTTACTACCGTATGCTTCATTTACATCTGTGCTATGATATTTTTTATCGAAAGCACCATATTCTATTAGATTACTTCCCACAAAGCCAGTAGAGCCTACTAAAATCATCTCTTATCCTCATTATAGTATTTTACGTATATTTTTCTTAAAATATGGTTTTTAAGTATTAGATACTTAATAAGTTCTTTAGTTCGTACTCCTCTATCTTTCTTTAGATGTTCCCAAGCATCTATCCCTATTTGGGTTTTATCATGCTTTATTGCATAACTTAAATGCAGTCTACTTGTCACATTTCGAGCCATCGTCATAATACGTTTAGCTTCTTTGCTTTCAATATTTAATTGTTTTACAACATTTTCATATACTACCTGTATACTACTAAAATCTCTATGTTCATTAATTAAATGTTGATTAGAACCATGTATGTAATAAGCAAAAGTACACTCTTCTATATATCCTGTTTTTCCAAGATAAATTTCTGGAAAAACCAGCTGAATAGTCGGCCCAACATGAATATCGGAATAAATATTTCTATCCGTATAGATTGTCCAAAGAAAATCAGTTTTAATTATAAAATTTCCGGACATAAAACCAATATTTTTATTTTCAGAGAGGATAAATTTATTTATTAATTTTTTTTTTGTTTTCGGAAATTTTTTCCAAGCATAATATAAAGGTTTACTTAAGTCATTAACATTATATACTGCTGTTTTTCCAATAGCCAAATCAATATCTGTATGCCTATCCATGAATTCGACATGTTTTTCTAAATGATTAATATGCATATAGTCATCAATATCTGGCCACATCAAATATTGCCCATCTACCATTTTTAGACCATCATTTATAGCCCTAGCATGTCCTTCATTTTGGAGCTTAGATAAATATTTAAATGTAATTTTTTTTTCTTCAAAAATTTTTTTGTACTTTTTTATAATTTCATCACTTTTATCTGTTGACCCGTCATTGACGATTATCAATTCATAATTTTGAAATGATTGTTCTAATATATTTTCTAAGTATCTTCCAATAAATTTTTCTCCATTATAGCATGGCGATAAAATTGATAGTTTTACACGACCCACTTTTATTTATTCTCCTTACTATTGACTAGCTTCTCAACAGAACTAAACAAATACTTTTCTTTCTTCAGTACTAACTCTAAAAGGAGCTCACAATATTTTACTATAATTAAACCAATTGCGCCTAACAGCGCCGCAGCTAAAGATATTACAAATAAATGTAACTTGTTTGTCATAGGCTGTTGGCTGAAGCCCAAATAGAAGAATGAGCAGCAAAATAATACAAGTAATACACATTCTATTACAAAAGCAATTTTAGGAATCAGACCCGTATAAGCTAGTAAAACATTAACTCCCATCTTGCTCTTATTCCTTATAACATTCTTGTTTTTAAATGATTTTTCAGGTTTCTTATCACCTATATCTTTTACCTTTAAACCAGAATTCGCATATAAAGCCTTTCTATATACGATAGCTTTATTCATACGTGAAACACGATTAATTGCTCGTCTTGTAACGATTCTAAACCGTTCTGGTGTAAGTTCCATATAGCTCCTATTAGAGCGATTATATAATTTATAAAACAAAACACTTCCCAATCCTTTATATCTGCTTGAAGAATAGGTTACAATATCATATCCAGATATCGCTTCTTCATAAGCCCTCCATAGCTTATCAGCATATGTTTCCGGGTCAAACATATCAATCCATTCAAATTCATACACATAATCCCCTATACTTAAATCTACCCCGGACTCCATTCCAAGTTCTCTACCATGAAAAACACTCATTGAAATTAAAGAAACATTATCTAGCTTTTCCTTTTCTACAAGCTCGTGTATTCTCTTTACACTTTCATCTGATGATGCATCATCTACGCAAATCACCTCATATTTTATAAAATGTTCTCGTAAGAAACTATGTACGAGTCCAAGATATGTCTGTATATTTTTCTGCTGATTATGTATATAGATAACTGCAGAAACAAACTTATATTCTTTTACCATCTTTGTTCCTTCCTTACAGTAAAATTTGATCTAAATCATATACTGTATTTACTTTTCCCGATAAAACACTTACAAATTTAGGAGATTCATTTGATACTTTAATCACGGTTGGTCTAGAATCATCTACTTCTGATGACTTCAATACTGGTTTCATAGAAAACAATGATTTGTTATATTGAAATTTATAATCATCTTTTATGTATTTGTTAGCTAGCTTTGACATGTAAGCCCAAGCTGATACCGGTTTATTACCACATTCATTGCAGTTTCCAAGAACGCCTAAATTGCAATAGCTGATGTTGCTCTCCAGTTGACAATCAAATATAGGAACAGCTGAATAACTAGTAACATGAGGTGTAAACGAAACAGACGTAAGAGAGTGCAAACCTGTTTTTCCAAAAGGCATAATAGAAAAAAAGGGGCCATCCATAACTGTTAATCCAATATTCTTTAATTTTTCATTTACACTACACAAAATAATCTCACATAATTCGTACTTAATTCCAAAGTTTTCATAACTAAGCATTGATAATATTTGATTAACTGATGCATATGTAACATTCAAAATAAAATCTGATTCAATCTGCTTCTCACCATTAAGTTCAATTTGATAATAATCTCTTTGTTGTTTTATATCAGTTATTATCGATTCATACGTAATCTCAACTGTTGTAAGTTTCTTAATCTCTTCAATAAAAAAATCACGCAAAAGCATTGCATCATAAGTATATTCTTCCGTAAGAAAAGCTCCATCACATACTCCATCTTTAAAAAAAGTTGATGTACTTTGTTTTTCACAGAATATATTAGCATCACTACAGAACTTTTCAAATTGATTGGCAGATGTCCAAGAAAAATTTGTTGAAGTCGCATATATTTGGTCGAATTTTCTCAAAATACAAAAGTTAAAATCATCGCAAAATCTATGAAAATAATCTGCAGATTTTTTTGCCGTTGTTAAAGACCTTGGGTAATGATATCCCATATGAACTCTTGCTTGATTAATATACGTAGCTCGCTTAAAGGGAGCATTTTCTTTTTCTATAACTAAAGTTTTTAATCCTTTTCTTCCGCAAATCCACGCTGAATATAATCCATATAATCCCGCACCAATTATTACTCGCTCATATACCATATCTTATCCTCTTTTATAATTTATAACTTACATAAAGTGCCATGACACTTTACCAGTTAGTTCGTATTGTAAATCTGTATTTCTTTCACTGATAAATTTTGCTGGTACACCACCATAAATTTTGAAAGCATCACAATCTCTCACAGCACACCCTCTAGAAGCAAGCACAGCTCCTTCATTTACTATTACGCCTGGTAGAATTGTTGCATCTGAGCAAATCCAAGCATGTCTTTTAATCAAAACCGCCTGTAGGTTTTCTTTTAAAACCCTAAAATATGAATCATTAACATTATGCTCTTCTGTCCATATATGTACTCCGGATCCAAGAACAACATCATTCTCAATTATTATCCTTCCTCTTCCATCCAAAATACAATTTGCGGATACCGTACTGTTCCCTATAGTGATATTCCAAGGTGATCTAAATTCACAACCTCCAAAAATCACTGTTTTCTTACTAATTCTCATTGCAAAAATATACTTATAAAATAATTTTCGGATTCTATAGCTTGGGATATATCCAGTTAATAAGGTATTATATCTAACCCAGCCATAAATATAGGCATTTATCCAATTATAAATAGATTTAAAAAATATTTTATTTTGTATCTTGGAATTGTCTGTTTTTAATTTATTTGTTTCATCCCGTACAAACTTCTTATTGTCAATCTTTCTTTCTATTCGGCAATATATCGCCATCAATAACCAATTAATAGCTATAGAACACAATATCATTAAACGCTTGTGCATTTCTATCACCCCTTTACAAACTTAATAATTTCTTTCACAGTAATCTTTTTAAAACCTACAATATATATTAGAATTAAACATATATAAACAAGTCCGCCACAAACCATCTGCAATATAAGCATTGGTAAACTTGCCAGATTAAAAAGTGATACGCATGTTATTGTTATGTACATCACTATTCCAGCAGAAATATATGGAATACACTGAATAAAATAGTTCCAAACTGGTAAATCTTTTCTACACTTTATAGTTTGATAAAATGCCACCACAAATTCTGCAACTACTGTTCCAATCACAGTTCCCATAGCACCATACTTTTTTATTAGCAAAATATTAATTATAATATTTATTGTTGCACCATATATTGTAGCTTTTACAAAAATTGAATTTTTGCCATATGGAATTAAGTATTGCGTTCTAATTACATTTGCCCATGAAAGAAAAATCACTGTAATAGAGATAGCCTTTATTAGATTACCACAGCTTGCAAATTCTTCACCCCAAAACCAAATCGAAAAATTATCTGCTATAGCTGCCGTTCCAAAAGACAGAGCACTTGCAACCATAAGCGAACCTGACATTGATAATTTTATATATTTCATGATTTTGCTTTCAGAATCTGTCTTATCAAGTAAATAAGAAATTCTTGGAAGCATTACTGTACCAACAGCTGTGATTACACTAGTAGGTATGGACATTATTTTTTCGGTATTATCATAAAGTCCAAGTTCACTTTTACTGTACATTGCACCTAACATTATTTTATCCATATACTTGAAAAGGCTAACTGCAATTACTGGGACAAATAGAACTAGTAAGGGCTTAATATTTGCCACAATAGTAGCTCGTTCAATCTTTTTAAAAACTATCACACTTTTTGCAAAAGGCCAAAGTACTAGTTGACTAAGCAGAAATCCCAGAGCCATAATAACTGCGTATGCCGTTGTGTCACCATTATCATGGACGAATATAAAGATTGATAATACTGTAATGATTTTGACAATACAATTTCTGGTAACTGTTACTTTAAATCTTTCAAGTCCAAAAAACAGCCAATTAATATCTAGAACTGCAGACAAAACATATAGCAACTGTATGGAAGCTAATGCACTATCTTGTCTAAAAATCATCTGAGTTAAAATATATAGAGTAACTATAATAATTCCAGCAATAAATTGCACATAGTAAATTGACCAAAAAACTACTGTTCTTTCACTCTTATTATCTTTGACTTTAGCGATTTCTCGTGTTCCATAATTATTTACTCCTAAAAGAATAAATAGCGAAAAATAATAGGCAATTGAATATGTATAAGAGTATTCCCCCAACCCTTCAGGGCCAAGAACTCTGGATAAATATGGAGATGTTATTAAGGGAAAAATAATTGTCAAAATTTGATACGCAATTTGATATGCAAAATTTTTTTTTAGGTTCACCATTATTTTACCTTCTTAATTTCTGCCTAATTCTTTTGATAGTCATGTACAGCCAACATAATAGTGCAGAATATCCTATTTTATATTTTAATTTATCCTTAGTATTCTCAAATTTGTAATTGCCATCACAATTAACTCCATATTGATATAATATTCGATCTAGACATCCCGCCCACAGATAATTAATGCGATGGTTAGTTGATTTAAAATAATCATAAATTTCCCCTATTGAATCATCAATTGACAATTCAGCATTATATCCAGTAACTGCCCTTTTAATCTTTGAATTGTCAAATTTCATATTCCGGGATTTATCCAGAATAATCTCGGGTATATCTATAACTGTGTTTGTCATCTTTTCTATGGAGTCACGAGAGACTTCAACAAAATGACATTTTACTCCACTTTTATTAGCTAAAAGTTCTGCAATATGTTTCCAAGTTGTTGTTTTATCCGAAGTAATATGAAAATCTTCATTGAATGCATCTTTATTACCAAATAATCCTACAATACCTTTTGCCAAATCTCTTGAGTCAGTAACCGTCGTATACTCATTAGGACAAATCGCTATAGGTTTCTCTCTAAATATTCTATCAACAATTGTATAGTATTCGACTGGTGCTATTTGATACGGAAACCTGGTCATATTAAAAGTAACATAAGGTCTGATGATTGTATAATTAATACACTTTTCTGCCGCAATCTTTTTTAGTAGAAGCTCACACTCATACTTATCTGCGCAATATTTCCAACCTTTATTCCCTTTAGAGTCAATTTCGGTATAAGGCTTTCCATTATTATGATTATCATATATCGTTGCCGTTGATATAAAAATATACTGATTACACTTTACACAATTCAGCATTTTACTCAATTGATTAGTATTGTAAGAAAGGAAATCAACCACAACATCATATTTAGTATTTCCAACCTTCTCTTTAATATACCTTTCTGATTCGTTCTTAACATCTGCTACAATAAGTGTTGCCTTCTCATTTATACTATTTTTCCTATTGCCTCTATTAACAATATAAGTATCATATTCTTTTTCTATTGCCGCCTTACAGACGTCGGTGCTAATGACACCTGTTCCACCAATCAACAATACTTTCATCGGCTATGTTCTCTTCTCCATGTTGTGATTTTTCTCAGTAACATTACTGGCATAATCATCTTAATCTTCGTCTTGATTCCCACACTACGTCTAATAGCTTTTATACTGTTCAAAAGTTCAATTCGTTTTTTCAATTTTTCATATCTAGCATCAATTGAGCTTCTATTTTTAGAATAAATTAATTTTTTGTCAAGTTCTTCTATTTTTAGATTTCTTTTATCGAATCCATTCCAAAGTATGCGTCCTTTTTCATTATTTATAATCAGAGTAGATATTCCTAAATGATTATAAATCGTGCTATTCTTATCTGCTCCATGTAAATCGCCTACTGTGAAGTCAGAATAGTGTCTCCACTCTCTAAATGGACAGCTGTGGCAACTATCACGTTGAAGAATCTGAAACCCAATACCTAATTCTGTATTATAGAATTCTTTAAATAATTTTTTCCCACTTTCAAATCTAACCATTAAAAACTGTGGAATCCAATTATCAAGTTCCCGCCATTTATATCGCATATTTAAATATACAGTTTTAGACTTGAATTTTTTTTCTAAATATTCAACGTATTCTTGAAGAATACGCGGACTTGATGAACCTTTACAAATAAAATCCATAGTCCAAAGCTTTTCATAATCTTTTCGATCTAGATAATAATAAAGTGCGGCTACCTCACATGGCGCTCCTGTAAATAAGACTGCTTCATCATTTTGAAGTCGTTCCTTCACCTGAATATATATTCTTTTCTTATTGCTTTGAAAATATTTAGAACTTTTCATTTTATAAATATCTTTATAATCCTTGCTTAAACAATGCTCTATTTTCTTGAAATCATCTGTATAAACAGCCCCTACTATATTTCCATCCGGATACATCTTCTTAAAACAATCTACCAAAAATGAAAATACTCCTCCAGACGCACTTTGCAATAAGATATCGTTATTAACATGACTAACACCATAATAAGTTTCTTCACTATTTATTGATGGAACAATATTTAACATCGGACATATCTTTAAGCATTTGTTACAACCAATACATTTGTCTGCTTGTATTATTGGATATAAAAAGCCTATAGAATCGTCTTTTAATGATAGTGCTGAAACTGGGCATACATTTACACAAGCCTCACATCCTGAGCATTTCTGAACAGGCATATATTCAAAGACGGGGCACTTTTTGTTCTCTATCATTATAATTAATCATCCCTTAACGCATTTTTAAGAAATAATACGGATTCATTTTTTAAATCGTTCATCTTACTTAGCACTGGCACATAATCTAATGTATATTCTTCCAGATTATCAACCTGTTTTAATGTAGATAAAATCCGGTTTTGTAATCCAAGTTGATTTAATATACTACGCTTTCTTTCATCTTTTATGTTAACATCTTCCAGTACAAAAATTGGCCTTTCCAACTTAAGTGATAATGCAGTTCCATGAAATGAATTAGTACATACCAAGGCAGCATTTCTAATAAGTGTGAGATACTCTTTAGGTCCTGCATCAATTATATTCTCTCCAATATTATTGTGGTATGGCCATTCCGGTGTTATCATTTTGATTTGCAGATTAAATTTATTTGCCAACCGGCTTATTATATCCATATTTCTAGAGGAATTCCCATAACCATCTAAAGAATAATAAAAAAGATATGGATCACAATTCATTTCTTCAGTAAATTGAAGAAATACTTCTTTTTCTATTAATAAGGTTGGATCCAAAACAACGGCCACATCCTTTTTCGTAATCTTAGATAACACTTTTGAGCCGCCTTTTTCTCTACATGAAATAGCCTTAAAGCTTAGTAGTAAATCCTTATATGGTGATAAATCATCTTTAGATGCCAATCCAATACTAGGTGCGTAAGCAATTTTTTCCTTTTTAGTAAAGTTAAGCATATACGCTAAGCTAAAATCAGAAGTTTTCAGTGGATTCCAAATTTGATCGCTTCCACATACAAAAAAATCATAATCATTCCTTATCTTAGTTAAATATTTTTCTTCATTGTATTTCTCATTTGAAAGGTTCAAATCGTTATTAATAAAATCATTAAATCGTTTTTTTCTTCTTATTCGTCCTTTAAGTATTGGCAAGAATAGTATTGTCTTAACAAATCTCTTAATTCCATTTTTAGTACTAAAAATATCAGTATAGTCAAGCTGTTTCTTTTTTGAAAAATCAATTATTTTAGTTTTATATCCATAGGACTCTATGATGTTTTGAAGAGAATATGCTTGAATTACAGCACCGTAATTGTATACTCTATGAAATGTTATTATTCCAATGTTTTTTTTCATAAATAACGTCCTTTAATTTATTATTCAAAGTTAATTCCTTATCATATTTATGGGCACTGTAAACGCTTCCTGCAACAATATAAAATATAAAACATGATGTGAAGCTAATCGCCGTATTGTTTACAAGTGAGGTAATTAAAAGACCTACATTCAGCCATAAGCTTACCCGACTTACATTATAGAACTTTCCTTGCGATGCTTTAGACAAGGATATAAATAACTTATTATAAAAATAAGTATATAATACAATGGCAAAAACCCCCATCTGACCAATAGCCGCTCCAATAAAGCTTTCTCCACTTGCCAATAACTCTGTACGGCCTCCATAATTGTATCCTAGGTTTCCCACAGTTCCAACACCTCGACCAAATGGATAAACAAATAAACACCTAAGATTATCTATTAATCCAGCGATATGCATCACCCCATTTGTGCCGCTACAAATAACATATCCAATTCCACCTATTAAAATTAATACAAACGCACATCTAGTCCAAAATGACAGTTCTCTCTGATGCCAAATCTCACCTAGTGCAAATGTAAATGCAAATAAAGCTATAATTATTCCACCTTTAGCCAATGTACTTAAAAGTGCTAAAGATAATATAACAACTGTAATTGCCTTCAGCAGTTTGTTTTTGAAAATTCCTTTTATAAATATGGATACAATTAAAGCAAATGCAAACAATTGTCCTAAGATAACTGGCTCTGCTAAAAAAGATGCCATTCTTCTAAGACGTACTCCTAAATCCCATGAATAAAATGCGCCATGCACTCCCTCAGGCGAAAGACCGGTTTCAGTACCTTTTAGTGTTGCAAAAGATTTATATCCTAATTTTAACCAAAAATTTGTACCAATGGCCATCTCAATCCATCCAAAAACAGCAGATACAACCATTAGCTTTACAAAAAACAATAATACTTTTCTTATCTGTGCTGAATCTTTAAGGCAAACAGAACCTAAGACAAAGAAAATAAAAGGCAAATAGAGTTGTCTAATTGATGCAAGCAGGCCAGTCATACTACTACTTCCATGGATAAAGCCATAAACCACAATCATAATGGTACAAATAATACATCCAAATTGAAATTTACTAATTTGCCCATACTTTATTAAACCATTTGCAATCAATAACACTACATATGCTTCTTTTACCATAATAAATAAATTAAAGCCTTCTTTACTAAGATTAGATGATGCAATAATTAGTATAAAATTTTGAAATACACACATTAAGACAAGAATATTAATACTAATGTAATTCAACTTCTTGATACCATATAATGCAAATAAGGACCATATCGTCACCAATAGAAAACTTGTCATAATTATTCACCACTTATTAGTTTTTTAATAAAGTCATTATAGTCCTTACCAATAGAATTCCAATCATACTTCTCTTTGAACAATTGATATGCTTGAAACTCTTGCTCCCTATATTTTTCTGGATTAATTAAAATATCTATGCACTTTTCAGCAAAGGTATCCGAATCATTACACAGAGATAGATGCTTCTGATTTTGGAAAGCAGTCCCTTCTACTCCATGGTCAGTTGTAATAATATGCTTTCTAAAGGCTACTGCTTCCAATAATTTCCCTTTTACACCACCACCAGATAATAGCGGAAGAATCACTATATTTGCCAGAGCATAAAGTTCTTTCATACTTGAAAAATTAGGTATTATTGTAATGTTACTATTAGCCATATTAAGTATTTTTTCTTCTGGATTTGAACCCGCAATTATGAGTTTTGCATCTGGTACAATCTGCAATACTTTTGGAAATACATTTTTTACAAACCATATAATTGCTTCTATATTTGGAATAGCTATATAATCCAGACGCCCCACGAACAGTAATGTTTTGCTATTTAGTCCAGATATTTCTTGATTATAATCATTTGCTCCCAAGGGAATTGTTTTAAGTATAGCATTTCCTGTATTTATTTTTTTTTCGAAGAACTTATAATCCTCTTCCGAAAAAAAGGTGATTCCCGAAAAAATATTGCTCTTGTAAATTTTTCTTTCATATCGTTCTAATCTAAAAGATTCCAAATAATATGCTAGTCTTTTAATGCCAGATATACTTTTCACATGCTTCATATCTCTCATACGAATATACTCGACATTATGCTGATTAATTGTTATCACTAAGGTAGGATTACTCCTTTTTATTGCAACAACATTTTTGACCATGTTAGGAAAGTCTACAATAACTATATCGATTTTTTTTTCTTCAACCAATTGGTTGAGTTCATTTACAATATCCTGTCTGTATCTACTTGCTACTGAATACGGCATAAAAAGACTCTTGAAAAGAGTTAAAACCTTATTCGTACTTCTATCATAGAAGTGTACTTCTGTGCAATACCTTTCCATCTCTGTTGTATTATTTTTTTCTTCTGAATTATATGCTATTGAAAAAAGAAAAATATTATTTTTCTTAGAAAGTTGTACTATTCTATTATATACACCATTTCTACCACCTATCGGCGGAAAAGGAACCTCTGGTGTCAACCACGCAATATTCATTTCATGTTTCTCCAATACTGTAGCATGTCAGCAATCGTCTGTTTCATTGGAATATCCTGTTTCCATCCTGTATGCCTCTTAAGCTTTGAAACATCACCTACTATGATTCTTTCATCTGTAGGTCTGATTAGCGACTGATCAACATTTAGCTTTAGAGTATGCCCAATCTGTTCTTCAATCATTGAAACAATATCTCTCATTTGATAAATATAATTAGAAGAAATATTATATGCATCTCCAGATTTCCCTTTTTCAGCAAGGAGATTAAGTGCCTTTACAAGATCTCTTTGATCCATAATAGCTCTTCTGGTTTCCAGATTGCCCACTCTAAGCTCATAAACTCCTTTTTTTTCTGCTTCTACTGCCCGACGCGTAAAGTCAGATGTAACATCATTTACTTTTCTGGTACCCGTTGAGTTGAAAATTCTAGCACGTATACAACGAATATGATCATTCATAAAGTACTGATACGAAATCAAATCCTGCCCGACTTTACTTACACCATAAGGGTGTAGTGGTAATAATTCGGCCTCCTCCTTAACATATATTTTATCACCTTCAAGTTTATTTAATGTTTGCCCATACTCTGCACTGGAACAAGCTACTATAACAATAGGATTATAGTCTGTTTTTATGTACTTTCTTGCTTTCTTTATTGCCTCAAAGATTGAAACTGTCCCATTAATATTTACGTCAATTGTCTCCGCGGGATTCACCCAAGAAACTGTCGGATAGCTTTGAGCAGCAAGGTGATATATCTGTTCTGGAAGATTGTCCATAACAATCTCATCAATTCCTTCTCCATATCGCAAATCACATTGAATAAATTTTACAGGAACTTTAATCTGCTCTATATTCTTTTTGTTTTTGTGCCAAATGCCAAGTACATTGTCACCCTTTTCATATAAAAATTCCACCAAATGTGAACCAACCATTCCGCCTGCACCTGTAACTAAAACATTCATTGTATTCCTCTATTTCTTATACTTAATAATTAGTTTGATAATTTTAATGTCATCAATAAAATATCTTTTAAACATACGCTTAGGCTCTTTTAAAAACCTATAAAACCATTCCAATCCATGCTCACTCATCCACTTCGGTGATCTTCGTACATTTTCTGCAAGAAAATCCACAGTTGCTCCTGCACACACCGATACTGTTGCATCATATCTCATATAATTATCATATATCCACTTTTCTTGCTTAGGGCAACCAAAACAAGCTATAAGTAAATCTGGATGTACTCTAGAAATCACTTTATTAATTTTTTCTAGTTCTCTTGTATCATTTTCAAATCCAAATGGCGGAGCATAGGTTCCTACAATTTTAATTTCTGAATACTTATTTTCCAAATTCGATTTTGCTTTCTCAGCGATACCCTCTTTTCCTCCAATAATAAAAATGGTATATCCTTTCTTAGCAGCTAGCTCACACAATTCTGGCACAAGATCTGAACCCGATACTTTTACTTTGACTGGCTGTTTATGCCATTTTGCTATCCAAACAAGAGGCTGTCCATCAACAATCACTATATCTGCCTCGTCTACTATTAGTTTAAGTCTAGTATCATGTTCAATTTTCATTACCACATCAACATTGAGTGCTACAATATAACTTTTCTTTTTACACTCAATCATACTTTCTATTGCATGTATGGTTTCTTGCATATCCATATTGTTTATGTAGGTATTTAGTAAAGGCTGTTTCTTCATATTTGTCTACTTTATCTTTCTCAAAAAAGATTATCTTACATCCAACATAAGTAGTTACATACAGATAAATATAGTTCCAGTATTATATAAGTCTCTGTTACTAAAACAAAAAATGCTAAATCTGTAGTTTTAGCAACCTTTCATCTATCTTAATTGGTAAAACCAATTGTTTATAATCCAAAGTAGTTATTTCAAAAAAATCGCTTAATCTATTGAGTTAATACAACCATTGTACCAATACCCCTAGCCCCTTAGCATTATTTATGTAATTCATAATAAAAGCAATACTTCATACACCACCAACAGCTTTGCTATTCCACCTATTTCTAAGTTATCTGTAAGATTGTCGGTTCTTACTTAAGTAATTTACAACTTTTCAGCACATACTACTTGAACGGAGAGAAGAGCTTTTAGTGACTCGTTAACTCACTTGCGATTTATTCATGAGCAACTACTGGCTGTTATTACCTTCAGTTAAAAAATCTATATGTTTTTAGTATCATTTCCATGAACTTCTATTTTACTATTGCTTCATATGCTTCAGGAGAATAATGAATAACTCTTGTACCACCATCTTCAAATTTAAATGGAATATACATCAGATTCTTCATGGCCTCTTTTACAGCCTTTTGTTTTTCCGGTTGAACATAGAACACAAGGAATCCCCCGCCGCCAGCTCCTAAAAGTTTTCCGCCCATAGCCCCAGCTGCAATTCCTTTTTCATATAATTCATCAATAGTGTCAGTACTAATTGCAGCACCTGTTCCTTTCTTTAATCGCCATGTGATATCAAGAAGTCGTCCAAAATCATCTATATCTCTACTTTTGCTTACTAAAACTTGTTCTGCTTCATTTACAAGTTCATACATATGTTTTAGTCTGGCTCTTTTCTCATCAGTACCACTTACGTTATTTGTTTTCTGAACATCTGATGAAAATCTAGTAAAACCCGTAAAAAACATTAATAAATTATCGTTCAACCTCTTTTTTCTTTCAGGTGAGATGATTATCGGAAGGACTTCGTAATCATTTTCCTTAAAATTAATTCTATTAAATCCACCAAATGACGCCGCTATTTGATCTTGCCATCCTCCAACTTCATTGCAAAGAACCCTTTCCAAATATATGGCCTCGTTAGCTAACTTCTTTTTATCAGCATATTTTCCTTTTAGTGCATAAAAGGCATTTAGCATTCCAACTGAAAAAGAAGAACTTGTTCCTAACCCTGAACGAGCCGGCAAATCTGCTTCGTAAATTAGCCTTATCTCATGCATATTCAACATTTTCATAGCTTCTCTAATAGCCGGATGGTTAATATCTTCAATATTTTTTACTTTCTCTATCTTAGAATATGTTATTTCTGTTTTATAATCAAAAAAACGTGGCAGGTGTCGAACATTCACATAACAGTACTTATCAAAAGTAGTGGATATTACAGCTCCGTTATTTTCTTTAAAGTAATCCTCCATATCTGTACCACCGCCAAAAAATGACATTCTAAATGGTGTTTTTGTAATAATCATTATAATTATGTATGATGTTTATAAAGCACAAAACATCATATTCCTTTCCTTTTTCTTAATCTATGTTGTAGTTACTGTGGACTTTAGATTTCACAAATAGCTAGGCTACTCAGCTGGAGTAGATTACCATCTAGTGTTCTTATCATGTTACAGAGCTTTAAAAAGAGAGATGGGAACTCTTAGTTTATGTAGTGCTTGATGGTTGCTAAACTCAGCTTTTTCTTAGTAGTTGACTGTTCAACTTACCAAATGTCTATTGTAGCATCTATTTTAGCTAATACTACTTACTTATGCTATCCCCTCCATAAGCCTTAACTCAAACGTAAATCACCGTTAAAACCTGCTTATTTCTGGCATTGTTTTAATGAATGGTGAAATGATACTAGATAAAATGGATGACATTCATCGTCTTCTACACCATATAAATTATTTGACAAATTAATTCCTTTTGTGTATTTGTACGGTAACTTTTTGAACTGGGAAACCTCGTATATCCATAAGAAACTCATGGGGATTGCATTTTATTCTTATGAATGTAACTTATGAATTCATAAAAATAATTCAGGTTACAAAGCTAGCTATATTTTCCTTAATGATTATCAATTATTTACGTTTTTACTCAACTGTTGTTCATTCAATAATGGACAGTGACTTTTTTGCAAAAGCAAACTTTAAATAATTGCTATTATTTTGACCATCAAAAATGGGCTACCTGACAGCAAATAGTGCTGTTAGGTAACCCGTTACATCTTTTAGGCTTATATTAATTCATTAAAAAGTTTCTTTCATTATACTTTATTAAAACCTCCTTTTTCCGCTCTATACTTACTTCTGTATATATCTGTGTGGTGGCAATGCTGGCATGTCCAAGCAATTCCTGTACATCTCTTAGATTAGCTCCATTATTGAGAAGATGACATGCGAAAGTATGACGCAAATAGTGAGGGGTAGCTTTAGGGTTGATATGGGAAATGTGTTTGTATTTGCTGAAAATATTTTCAATACCATATATGGATAGCTGCCTCCCATATCTGTTAATAAATATATGGTTAGTAGATGGATTTAAATTAACTCGAACAGAGAGCCAAGCCAAAAGCTTTTTTTGAACAGTGGGAGCAGAAATAAAAAGAAGCCGTTCCTTATTCCGTTTCCCACGAATCAGAATACTCTTGGAGACAGAATCAAAGTCTTCTAATAAAAGATTGGAGATCTCGCTTATGCGAAGACCAAGACAAAACAGCATTTCAATAATGCTCATATCTCGCAGACAAATTAATTGGCGGTAGGGGGAGGTTAGAGAGATATATTCCTGCTCTGTAGATTGGATAAGATATGTAATTTCTTGCTTGGTAAGGGTGCGGGGGAGATTGACGGGAAGCTGGAAATGCCTTGTTGAAAATCGAAAGAAAATTTCTTTGGCATATTCTTCACGAATAAGAAAATCGCAAAATTGTCGGATGGCTACATGTTTCCTATAAATGGAGCGGGGTTTCAATTTGACAATATTTTGGAGGAAATAGAAGTACTCCAGGAGGGTATTAGCATTGAATGCCGGCTTTTTTTGAGTCTGAATCCATCTGTTCAGATGTGTTAAATCATAGCGATATGCACATACTGTTTTTGGGGATAGGTTACGTTCCGTTGAAATGGTAGAAAGAAATTGTTCAGTAAGTTTTGATTGATGTTCATAATAAAATTTCATGTAGAGTCCTCCTTGATTTTAGTAGATATATTATATAAAAAGTAGTGAATTAAAGAAATAGGAAAGAGTTTTTTCGCGGTCTATGATATAATATTTACGTTAGTTATAAGTTCAATATTAAATTTATAGGAGTAATCAAATAAAATATTATGAGAAAAATAAAAAGAGTGTCTCTATATTTGCTGTCGTTTGGAGTGCCAGTACTTGTATTCAGCTTAATATGGTGGTTTGGTCATATATATCCATTTGGGCCAATTAGTAATATGAAGGACGATTTAGGATATCAGTATGTAGAATTGTTTTCTTACTTAAAGCATGTGATGGATGGCGATGCAGGGTTAGGATATACTTTCACAAAAGGGTTGGGGGGAAGCTCAATTGCGCTTTTCGCATATTATTTGTCTTCGCCATTTAATATTCTCCTGCCTCTTTTTTTACAAGAAAATCTCCAAATATTTATCTTTGTTGTATCAGCATTAAAGCTGGGAATGTGCGGCCTAACCCAGACATTTTTTTTACGGAGACGTTTTCCTCAGTTGAAAAAGGAGTTAGTATTTTTACTGTCCATTTGTTTTGCCACCTCGTACTATTGTGTGTTGCAGGTGGAAAATATAATGTGGATGGATGGGGTTTATATGCTGCCGCTCATGATGTATGGAGTGTGGAGGCTGGTTAAACAGAAAAAAGGGGGAGCACTTGCTGCCACGGTTTTTGCTGCGATTTTATTCAACTGGTACACAGCCTATATGAACTGTCTATTTGCAGTTCTCTATTTTGGATATGAGTTGCTCAAACAGGGAAAAAAGGAATGGAAAGAATATTGTATTGAATGCATTCATTTTTGTGGTGATATGATTCTTGGCGTTCTTTTAAGTGCACTATTGTTTTTTCCAAATGTTTATGCCTTAATTCAAGGGAAAGGGGGATCTACCGGGGGAAATATTTTTGCATTGCATATCAATGGAACTCCAATCAATATGATTCGGGGACTAGTAATAGGGAATGATGCAGGGAGTCGGTCACTTAGCCTTTTTTGCGGTACATTTGTTTTGGCATGGTTCACATATTCCTTGGTTTCCATGTACAAAAGGTCTGGGCGCGATTTTAAATTGTCTTTGCTTTTTGTGGGAATTATGGCAGCGTCTCTTCTTATTAAACCATTAGAGAATATTTGGAATGGCTTTCGCTGTGCATATAGTGATATGTATCGCTTTTCGTATCTGCAGACATGGCTTTTTATTTATTTGGCGGCAATCGGTTTGGCAGAGACAAATTCATATGTATCAAGACGTATTTTAATCTTTATTTGGTCAGTATATACTGCTCTGTGGATAATACTAGACTTTATATCACCCTTTAAAAAACAAATGCTCTATATGACCATTTTTTCTATGGCAATAGTGTCTTTGTTTTCTCCCTGGCTCTTGCATCCTAAGAATATAAAACGTAAAGCGGGATTTATTGCGATACTAATATTTACATTGAGTGAATTATGCATGAATGGGTTTGCGCTATGTAAAGCATATAACTGGGGGGACTATATAAAATTTCGGGATTATGTAATAGCTCAGAGACAATTGGTAGATATAGTGAAGTGTACAGATGAATCTCCATTTTATAGAATAGAGCAGACATTAAACAGGGGATTTGACAAGAACAAAAGCTCAGCATTTTTTTTGGAGAATATGAGCTTTAATTATAATGGATTTTCCCATTATAGTTCAGCTTTTAATGAAAAACTTAGATTGTTTAGTGAATTATTGGGATATGGCAAGAATGATACTGTGAGTTTATACCAGGAACCAATTCTGCCATCTGACAGTTTATTAGGAATCAAGTATGTGTTTGCTGACAATGATTATCCAGGGCTGGTGCAGAAATCAGACGTCGAAATTAATGGGAAAAGTATATACGAAAATCCTTATGTGCTTCCTTTGGGATTTTGGGCATCGCAGGACAGCAAGAAGATGATATCTGAATCTAATCATTTTCAGTTTCAGAATGAAATATATTCAAATATACTGGGTGAAAAGGTGGAAATATTTAAACCTGCGCCATATCGTATGATATCCCATACATCAGACGAAATTTCATATGAAATTAATTTGGAGCCTGGGCACATTCTTTACGGATATGCAGATTCAGAAGTTCAGAATTTGAAGGTATTTATTGATAATGAGTACCGCTGCGATTATGAAGGATGGCTGACTTATAAAGTATTTAGTGTTGGTCAGAATCCGGGAAATCACACAGTTAGGTTTGAAAAATTTCATGGATTATCAGAGCAGATTCATCCTCAATTTTATCAGTTGGATTTAGAACTTTTTTATAAGGTGATAGAAAGCATAAGGTCCAATTCCGTGAAGATTAATACAATAGAAGAGGGGTATGTTGAAGCTGAAATTGTGTCGCCAAAGGCTGGCTTTACAATGTTGACAATTCCAATGGAAAAAGGATGGAGCGCCAGAGTAAATGGAGAAAAGGTTGATTTAGAAGAGGGAGCTAATGCTTTGATGCTTGTACCGGTTAATACCGGAAAAAATCATATCGAAATAGACTATCAGGTTCCGTATTTTAAGATAGGGATTATTATATCCATTGGTACAATGCTTTGCGTGGGTGCGTATTATCTATATTTTAGGAAAGGTTTAATGAATAAATGATTCTATGCAATGAAAATAGGATAATTGATGTGGAGATGAGCGCTTGACAAAAATAGAAGTCAGGGAAAGAATCCTATTTTGGAGGCTTTCCTTGACTTTTTGGATGTGTATTCAAACTTTTTCGGACAGTACCTTATGACTTATTGACAATTGCCATACCATTCCTTGGACGAACTATAGCTGCCGCAACATTCCAAGGGTTTAGGAGACAATCGGGCGCAACTACTAAAAAGAGCTAGGGCAAAAGGGTTGTACTCAAGTTCAAGCAGATGATGTGCAACAACACAGTTTAAGGCGATTAAGGCCACTGCATATAAAAAGTAAAGGTCATGCCTGTTTTTGATACAACAGAGAACATATGTGATTAGAACTATAAATACGGTTATAATGCCATATCTCAAAAGGATATGGATATAAGAGCAGTCTACGAAATTGTATTCTTGTGGCCAGGTAAGCCCGCCTCCGGCTCCAATCATATCAATTGTCTGGCCAAATGGGCGAATTCCATAAGTTACTATGCCAGACCGTCCAATCCTTAATCGGTTGGAAAGCAATTGGTTGATTACTGCTAGTACAGAGATACTTTCTGTGTATAATATAGTAAGTACAAATGAGGCTGCTGCCAGAATCGGCATAAAAACCGGGCTTATTGTTTTCCAAAAATATATCCAGGATTGTTTGAAATTTCTGGGTATATGTTGTGAATGAATTATAAACGGTCCGTTTACAAATAACAGGACTGTAAGTAGTATGGATATAGAGTCTAAACGGGCATTACAAAAACGATAGATTAAATAGGCGGTTATAATAGTCACTATATGGTGATGATAATTCAGATGTTCAGCCCCCAGGTAGTACGCAGTTACTATCAAAAAGAAAATGTGGGAGGCAAAATCGGTTGTATAGACAATGCCAAAGGACTGCCGTATTCCGCGATCTTCAGCAATGTATTTGTAGTTATCAATAATACCTAAAAGGGATGATGCAAAAGCCAGGAATACAACTGCACCCACTATAAGCAAATAAACTTTTAAAATTTTTTTAAAAGAAATGTGCCTGCTTCCTATGATAGGAAGAATCCAGAAAACGATATTAAGGTATCCAGTATAGTAAAGTACACACACAGAACATAATATCATTATGAATATAAATAAAAGGGGCTTGATAGTATAACCGTCATACAGTATAACTTTCAGACCTATAAAAATAATTGGAAGCAAAAGGCACAATTTGCTGATGATGCCTGGAAGGGGAAATGTGGTAGTTGCCCAGACACCCCTTCCAAGATATAGAATATAACCAGTAAAAAACAGAATTTCCCCCATATGAAAGTCATGGATATAGTTTCGATAATTGTTTTTAATTGTCTGCATAATTAATCTCCAAATAGAATGCATTATTAAACGATAATACATCCTAATATATCTATTTTGAAACTACGGCATAGGTTGAGTTGCTGTTCTAACTGTGGATACGTATCTTTTCCAACCTTGATAAATAGGATACAATTCTTTATAGATATCATTTGTTGCAGTTCGTCAGCATCCTCAAATGTATTATAACCTTCCACGGTGGGAATGCCTGCCTGCTCAGTTAGTGTCTTATAATCATTAACTGCTTCTCGAACTCTTGGCTGCTCAGAGAGTGCGTTTAAGAAAAGAGAAGATAATTGATGTTGCTGAAGAAGCAGTTTTATATCAATCAGGCTTCTATCAAGAGAATGGATATAGGTATCCGGCATCAAGCCAATGTTCAAAACAGGAACGTTATAGTTTTCTATATCTTTTGCAGACCGTATGCGGTTTCCCAGTATATACTGAAGCATAAAGCATATGCATGGAAGGATGATACCAAAGAGAAATCCGGATATTGCATATTTTATTATATTGGCAGCTTTATTTACCGAGGTATCGGGAAGGGATTGAGGCTTGCTCTTTTCTATATAGGCGCTTTTTGCATTCTTCTGGGAAATTAATTTGTTATTTAAGTCCGAGCGGTTTGTTATATAATTTTTCAGATTGTTTCGGGTGCTGTTCTGTGTATTGGCTACACTAATATCTGATTTGATATAGTATGAACTGTCTATTTCGGACAGGGAAAAAGTACCTTGAACAGAAGCAATCGTGGCAACCTGATTTTGCAGCCTTGTTTTTATGATATCAAGAATCCTTTTTGCGTCATCGGCGTTATAATGAATTAATGATATGTTTAAGACATTGCCGTTTGTAGAACAGGATATAATTTCTTTCCAATATTCTGTATTTAAATTGGTAAATTCTTCGGATAATGCTTCTTTTAATCCACCCTCATTCACATATAGAGTTAAAGCGCTTAGTATATTATCTATCTCTCCATCTGACTGAATGCCATATTGTACAGAGGCTGTCTGGATGTTTTGAGAATCAATTTTCATATAGATTGAATTATCTATATATGTCTGCAGCGAATCAATCTGCTGGTTGGTTAGGGAAAGACTGTCTTCTATATCTGCAATCATTGAATCATATTCAGCCAAACGCTCGTTATACTTGTCTACCTCGTCTAGTTGCTGTTTATTGAGACTTAATTTAGGAACGGCTTTTCTATATCCTAGGATTGCAAAGAGCATAGTGCAAGCCAAAACAAAAATACCAATGATTATTCTCTTTTTGTATAAGTCCTCTATTAAGTTACTAAAATAAACTGATTTCATAATGCGGCCTTTGCTCCTTTTATATTTTATTGTACTATCGATTCTAGGCGCTATTATATCATAGTTTAGGCTGATTTACTTGATTTTTTCCATAATTTTTAGTATTCTTGAGTACAGCAATTATAACCGTAAATTTTGCGCCATATATAGTTTTTACATTTTTCCGCTTTTTTAGCAGAGAAAAAACCTAAAATTAAGCGAATAGTAAGGCCTTTTTGCATTGAATATGCTATAATGTTCACGTTGACAGCAAATCATAAAGGTGAATAGATTGTAATAGGACGTACATGGGGAGCGAAGGATAATGTACCAGAAAAGAAAAAGCATTGAAACGATGCTGATATGGACGTTGGATATTGTTTGCATACTATGCAGCTGCGCGGCGGCATTCTGGATTCGTTTTGAACGGTTTTATGGGGCTATAAGTCACTGGGACCAAATTTGGCAAATTGCTTTTATGATTTTTATCTATATAATGATTAATGTGTTTGTGGATTTTAATCACCATTTTTTTAGAAGAGGTCCTTTTGAAGAATTAGTAAGTGTTGTTCAGATGGAAGTGGTTTTTGCAATCTGCTGGGTGGTGCTTCTGTTTATCCTTCATAGAACAGAAGACTTGTCAAGGCTTGTATTTGGCTATTTTATTGTTATTAACCTAATCCTTACTTATGGGGTGCGTATAGGTTTTAAACAGTATATGGTGCAGATTTATAAACATGGCAGATATAGTAGCCGCATGCTCCTGGTTACAGATTCGCGGAGGGCAGCAGATGTCATTGGTAACCTAATTGAGTATAAGGAATGGAATCGTATTTTGAAAGGGATTGTATTTCTTGATAAAGAGGTGGATGAAGAATTATTTATGGGATATCCCATTGTGGCTTCCCGGAATTCATTGTTAAATTATGTTATACACAATGATATAGATGAGGTATTTATAACACATACAGAGATGCTGCCTATTTCTGTATTAAAAGACTGGGTTTCAGATATGGAACAAATGGGAATTATTGTGGATGTAAATATTGATGCGTTTGATTTGCTGAACCGGGGCAATAAGGTACTGAATCGTGTGGGAAAGTATGCAGTTGTTACATTTGCCAGGAACATCATTTCTGCCAGAGGCCTGGTAATGAAACGTCTGTTGGATATAGTTGGAAGTCTGGTTGGGATGATTATACTTGGGATTGTTACTATTATTGTAGCCCCAGCCATAAAACTGGAGTCACCAGGACCGGTCTTTTTTGGTCAGACGAGAATTGGAAAAAACGGTCGTAGATTTACCTTTTACAAATTCAGGTCTATGTATCAGGATGCAGAACAGAGAAAAAAGGAGCTTATGGAGCAAAATGAGGTCCAGGGCTTGATGTTTAAGATGGAGAATGACCCAAGGATTACAAAAGTAGGAAGGTTTATAAGAAAGACAAGTATTGATGAATTACCACAGTTCTGGAATGTTTTAAAAGGGGATATGAGTTTGGTTGGGACAAGGCCGCCCACAGTGGATGAGTTTGAGCGCTATGAGGCAAAGCATAAGTGCAGACTGAGTATGACTCCGGGTCTGACTGGATTATGGCAGATTAGTGGAAGAAGTGATATAAAGGATTTTGATGAAGTAGTTCAGCTGGATATGCAGTATATTGATGACTGGAGTATCTTGAAGGATATCAAAATCTTGCTTTTGACAATTGGTGTTGTTTTAACGGGAAAAGGATCAAGATAAGTGATAGGAGAGAAGAGATGTATACAGATAACTATGAACAAGAAATTAATTTAAAGGACTTACTTTTTTCTGTTCTGTACAGGTGGAGGATATTGTTGTTTGCTGCTGTTGCAGGCATGATACTGATAGGTGGATATAAAGCGCTAAAAGTCACAGGAGACAAGATTGCAACAGAGACAGCTGAAGGTTATGAGGAAGAATTCACACGATTTATGGAAGAAAGGGCAGCAGTTGAGAAAACGGTTCGAAATCTTAAAGCGAGTATAGATGAGCAGAATTACTATATAGCGAATGCCCCGCTTATGCAGATTAACCCATATAATGAAGTTATATCTGCAGCAGATGTGGTGGTTAAGAGCAAGGATTCTACAGAAAGCAGTATGGATAGTCTGCTTGCACTTTATAAGTCTTTTCTGCTTGGAGGAGACTATTTAGATAAGCTGGCAGATGAGAATGGATATGAAAGCCGACACCTGAGGGAACTTCTGAGCATTACAGAAGAAAGTATGAATTCAGATTTGTCACATGTATCGATGATGGTATCGCCTTTATATGAAAACCATCAGGAGATAAAATTATTGCATATAAAGGTAAAAGGAACTGATTCTCAGGCAACAGAAAAAATTTTAGAAGAAGTTTTAAATGAATTGGAGACACTTCATGCCTTATATAAAACAAAGCTGGGAGAACATGAGTTAGATATACAGAAGATGCCGGTGAGCGAAACGGTAGATACAGATCTTCTGGACTGGCAGCAGAAAGTGCGGAGTAATGCGGGGACATTGAAAAAAGAGCTGGAGGAATCCCAGAAAAGTCTAAATAGTCTGAAGGAACCTGTTGTATCAACGTCAGCGGAACATTCTATAAAGAGTAGTGTCAAGTACGCTATAATTGGTTTTTTCGCTGGAGGGTTTATGGCTGTATTTGCAGTGAGTGTACAGTATATATTAAATGATAAAGTAACCTCTGATAAAGAAATAAGAAACAGATTTGGATTAAAAAGTTTGGGGGCTTTCTATCAAGCACCACGCAAAAGGATGTTAGGATTTATAGACAGCTGGCTCCGCAGAATGGCAGGAGATGATAAGGTGTGGCCGGATGATGCAGTGCTGGAAATGATTACTACGAATATAGGTAACTATGCATCGGGAAAGACTCGGCTGTTCATTACAGGATTTGCATCACAGGATACTATGGATAAAGTGTGCCAACAGATTCATAAGGACTTACCGGAATTGTGCGTAGAAACAGCGCGTGATATGATTTCTAATGCATCTGTGAGAAAGGCCATTGCTGAATGTGAAGGAATTATTTTGGTAGAAGAAAGGAATACATCAAAATATTCACTGATTGCCCAGGAGTTGGAATTAGCTTCGAATATTGGATGCGAAGTGATAGGTGTTGTGGTAAGCTAAGGGAGATGACTTGTTGGTTGTAAGCTGACAAGGAGTTTTAGAGGTTCTATCGCTGATAAATGATTAAGATAAATGGTAAATATAAGAGGCAAAACCATAATTAATGAAAGAGGACTCAACCCCAAACCGTTGAGTCCTCTTCCTTTTCACCCCCCAAGCACCTGACTATAATCATAAGAATACTGTTCCAAATAACCCTGGAACTCTCTCTTGGACATTTTTATCGATGCATCGCACCGGCCGCTTCCTGTAAAAATATAAGGATAGGAACTGCTCAGCAGGGAGTGGTCGCAGATTTTTATCCATTTTACATTCTCATTCTTAAAGGTAAAGAAGGGCGTAATGTTCCCGATTTCAAAGCCCAGTTCGTTTAGCTGCTGTATGTTTAAAAGCTTCAGCTTTTTGCTGAATACCACCACTTCATTATCAGTGGTCTCTTCAATCTGTTTATTATAGGGAAGGGCGATGGCGTAGTAACATTTTATCCCTGGCAGGGTCATGCTGCCGGATGTGTTTCTGTCCTGGCAGATGAGGACTTTTACGTAGTTATGGCCATCCTCACGCAGACCCTCCTTTTTCAGCTGTTCATAGCGGTTGTCCCAGGTCCTTGCATAGGCGTGATGGATAAGGTGTTGTTCCATGCCGCTGCTGCAGACCAGGGGCTTGGTTTTCTTCTGAGCCACAATATCCAGGAAACATCCGCGGCAGTTGCTGAAGGTCATGTTGTCCAGTGATACGCCTTTTCTGGCATATTCTTTGTCCAGCTCTTTCAGGATGTTTTGCAGAAAGTGTTTTCCCTGTTCAAATAATACGGATGCAACTGGATAGGAGTATATGTTTTGTAGTTTAAAGTATCTGCCTACAAAGCTTTTGGCGTCCTTATAATTGTTGGTTTCACAGTATATATAATATTTTCCTGCTTTATTTATGTTGACCTTGGCTGTCTTTGTGTCGGCAACTGGAAGGAAATCCATATTCTGATTCAGGGTTATCCAGTCTATATAGTCATATATGAATTCCGAATTATAGTACGATATATAAACGATTCCGTCATTTTTAAGCCAGGTATTGATATACTGGTAGTAAACAGAGGGATATCTCAGAAAGCTGGCATAGCCGGTACCGATTACCACCAGGTCCACACTATGATACAGGGAGCAGCGGTTGGTTATATAGTCTGCAATGGATGAGGTGAATATGGAAAAATCTACCCGTCCTCCGAATTTTCTTTTATACTCATTGATACAGTCCATGGCATTATCCAGGCAGATGATTTTCTGGAAATGCTCCCGCAGCATTAACAGCACAGGAAAGCTGACAAACCCAATGGATACGGCTACTTTATCACGGCTGCAGGGGGAAACGCCGGAGCTGTTTTCACGGGATAGGATTTCTTTTATCCGCTCGCATTCGAAATTGATTTCATGACGGTTGGCAAAATGGTCCTCCCACAGGATTCCTCTTTCGGCACGCTTGCCTTCCTTCAGCTTTTCATCCAGATGGCTGAATATAATGTTTTTATAGATAACGCTGAAGTATTTGCTGATGCGGTTCCAGATGGTATCGCAGAAGCGGTTGATGGGCAGCAGTTTTTCGGCATCCGGTCCTTCCTCGTATATGAAATTCTCACTGGCGGATTCTTCTGCCACGTCTTTTACCTTTAGCTTTTCCACATAAATATTGTCCTGGATACAATAATGTAATTCTTTCTGGGAAACCCTGTCGGCAGTTATCAGGACCATCATGTTTACCTTGTCCGGGTTATCCCGCATGAACAGGGAGAGCTGCAGCAGTTCTTCTTTGGAATAGGAATATTTGATATGCAGCAGGGTGCGGTAGCCGTAGGAACTTTCAGAGTCAGCAAATCTCAGCATCAGCCAATTGCCGTCTTTTAGTATGGGCTCTGTGTCAATATCAGAGCCGCGGCTAAAGGCCCAAAAATCCGCATCAAAAAATTTGTACCCTTTACCCTTAATTTGCAGTTTTTTAAGCAATACTTTTCGTATATACTCTAAATATTCGGGATTGGTAATGAGTTCTTCCAGCAAATCTAATTTCCGGTCATTCTGATAATTGAAAACATAGTACTGGAGAAAACGGCAGATACCGGCTTCCGGAGACAAGCGTTCCAATATGAACTGGACCGTCTTGACGTCCTTGCCTTTCGAGCGTATATTTGCCATGATTTTGACATCCAGGTCCTCTTTGTTGGCGGCCAGCAGGGGCATAATGTTTTTTTCTATCTTCTGAAAATAGTGGAGAGCCGGAGAGGATATACTTTTCTTCCAGTTCGTCACACTGTTTTTGGCACATTCAGCCAGATTGGCTATCTGCACATATGTGATTCCTGCTTCGTACATGGAATTAATTAGAACCTGCATTACTTCCAGGTTTTCCTGTTTTGCGGTTAGTGTTTTGCTATTAGTCATATGTAATCCCCCCATGGAATCATATACTTATACAAATATTAGGTTTGACAAACTTGGTGTTCAGCGGCCTATCTTGAACTTTCCAAAAGCATGTTTCACCGCGTATAATATGATTATAGCATATAAATCTGGTTTTGAAATGGGAAAACGTGAAGAAGGGGGGCTTATTTATGTTATTCTTGCAGTCGCTTGTGACACAGGCTTCAAACCTGTTTACCTGGAAGGAGTTGTTGGGGTTGGCAGGAGCCGCTCTGGCGGTGGTATGGATTATTACCATCATTTTCAGGACAACGGGAATGGTACCGTTGCTGGAGCAGGCAATCAGTTTTATTATCCAGCAGGTTTGCTCATTGATTCTTGCAGGCTTTCAGCTTACATTTAAGCTCCTGCAGGCTGTGGAGCTTTATATGGTCCTTTTGCTGGATGTTTTGACGGGGAAACATACATCTGAACAGAAAGTGTGTGTATTGGCCAGCAGTGCTTTGTCCATCGCCTCTTTTTATACTACATATTTAGGGTGGTGCTATTGCATTAATAACAAGCTCATCGCAGGACTGCTGACAATCGGGATACAGACTTTGCTGTTAAGGACAAGCCTGCGGATTGGTTTGGAGATGGACTGGGACAGCCAGTCAGGATATCCGGGCAATAACAGCATGCTCCATGTTTCTGTGGCCGGAATTGCACTGCTTGTGCTGGTAAGCGGAGGCTACATTGTCAACCGGCTCCCCATGCACCATTACTATGACCGGAAGATTTTTAATTATGTGGTTGTTTATTTCAGCCTGGTCCTTGTTATTTACATCTTCTTCTCTTTCATCAGTTCTGTCAGCCATTACAGGATGAAGGATAAAAAAACAGCGCGGATGTTATTTACCATTTATTTCGGAACCTTGGCAGTGTCATCCTTTTTTTCCTTCCAGGCATTTTTTACTACGTTGTATCCGCAGAATATCAGAAGGATGGACACATTTACGGAGGCAAAGCAGTCAGTGGTGCGTTCTGTCTCGCTGCTGTATCAGGACATGGATTCGGATTTCTACCAGAAATTGTCGGCGGATGTCCAGGAACAGCTGTCGCAGGCTAAAGACCAGCTGGAAACATCCGGGCAGACGGCCAGGACAAAGAGGGAGTCCTATATCAGCCAGTACGGCCAGAGTTATCAGGAATATTCTGAAGGGATGAGTGCCATTGACAAGGCCACTGATAAAATACAGGAATTGGACCAGCAGCTGAGTAGTGATAAGAACAGCATTTTAGGAAATACCAATAATACCGTTGGCTTTTATACACAGAAACTTATCAATGATTTGGAAACCAAACATGATGAGGATGTCAGGAAACAGGAGGATATCATTGCGGAGCAGAAGACGCTGTTAGCCGGAAATCTGTTTGCCAGCCAGCCTGCGCTTCTGGCGGAGTATGAGGGCGCTGTAAACGGTGATGCGGGAGACGGGGATGATGACAGTCTGCTCCGGGATATTGCATCGGCATCCGCTTTATTGCAGAAGGATGCATGGAGTGAATCAGACCGGGACGGATTTCAGGAATCCTGCAGAAACATACAATTGGCTTACCCTGAAGTATCTTTGTTAAGCGGGGCAGCTGTTCTGGGCGAATATAAATGGTTTCAATTCCAGTATCTTGCAGGTATGGATGCAATTACAAAACTGCATCTGAATGAACGGGCGGAGGAGATAGAGTCACGGTATGGGGAATTGAGGAATACCCTGTTTGAGAATGGTTATATGATTATCAATTCAGTGCCGAAAAGAAGCTATGGTTTTACGGCAGACGGACAGGAGATAAAAGTCTCTCCGGTTAATGCCGAAGAGTATCTGGCAGCTCTGGAGCAGGACTACGCGGATACAAATATGGATAAGCATATTTTTGAGCAGAACCTGACCTCATTTTGGAAGAAAAAGGTACCGGGTATATTATCAGCCCTTATTGCGGTCATGGTAGACAACCTTATTTTATTTGTGGGCTTTATCAGTCCCAGACAGCTGGAATTTTTTAAGAATATCATGAGTGCGGAGCCTGAGAAAAAGCGGATTGTATTGGAACATTTATTCAGTAAACCGTCTAAGAGGGCGTGATGATTCCTGCGAAAGGAGGAGGCAGTATGTTTAACAATCGAAAAGAGAAGTTTGGAAAATGGATAGCGCAGCAGGAGATTGCCGCAAAAAGTGTAGGCGGCAGTGATTATTCCCTGCGGGCAGCTGAGACAGATATACGCAAATCCGGATTCAGCGATATTGTCTCCAGACTTTTAAATGAGAAAAAGGCTGTCCGGGATTCCGGTTACATCTATATTGACCCCTACTATCAGATGTACGACCGGCCGGGGCGGGATGGAAAGCTGCTGCAGAATGTCAAGTCCGACGCATTCAGGACAATGATTAACCAGAGTGAGATTCTGTGTTACCGTTCCGATGAGCACAAGGGTATTTTTCACCGCCTGTCGCAAAAGGAAGTGCGGCGCTATAACTGTATTCAGATTATGGCTCAGCTGATACGAAAGAATCTTGCTTTTTTAGATGACCTGTGTGAATATATCTATCTTGATATTAATTTCCAGAATGTACTGGAAAAGAAGTCCAATATTCCCAGTGACTTATCTAATTTCCGCACCATGATGGGAGAGGGAAGGAACCTGAAGGATATTTTGGATTTATTGGAGGAGGCTGATACGGTAAGGACTGACAATGGGGAAATCAGGATTGTACTGTCACAGAGTATTGTAAAGGACTATGGATTCCAGACCCAGCTGTATAGCCTGCTGGATATAGGAATCGCCCAATTGGATGACAACAACCAATACCTGCTGTGTACAGAGCTTTCCACCTGGCTGCTGGATTATGTGGAGCATGCATGTGACCGGATGTCCTTTGCAGCTTTATATGAAAGTGCTATTTAATTAAGTGAAATAGGATGAGTAAAGTGAAATAGGATAAGTAAATTGAAAAAGGAGCCTCGCCGGTAATGATGTCAATTAACCGGTGAGGCTCTCTGCATGGATTATGATATGATTCTGCTGCCGGTCCCCGGCGCAGCCGTGTCCTTCTCAGTATTCCAGATTCCGTCACTTCCCAGCCAGTAATACAAATCCTGGTCAGATGATTTTACATAACAGTCAGATTCCATATATCCGTTATGTCCAAAGTAATACCAGTTGTCGCTGATGCAGCGCCAGCTGTTCACCGGATAAACATTGTTCGGATATACATAGCGCCAACCGGAGGATGTTTTATCCCATTTTCCGTTGGCAATGAACCAGGCGTCCTCGGTTCGGATGGTCAGGGGCTCGGAGCTGCCGCTCCATGGACCGGCCTGGGAGCTGTAGGTGCCTAATGCCCTTACGGTAAAGGTATAATTTCCCTCCACATTAATATAAGAGCTGAAATCATAGGTGGACTCAGCAGTCTTCTGGGTGGTCACCAGTATTTTATCCCGGTACAGGCGCGCTTCGTAGTTTTTGGCTCCGTTTACCTTATCCCAAACAGCGGTGGTCTGGTTCCAGCTGATGGATGTGGTAACAGGCAGATTGCCGTCTATGGCAGGCAGATAGACCTGAAGGATTAAGGCGCTTCCGTCCCCGTCCTTTTCCGCGGTTTTAAACTGGGCGCCGCAGCCGGTCAGGGAAAAGATACTGCGCTGGGTGCCGGAGAAATAGTATCCGTCCTTGGCAGAGAGTTCCACTTCCACCACGGGCCTCTCGCCGTAGTCCCACTGGTCGTCCTTTTTGTCGTACACAGCTCCTTCTACCTTGAATTCACTGTTGCTGGATACTGCATATACATTGCCTACCAGTTCGCCGCCCTTTGGGGCTGAGTCCCAGGAAAATGTCAAAGGTATGGATGTGATTGCTTTGTCCTGCCCATAGGCTGAGAAAAGGGTACCTATGGAAAGGAATGCTGCCAAGGCTGCAATAATGAGTGATTTTTTTGCCATTGTGTATCCCTCCTTGTGGTTCCGGAAAATTAACTGCCGGTATACGTGTTACTATTACTATTGTACTGTATTTTAGGGTGGAATTACAAGTTTTATTTGATAATAATATTAAGTGAGATGCGGATTCGTGCATATCCTGAAAAGATGGGCGGCATACTAATCCCGGAGGTGATATATTATGAGTCCGAAGGAATTAAATTATATTGAGGATGCACTAGGCCATGAGCAGTTTTTAATGACGCAGTGCCAGGAAGCCATCCAGAATCTGCAGGACCCTGTTCTTAAGAATCAGGCCCAGCAGATGGAACAGAAGCATCAGCAGATTTTTGACAGTTTTTATAATCTCGTATAAGGAGGAAGCAGAGAATGGATGACAAGTGTATTATGGAGAACCTTCTCCTGACCGAGAAGGGCGTATGCGACCTGTATGTTCACGGAACCATCGAGTCTTCCACTGCCAACGTGCACCAGACCTTTAACCAGGCGCTGAATGACAGCCTGTGTATGCAGGATGACATCTATAAGCAGATGTCCGCCAAGGGCTGGTACCAGACAGAGCAGGCGGAACAGCAGAAAATCATGAAAGTAAAGAATCAGTTTGCAGGTATGTAATCCAACCTGATTGGGTTTTGGGAACCTGATTGGATGAAAGGACGTCAAGTCATGGAATGGTCCGTGGCCTGACGTTCTTTTTGTGCGCCGGCCCTGCGCTATGATGACCGCACCTGGTTATCCAATCCAATTGTGCCGCCCGCTGGCCCATCCATGCCGCTTATATACGGTACTGCAGGGACCTGGTGTATCATGGCAGTATGAGTATAATCCAAAGGAGGTCTATAGATTGAGATGAGATTATCAGGAATGGACACCTACAACATGGGTAATGACAGGGATTTCCTAAAAAGTATTGAGGAGCATGTCAAAGACCCGTATATCAAGGAACGCCTGGTCAACAGACTGGAGTGGTACATGGTTATGGCGAACCGGTGCCAGTGTTTTTATTATATGGCTGCCTGTATGGGAATTGTTATGCCTACCCTTATACTTCTTCTGAATTCCATCCCGGGAGATATGCTTTCTGATGGAATGCGGCAGCTGTGTATTACGGCATTATCCGGTTTGTCGGGAATCGTCGGAGGCCTGTCCGGTATTTTCGGGTGGCATGAAAATATGATCCGGTACCGGGCTAATGCAGAGCGGTTAAAAAGCGAGACTTCTTTTTACATGCTGGGTGTGGGAGGCTATAGGGACAGGAAACAGAGCGACCGGCTGTTTTTAAGCGTACTGGAAGATTTGTCCCTTAAGGAGAATCAGATGTGGCAGAAGGAGGAGAGCAGCCATCCGGCATACAGACAGGAACAGAGTGGAAAGCGAAAGCCCAATGTGTGACAGGGATGTTGGCGGAACTGTTGGCGGAACCGTTGGCAGAACTGCTGGCGGAACTGTTGGCGGAACCGTTGGCAGAACTGCTGGCGGAACTGTTGGCAGAACTGCTGGCGGAACTACTGGCAGAACTGTCTGCCGGGATTACAGAATGTGGATTTAGGATGAACAGATGGAGGGATATACATATGGATATACATATGAACCACAGAGAACAGAATATAAGCCATACCAATTCGCAGAATGATTTCGCACTGCACAGACGCCTGCGGCAATGCTCACCCGGCCTTCACAGAAATTATCTGGAAGCTTCCGCAGGAGCCTGTATGATGCTGGACCGGTACAAGACTGTATTTCCCCAATACACGGACCACAGCAGCCTTCATTGCCTTAATATCATGAATCTGGCCGGGCAGCTTGTGGGGAATTGCCTGCAGCAGATGAATGGAGGTGAACTGTATGTGCTTCTGACGGGAATCCTGTTCCATGATTTGGGGATGGGTATTTCAAAGGCTGATTTTGAGAAGCTGGCCCCCGCCCTGTGCGGGGAACGATATCCCGTCAAGGGCAGTGAAGGGGAACTGATTCGGGAATACCATCAGGAGTTGGGCGCCCTGCTGGTGGAAAAATACAGCGGGATTTTTGAAATCAGGAAGGAGTATGTGTTTCCTGTGATGCAGGCAGTGAGAGGTCATAGGAAAGCGGATTTATGGGATGAAAATGCCTTTCCCGCTGTATTTCAGACCGGGGCAGAGTCTATTTGCCTTCCCTATATCGCGGGAATCATACGCCTGGCAGATGAGATGGACCTGTGCCGTGACAGAAACAGTACCCTTGGAGGGGAGGAACAGCTGATTTCCGATGCTTACAGCCGACTGGTATGGAGGACCCATGACACGGTAAAGGAGATGGAGCTGACGGAGAAGGAATGTATATTGTATGCAGAGGGCGGGAACAGGGAGACATGGGAAGAACTGGAAAGATGGGCGCGCAAGCTGCAGAAAACCATGGATGAGGTGGAGCTGGTCATTGCATCCAGAACTCCGTTTTATTTGCCGGGAAGAATGGTGCGGATTGTTGGAACTATGCCTTGAATGTCTGAAATCCGGAGGCGGGATACACCAGTTATGCCAGTAACCGTTCAAAGGATGCCGTCATGGCGCAGAGGTACAGTTTTCACGGTATGATGGCTTTGCAGTCATCCGGAGGGCTGTGCTGATAACAGGCAAAACCATATAACAATTAAGAAAAGGAGAATCACAGGATGGAAAACAACACATTAAAAGCCTCGATTGGCATTGAATTTTCCCTGATTGGGACACAGCTTCATGCCATGTATGAAAAAAATGAAGGAGGGTACGCAGTACTTTTAATACCGTCGGAACAGACGCCGGACAGCGGTATTTCCGTAAAGGATTTGATTGATGACATCAAGAAGATGGCCAAGGGAGTGTCCGGCAGCGATACTGCTGTGGATACGACCCAGCTTGAGACTGCCATGACCGAGGCCGCCAAGGAGGGCAGCGGCTCCACATCCATGAAATTGGAGGATATTGTAATCAAGCTTCAGATGGCTTATCTGTACATCAGTAAAAAGGGAGAGAACTCTGTTCTGGAATATGCGTTTCAGCTGCAGGTGGTGACGGAAGGTCTGGTGCCGGAAACCATCAAGCCTATTGTGGATGTAACGAACCTTTCTATTTCCGTCTGGAATACGGACAGAAAGAAGGTAGTGGACAAGATGGCTCTGATTACTGTGGACGAATACCTGGGTGCGGCCGCGCTTCCGGACAAGAGCCAGGCAGCAAAATAGGGTGGGAAGCACGGTTTAGGAATCAGTAAACTAAGCAGCATGGAGTGAGCGCAGGAAAGGAGCGGCAGAAATGAACCAAAGTCAGTTGTCATGCAGCATGGCCGTGGAGGGGGCAGTCAGAGGCTGTCCGGCCAGGCTGGCTGTCTGGTATGATAAGGGCGAAATGTCATTTTGCGGGCAGCTGCAAATGGACCGGAGAGGGCCCGCTGGAATATTGGAGGCTGTAGACAGTGAAATGGCTTCCAAATTCGGAGCTTATGCTTCCGGTCTGGTCCGTGTTTCAAATCAATGCGCCGCCTTTTCCTGCATTCATGGAATCACAGCCCTGGGTTATGGCCAACCGGGGCTGTATTTCAAGGCAGCTGCCGGCAGGGGAAGCGCAGCCATTCTCTTTTCGTTTTCAGTGTGCACCGCAGCCCCAGCCCCCAATCCGGCGCAGCCGCCGCAGGTATCCTCCCTTATGAATGCAGTGAGTAAAGCAGGGGACTTTTTCGGAATGGAGGAGTTTTATTTTTTCGGACGTGTGGGAACAGGACTGGGTCCCGGGGATTTGATGGCCGGGGCGCCGGGAACAGAGGCATTTCCGGCCCGGATTGAAAGGTGCAGCCTGCTTGTATATTCCCGTTTAAGGCTTGACGGGAACAGCGTGTTTGAAAGGGCGGTCAGGGAGTTGTTCGGTCTGGAGGAGACACAGCTTTTTCTGGGAGCGGGTGAAGGCGGATTCCTGTGCATGGCAGCAATCCCGGCATACAAGAACCATTTTATGGAAACCAGGAACATGTGCCTGGCAGCGGAGCTTAAGAGCAGCGCCTTGTCCCTGGCGCTTCAGGGCTCTTTCCGGTTTGCCTTTGTGCCGGATATGGAATTCCATGTAAACTGCGGCATATCAAAGACCCGCTTCATGGTGGAGGCTTTTGGGGAGGTCAGGGAGCCCGTTCACCTGGCCGGTCCCTTTTCCATAGGGGACACCTGTCTGGCTATTGGATTTGACCGGGGTCCGGTCTTTGCCATGTTTGCCAATCTCTATATACGGGAAATACATCTGTTCGGGGCTGTGATGCTTACCGTGGCAGGGTCGGTCCCCAAGCTGGATTTGCTGTCCGCGGCGGTCAGTGACCTGTCTGTTCCTATTTTGGTGAGGAATCTGCTGGGGCTTTCCTTTGAAGGCCTTGACAGCATTGATTTTATTCGAATACTGGGCCTTCCTTTCCAGGACATGGAGGCATTTGACATGGAAATGGTTAAGAGCGCAGACGGGGGCCGGCTGGCAGAGGCATTTAACCAGAGGATTCATGACAACAGTCTGGTGCTGGAAAAGGAGCAGGTAAAGGCTTCTCCCTTTGGGGATGGGGTGGACCTGGTGGACCAGCGGCGGATGCGTCATTATTACATAGACAGTTCGGGCAGGATAAAGCTTACGGCCCAGTTTTATTATGCGGATGTGAATACCAGGCTGGGCAGTTACACGGTGGAGCGGGGAATCTTTGTCTGCGGCGTGATTGAGATTTTCAAGGTGCGGTTCGAGGTCCTGTTTTCCTTTCGGGAGGGAGACGGGGTGCTGGCATATGGCCGGATACCGGAGGTAAATCTGGGATTCCTGAAGTTAGGCCCCTCCAGGGCAGGGCAGGAGTCCGGGGAAGCCCTTCCCGTACCGGCGGACAGCGTCCTCAGGCAGTTTATGTGTAAGGAACAAAAGGGAATCGTGTTCTTCCTGTCCGCGGGCAAAAAGGATGTGACCTTCTATCTGGACGGACGCATTGAATTGCTGTCCATTCTGTATTACGAGACCAGGATTATTTTCTGTAAGGGGCTTATATCCATTGATGTGCGTTTTAACTGGCTGGCTATTTTTGATGTGAGCATTCATCTGAAGGTGAATTACCAGGATTTCAACCGGGGCGGGTTTGAGTTCCGCCTGGTGATTGATACGTCCGGGCTGGCTGAGAAGCTGAAGGCGGTGCAGGAGAGCATTAACAGGGCCATTGACCGGCTGAGGGATAAGATTAGGAATGCCACAAGGGAAATTGACAGGGCCCAGGCCCATGTAAACGAGCTGTATGGGCAGATTGATTCCCTGAACCGTAGAATTGAGGACTGCAGGCAATCCATCCGGAATGCGAAGTGGTGGAAAAAGGCATTTGTGGCCATTGCAAAGGGAATCGAGATAGGAGCCTATGAGGTGGCAAAGGCCGGTGTATATGTGGCAATCGGAGTGGCCACGGCAGCCCTTCAGGTGGCTAAAGCAGCGGTGCAGCTGGCCGGCAAGGTTGGCGAGGGCGTCATGAAGGCGGTGAACGCCGTCATACAGGGGGCTTTATCCTTCTTCTACATCAACCGTCTGGAGCTGTACGGCAGGGCCGGCATGAACGAGCAGGAATTCAGGGCTTCCATTGAGTTTGTTGCCCTGGGAAAGACCTACCGGTATGAGACAAAAATGGGGCACTCTGCCCTGAAGTCCGATGCGGCCGGTACTGTGTCAGGCAATATGAACGGGCAGATGAAACATGATTTGGACCATATTGAGGACGGGGCTTTCCGCAGCAATTTCAGGCGGTACAGCCATGAGTCGTATACCATAGAGGAACAGTGCCGGCGCCTGGCGGGGGCCAGGGAGCAGATGAGGTCATCCACAAGGCTGATGCGTTCCATGCAGGAAGCGTATGTCCGGGAGTTCAGCGAACCCATGTCTGATTTTGACCAGATGAACCAGGAGTATGTAAATGCCCTGGACTGTGTGGGCGGCATTTTGAAGACAGGGGAGCAGGCCGGGGATGTAAAGGCATTATCCGGCTCCATGGGCGGCTTAAAACGCAGGATTACACTGAAAGAGAAGGAAGGCGTGTTCCGGGATGAGGAACTGTCTGAGCTGAAGGATGTTATTCACAATTACGACCAGGCAAGGCTTCTGTATGACGAGGTAAAGAAGAGTATGTCTGCTGTGGAGAGCCAGAGAAAACAGATGCTGGCCTATGCAGACCTTCAAAAGCAGAAAACAGGCGAACAAAAACAGAAGAAAGCATTGTCCGCGGCAGAGGGCAGCATGGAACGGGTGCTGAACAAGACCGAGGAGGCCATGTACCGCAGTTTCCCCGTGGACCGCAGCGGCAGGAATTACATTAATCTTTCCAGGGAGGGATTGATTCACCAGTACATGGACGAGGCAAGGCAGGAATTTGGTGCTGAGACATCTGAGAACGTGCGGGTAATGAGAAGCAGGAGCCGTAAGGGACGGTATGACAGCAGGCTGTAGGCTGCATAGCAGCAGGCAGTGAGTGTCCGGAGGCAAAGCATCATGAGGCAAAACATTATGAGGCAAAGCATCATGAGGCAAAGCATCATGAGGCAAAGCATCACGGGGCAAAGCAGTAAAGAGAGTGTGTAATAACGAAAAGGAGAATGGCAGATGGAAGAAAGAAAAAAGAGGGTCACTGCGCCGCGGATTGCGGCGACCCTAAGCGCCCTGCTGGCAGGGGCGACCCTCTATACGGTAAGCGGTTCTGAGCGTCAGGGTATTCAGGTGATGGAGTATGATGCTGCCACAGAGGCCGCAGACAGTACAATCATGGTATATATGAACGGCAGCGACCTGGAAGGAGATTATGGCGCCGCCACTGCGGACCTTCAGGAAATGATGGCGGCGTTGGTAAAAATGGGGCAGGAGGGGAGGGCTCCCTCCCTCCATGTGGTGGTGGAAGCAGGCGGTTCCACCCGGTGGGAACTGGAAGAAATGGATGGCGTGTCCTATGCCAGGTTTGTCCTGACAGAGGACGGGGTTTCCGCCATGGAACCCATGGAAATCAGGAACATGGGGGAGGCAGATACCCTGACGGACTTTATCAACTATGGTGTCCAATCTTATCCGGCCAGCCATTACGGGCTGATTCTGTGGAATCACGGAGGCGGCCCGGTGGGAGGATATGGGAGCGACAGCCATTTTGACGGAGATGGGCTTTCACTGGAGGAGATACGGGAGGCTGCGGACCACTCTGTTATGGCGGACAGCGCCTTTGATTTTGTGGCCTTTGACGCCTGCCTTATGGGCAGCGTGGAGATTGCTGGCTGTCTGGAAGGAAAGGCTGACTATGTCATTGCATCGCCGGAGCTGGAACCTCAGGATGGTTATGATTACAGCTGGATGACGGCATTGGGAGACAGCCTGCCGCCTGACAGTGAGTGGGGGGAGGCGGCAGGCCGGTCCATGGTGAGGGCTTATGATGCCTGCTATGCCTCAGGCACTGCGCCTGTTGCCATGACTCTTATGGATATGAAGGAATACCGGGCATTTCATGAGGTTTTTCACCAATATGTGGACCGAATACCGGCGGAATGCCGGGAAGAGCTGTACGGTGAACTGGGAAGGGACAGGTTGAAGATGCTGGCATTTGGCAGCAGACAGGCGGGAAGTGCTTCGGAGCTGGTGGATGTGATGGACTTTCTGGATGCCTGTCAGAAGGTATATCCGGACGAACAGGCATTACAGACATTAAAGGAGCGGATGGGGAAACTGGTGGCAGAACAGTCGGCCGCAGGCTATCCTGTGAATCCAAGCGGCCTGACCATATACCTGCCCAGCGGTTCCAATCCATATCTGCAGGAGGACCTTGAAACGTATGACGCCGCAGGATTCTGCAGTGCCTACAGGCAGCTGACGGACGGATATGCAGCGTATCTGGCCAGGGAAAGCGGTGTGGATTGGGGAGACATACGTGCACATAAGGACGGCGCTGTGGAAATCAGTATTTCCCCGGAGGATATTTCTTCCGTGACAGGAGCATACCTGGCTGTGTTCTGCCCCGTGGGGGACCAGGGGAGTTATTATCTTCTCTGCACGGACAGTGATGTGGCCATTGGAGTGGACGGGACGCTGCGTGCAGTGCCGGAGGACAGCTATATGGGAATGAAGGGACAGGTGCTCTGCCTTATTGAAACCATGAATCTGGAGGCATACACGGAATATATGGCTCCGGTGCTCTATAACGGGGAGCTGTGTACCTTGCGGATTGGGTTTGACGAGGAGCATGGGGACGGGCAGATTCTTTCCGTGACGCCGGCGGGCCTGTCCTCTGAGGCTGCAAAACAGATTTATGAGCTGAAGGAGGGGGACCGGATGATACCGCTGTATCCGGTTGAATGTATGGAAGATGCAGAGGAGGCAGGAGAAGCAGCGGCTGAGCCCGGGGAAGCATTGGCTGAGTCCGGGGAAGCTGTGGATGGTTCCGGGGAAGCAGCGGCTGAACCGGAAGATTCCGCCAGCGCTGCCAGCGATGTTCCGGGCTGCCTTCCGGACAGCCGGTATTACACAGACAGCTATTACATGGGAACGGAATTTTATATAGAGGAACCGGATGACATGCTGCTGGAGACAGTACCAATATCCGGGGATGGATATCTCTATGGTTTTATGCTGACGGATGTACGGCAGCATATTTATTATACGGATTTTATCGGCATGGAGGCAGAGGATGCCGGTTCATGAACAGTGAAAGGAGAGAATGAATCATGAGTAAGACGAGCAGGGAATTGATTGAATTCTGCAGGGGGAAGTTGGGCACGCCGTATGTGTTCGGTATGAAGGGACAGGTTCTGACGGAGGCGCTGCTGCTGCAGCTGGCAGCGGAAAATCCCAAGGTCTACACACCCCAGTACATAGCCAAGGCGCGGTGTTTCATGGGTAAGCACTGTACGGATTGTTCCGGTCTGATTACCTGGTGCACCGGTATCCTGAGGGGAAGCGCCAATTATAAGGAGACTGCCCGGGAGGTGCAGCCCATAGGCGCATTAAATGAATCAATGACAGGCTGGGCCCTCTGGAAACCTGGACATATCGGGGTTTACATTGGAAATGGAAAATGCATTGAGGCTAAGGGCATCAATTACGGTACAGTGGAGACACGGGTCCGGGATACGCCCTGGGCCAATGTTCTGAAACTCAAGGACATTGATTATACAGAGCAGGTATGTGAACCAGCAGCTCCTTTACCCCACCCCACGGGTTGGGTAAAGGAAGACGGCGGGGTCCGTTTCTATCTGGAGCCGGAACGGTATGTGGTCAATGACTGGTATCAGGACCGCGGGCAGTGGTTCTGGTTTGATGGTTCAGGCCATGCTGTGAGGGATAACTGGTACCTTTATAAAGACGACTGGTATTATTTCGGCCCGGACTTTGCGATGGTTAAGGGGCTCCAATTCATTAAAGGGAAGCCCTATTATTTTAACAAAGACGGCCGGATGGCAAAGCTGGGGACAAGCTTTATCGTACAGGTGGATAAAAACGGCGTACTGCATTTTCCGGAGGAGGAATCACCGGAGCTTCCCGTCATTCCAGCACCAGCAGACCATAAAGCAGAACAGGCCCGGGGAGAACTAAGAATATCGGATGCAGGTATCTGCCTGATTAAACAGTTTGAAGGATGCCGTCTGGAGGCATACCGCTGCGCAGCCGGTGTGCCAACCATCGGGTACGGACATACGGCCGGAGTGACCATGGGGATGAGGATTACCCAGGCACAGGCAGAGGCATATCTGAGGGAGGACTTAAGAAAATTCGAACAGGCGGTAATCAACGTGCTGGGATGCAGCGTAACCCAAAACCAGTTTGATGCCCTGGTAAGCTTTGCATATAATCTGGGGGCAGGCGCGCTCAGGAACAGTACGCTTTTAAAATGTCTGAATGCAGGGGATGTAAAGGGGGCGGCCGATGAATTTCCCAAATGGAACAAAGCAGCCGGAAAGGTGTTGGAAGGACTTACCAGGCGGCGGATGCAGGAACGGCAGTTATTCTTATCCTGATAGGGGGACAGCAATTCTGATTATAGGGCAAAAATAACCGCTAATGGATATTGATACGGAAAGAAAGGGCAGAGGCATGATTCTCTGCCCTTTCCGCTGCGTCCCGGCCAATGCATCCTGGCGGATGAATCCTGCCCCGTGCCTATCCATTGCTTGCGTCCAGGCCCGCGCGGAGCGGATACCTGCGGAAATAATCAGACAAACCGCGCCTGTAGCTGCGGGAACAGCAGCAGGAAATACCGCCTGTAAAGGAGAGAATCCCCTGGTCAGGTTCAAAGGACCGGACATTGGACAGATTTGCTATGGTGGACGCCCGTACCTGACGGAAGGGCGGAGCCAGCTTTTCTGACAATTCTTTGATACCGGAGCGGAAGGTATATACCCCGTCAGAGCAGTGTACATTGCACATGTGGGTCCCTTTTACGGTTTCTATATAATAGATTCCGGAAAAGGGGACACGGGCTTCCTGCCGGTTTCCGTGTACAAGCAGAAATCCGTCCGTGGAATTCACGCGGCGGTTCAGGTAGGTCAGGATATTCAGGCAGGAGCGTTCTAAATTATCATGGGCAGGATGGATGTAGCCTGCAATGCCGCGGACGGAGTGGCTGTTGACCAGACGGGCCGCGGTGCGGTAATCACTGCTCACCATGCAGACCATTATCCGGCTGCTGCAGGACGTGAGCCTGTCCAGGACATCGGGCCAGTCAGGACGGCTGTCGCTGTCAAAGAACATGAGCCACAGCTCTGTGGGAGAGCCGGCAGCTTCCTTGATGAGTTCGTCCGGTGTCAGGCTCCTGAAGGCATACAGCTCCATGCCCCTCAGACGCCTGGTGGAAATGGCTGAGTCTGCGGCTGTATAAAGTTGACTGAAAAGCTGACTATGTTCTGTTGATATAACAATATTCAAACCAGATTCCTCCTTTGTTCCAGTATAAGTAATCATGGGTGGTTACAAGATTCATCCGTTATACAGAACGTATGTTCGATTAAAACCGAATAGAAAAGGCCGTCCGGCCCAAATAACGGTGTGAATCTGTGCAGCACCCGTCCTTCTCATTCTTCTTGCCGCTGCTCCATGAGGCTTCTCAGCTTCCTGAGAATCTTTCCGTGGCGGTAATGAAGCGTGGTTACAGGAACTCCGGTTTCCCTGGAAATCTGGCGCAGGGACTGGTCGTAACAGTAAATACGGCGTATCATATCCCTCTCTCTGGGGTCCAGGCCCTTCATGGCCTTAAGGAGCAGGGAGCGCTCCAATGCCTCCTCAGCCTGCTCCTCCACAGATTTGGAGCGGGTGTCCTGAAACAGGTCGCAGCCGTTTAAATCCTCTGTGTCCAATGCATTATAAGAAAATGTCCTATTATGGATATCCGACTCCCGGAAATACCGCTCCTTCCGCTGGCCTTTGCAGTATAATTTATAAATTTCTTTTGAGACATAGATATTCCGGTTATCAATACGTATGTAATATAGCATATTTTTCCACCTCTCATGTGGAAAAGGGAATCTGTGATGTAGTTTAAAGATATCACTGAGGGGGGATTTTGTCAAGAAAAATTCGAACACATGTTCGATTAGGCGGATAAGAAGTATAAGACAGAAAATCAAAATGGGATTTTGTGGAAAGGAAGCATGTGATGTACTTCCAGTTGAATATTATTTTTTGCAGTGTTAAAGTAGACGGAGAAGGGGTTGTTCCATGCCCTGCCGGAACCTGGCGCAGCTGACAGCGTATATGTTCAGGCGCATTCCGGTATGACAGGGAAAAAAATGGGAACAATCAAGGAAAATCCAAGGAGGAGGTAAAGACAATGGGACATCTTACAACCCGCGACGCATACCGGAATCTGGGAGAACGCATCAACTGGTTTACCCAGGGGGCCCCGGCCTCTGAGACGCTGTACAAGATACTGCAGGTCCTCTATTCTGAAAAGGAGGCCAAATGGGTGGCTTTGCTGCCGGTCCGTCCGTTTACCATTAAAAAGGCGGCAAAGATATGGGGGACCTCGGAGTACAAGGCGGAAAAGCTGTTGGACCACCTGTGCGGCAAGGCATTGCTGGTGGACTCCTGGGACAAGGGAGTGCGGAAATTCGTGATGCCCCCGCCAATGGCAGGATTCATTGAATTTGCCCTGATGCGGACAAGGGGAGATATTGACCAGAAATATCTCAGCGAATTGTATTACCAGTACATGAATGTGGAGGAGGATTTCATCAAGGACCTGTTCTACGCCACCGAGACAAAGCTGGGCCGCGTGTTCGTCCAGGAACCGGTCCTGACCAATGATAAGATGAACCACATCCTGGATTACGAGCGAGCCACCCACATTGTAGAGGAGGCAGAATACATTGGACTGGGACTCTGCTACTGCCGCCATAAGATGTCCCACGCAGGCCATCCCTGCCAGATTAACGCTCCCTGGGATGTATGCCTGACCTTTGACAATGTGGCCCGTTCCCTGGCCCAGCACGGGGATTACTGCAGGCTCATCTCAAAGGAGGAAGCATTGGATGCCCTGGAACGCTCCTACGCCAGCAATCTGGTACAGATAGGGGAAAATGTGCGGGAGCACCCGGCTTTTATCTGCAACTGCTGCGGGTGCTGCTGTGAGGCACTTCAGGCTGCCAGGCATTTCAGCCCCATGCAGCCCGTGGCCACCACCAATTATATTCCTGATATTACCGGGGACCAGTGTGCTGGCTGCGGTAAGTGCGCCAAGGTTTGTCCGGTATTGGCCATTTCCATGGAGGATGACGGAAACGGAAGAAAAAGGGCTGTGGTGGATAAGGACATTTGTCTGGGCTGCGGCGTGTGCGCCAGGAACTGCAGCTTCAAGGCTGTCCGGATGGAGCGCAGGCCAGAGCAGATTATTACGCCGGTGAACAGCACCCACCGGTTTGTGCTTCAGGCCATTGAGAAGGGAACCCTGGCAAACCTGGTGTTTGACAATCAGGCGTTTTCCAACCACAGGGCCATGGCCGCCCTGTTCAGTGCTATCCTGGAACTGCCGCCCCTTAAGCAGGCCATGGCCAGCAGGCAGTTTAAGTCTGTTTATCTGGACCGGCTGCTGGCGGCGAAGCGGGAGAAGGATTGAAAGGGAGAACCATTTAAAAATAGATTTCAGAGATTACAGGAGAGACGGAAAGGGACGAAGGGTAAAATCTTCATCCCTTTCCATTTTTATTATATTGGCTTTTGTAATTTGAAAAATCCACAATCTTCTCTTGACGAAATCGTTTTCATGAGTTAATATGTATATAACGATACAAGAAACCGTTTTCATGGGAGGGGAGGTTAAGATTTCGCATGGATTTATTGTTTTCTCTTGCAGGGAAAAAGGCAGTGATTACAGGCTGTGCAACAGGTATCGGCAAAAGCATGGCGGCCGGGTTTGCCAGGGCAGGAGCAGATATCATTGCGCTGGATATCGGGGATTTGGAAGATACCAGAAGGGCGGTTGAAAATCTGGGGCGGGAGGGCCGGTGTTACCATGTGGATTTGTCAGTTTCTTCTGATGTGGATACGCCTTTTGGAAGAAGCCGGTCATGTGGATATCCTGTGCAATAATGCAGGTATGCAGTTTCGGAAGAGCGCATTTGAATATCCTGAAGAGATGTTTGATAAGGTGAGTGCTGTTAATCTGAAGGCGCCGTACCGGTTGTCCCAGAAGGCAGCCATTCACTTTCGGGACAAAGGGATTAAAGGGTATTCTGCCAGGTAACAGGTTAATTATTGTACACAGATAATGTGAGGTTATTATGAGAAAGAAGACAGTAAATGCAAGAAGTAAGATTTTTACTATTATTGGAGATCCCATATCGCATTCAATGTCTCCGGTTATTATGAATTCTTCATTTGACCGTTTGGATATGGATAATGTCTTTGTAGCTATAAAAGGTAATCTGGAAAATTTTGATGTAATCATGCAGGGACTCGTAGCTTCTAATCTGGAGGGATATGTGTTTACTATGCCTGTGAAGGAGGTGGCTTTACGTTATATGGACGAACTTTCAGAAGAAGCGGAGATTATCGGAGCCGTGAACTGCGCATGCCTGAGAGAGGGGAGGATTATCGGCTATAATACTGATAGTTTGGGTTTTTGGAACGCAGTAAATGAGGCCAGAGATGAAACGCAGGAAAAAATCCAGAAGGTATTTATTTTAGGTGCGGGAGGAATGGCCAGAGCAGCAGCGGCGCAGGCAGCTTTACAGGGAGTGAAGGAAATTGTAGTATCGAATAAATTTACGGAGATTCACTTCATGGAAAGCTTTAATGCATTTATTAAGAGGCTTAAGACTAAAGTACCATCAGTTAATATTAAGGTAATTGACTGGAAAACTGATGAGTGGGAACAGGAACTGCCTTCATGCCGGCTCATTGCAAACTGTACACCGAATGGAATGGGGGGGAGGGGAGATTTGGGGGTTATTTTTCCATATGAGTCAGTTTGTGAGAATGCGGTTTTCTTTGATGCTATTTATGAACCCATGCAGACGGAATTTTGCCTGAATGCAGAGAAAAGAGGATTTTTAACAGTTTCCGGAATAGATTTGTTGGTTCATCAGGGTATGTGTTCATTTAATAACTGGACAGGCATAAAGGTTGAATCAAATCAGATGAAAGAAGATATAATGGAATTTTTAAATATCAAAGAGTAAGGGGGAAATTAAGAATGAAGAGATTGTTAGCGGCAGTATTGGCAGTATGCATGATTTCTGGTATTGTAGGATGCGGCAAAAAACCAGAAACCGGGAAAGTTTCAGAGGCGAGTAGCACAACAGCGGAAAAAGAAAGTGCAGAAACAACGGAAAAAGAAGAAAGCATTGAAAAAATGGTCTGGAAACTTGGAGATACGCAGGCTGAAGACCATCCGGAGGTTGTATCTTTTGGACAGTTTGGTGAAAAGCTTGAACACTTGACGAATGGCCAGATTCAAGTTGAGATTTATCCAAATTCAGCATTAGGAAATCATAGGGAGATGCTGGAAAGTGTTCAGATGGGAAATTTGGAAATTACAAAATGTATGTCTACGGACTTATCGTTTTATGTAGAAGAGTCAGCAATATTTGGACTGCCTTACATTTTCACCAGCCTGGAACACATGGATGCCTGCCTTAATGGGGGCTTAAAGGATTGGTTCAATAATCTGCTGGCTGAGAAAGATTTAGTTGTGATTGCCTGGCTGGATGCAGGAAGCAGAAGTGTTTATAATTCAAAGAATGCAGTTAATAAAATGGAAGATATGAATGGACTGCTGCTGAGAGTTCCGGAAAACGATGTGTTTATGTCATCAATGGCCGCATTCGGTGCAACGGGGACGCCTATGCCAATGGGAGACATATACTCAGCATTACAGACGGGCGTAATTGATGGCGCAGAAAATGCCGCTCCCGTATTATATAGTATGAAGCATTATGAAGTTGCTAAGTATTTCTCACTTACAGAGCATATTCGTACACCCGATGTATTAATAATGTCAAAGAGCTATCTTGAGTCACTGCCAAAGGAAATTCAGGATGCTGTGTGGGAGGCTGGAGCTTATCTGGAGGAAGTAGAACGTCAGAATTGGGCGGATTATAATGATAAATGCCTTGAAGAGTTAGAGAAGGGCGGTACGGTGATTAATGAGGTGGCTGACAAATCGGACTTTGTTAAGGCATCGGAAACAGTATGGGAAAAGTTTAAAGACGTTGTAGGCGAAGATATGATAGACCTGTGTGTTTCTTTGCAATAGATTGAATTTAGCTTCCGCTCGCCTATATGGTGGGCGAAAGCCGCATTAGGAGGAAAACAATGGTAAAGAAAGCATTAAAGGTTCTGAATAAAATAGAATTGCTTGTAATTTATATAACCTTTGGTGGAATGATTTCTGCGGCGTTTGCTCAGGTTATATTCCGTCTGATATTAAAAAGCCCATTGGCGTGGAGTGAAGAAGCCTGCCGATATTGTTTTGTGTGGCTGGTGTTCCTTGGAGGAGGCTGGGCGGTTTCTGGAGATGCGCATTTCAGAGTTGATTTTATGATAGCGTTATTTCCTAAGACAGAAAGATTATTCACCTTTATTTCGCATGTGGGAATGCTTGCTTTTGGAGGGGTCATTCTGGCTTATGGAATTAATATGCTTAGCATAGCTGCAAAACAGGTATCGCCAGCGCTTCATATCTCTTTAGCGATTCCCTATGCTGCGCTTCCTGTATCTGGGATGTTGATTATGATTCATGAACTGGAAAAATTCTATGATATGTTTAGAAAATCTGCAACTAATAATATATAGAAGAGGAGGTTGATAGGGGATTATGGGATTGATTATTTTTTTAATATTATTTGGACTTTGTTTTTTCAGTGTCCCTATTGCAGCTTCCATTGGCTTTTCATCCATAGCAGGATTATTGCTAAGCGGCTATACTCTGCAGACAGTGGTGCAAAGAATGTTTACGCAGATAGATTCCTTTTCTATGCTTGCCATTCCATTCTTTATTCTTTCGGGAAACCTGATGGCAAAGGGAGGAATTTCCACAAAGCTGGTTGATTTATCTTCTGCTTTAGTTGGTCATATAAAAGGAGGATTATCACTGGTGTGTGTAGTAGCATGTATGTTTTTTGGGACAATATCTGGTTCCGGTGCGGCTGCTACTTCTGCAATTGGGTCTATTTTGATACCTGCAATGCATGAAAAAGGATATGATAAAGCTTTTACGGGAGCCATAGCTGCAACCAGCGGGCCATTAGGCATTATTATTCCGCCAAGTATTGTTATGGTTGTGTATGCGACAACCGCAGGGGTATCTGTGGGTGATATGTTTCTCGCAGGCTATATTCCGGGAATTATAATTGGAATTTCACTTATGCTGGTATGCATTGGTTATTGCGGCAGACGAGGATATTCGGTGGAGCCCAAGGCAACCTTTGGACAATTAATGAGTGCATTGAAGGACTCCATTTGGGCTATTATAATGGTAGTTATCATTATGGGCGGAATATTAAGCGGAAAGTTTACTGCAACGGAGGCATCGGTTATAGCAGTGGTTTATGCATTTATAGTCGGGCGTTTTGTATATAAAAAGCTGGAATTGAAAGATATTCCTGAAATTTTAAAGGACAGCGCGTTTACGACAGCTGCAGTTATGTTCTGTGTATCTGTAACAAATGCATTATCATGGGTATTGACTGCTAACCATATTATTACAGCGATAACAGATGCATTGTTGGCATTATGCAGCAACAAAATCATTTTCTTCTTAATCTCTAATGTTATTTTATTGTTCCTTGGCATGATTTTGGATTCCACGCCTGCAATTATTCTAATTGTTCCAATCTTACTGCCAGTGGCAAAAATTCTTGGAATTAATCCAGTACATTTTGGGTTAGTAGTAACAGCAAACCTGGCGATAGGAATGAGCACACCTCCGGTAGGAATAACACTGTTTGTAGCGTCTGGGATTTCACAAACGCCTCTTTCGAAAATGATAGGACCATTAATCCCCATGTGGATTGCAATGTTTGCGTTTTTGATGGTTATTACATTTGTTCCGCAAGTTACAATGTTTTTACCGAATTTATTTTAGAGCCTTAAATTTGGATAACTATAGATAGGGGGGAGTGAACCATGAGAACTGCGTTAGTGACAGGAGGAAGCAGGGGAATAGGTCTGTCTATTGTAAAGGAATTAGGGTTAAATGGATATCGCGTAGCATTAATGGCAACCCGGCCTGAAGAAGAGTATCCTGAAAGTACGGAGATATTGAGAAAAGCCGGGGTAGACTATTTCTGGTTTTCGGGAGATATAAGTAACTCGGAAGATAGAAAACGTGTAGTTTTACAAGCATTAGAAGCATTAGGAACATTTGATGTACTTGTGAATAATGCGGGTGTTGCTCCAAAGGTACGGGCTGACCTTTTGACGATGACAGAGGAGAGCTTTGACTATGTAATAGGGACCAATACAAAAGCAAATATGTTCATGACGCAGGCAGTGGCGCTGCAGATGATGAAACAGCCTTTACACGGAGACAAGCGTGGAACCATCATCAATATTTCGTCCTGCTCTGCTGAAGTCTCTTCTGTAAACAGGGGAGAATACTGTGTCTCAAAGGCAGGTATATCTATGCTTACTAAATTGTATGCGGACCGGCTGGCCCCGGAGGGGATTTTTGTATATGAAATAAGACCTGGGGTCATCCGCACCGATATGACCAGCCAGGTGGAAGAAAAGTATACAGAACTTATCAGTCAGGGGATGTTCCCCATCGCGAGATGGGGAACTCCTGAGGATGTGGCAAAGGCGGTCAGGGCGTTCTGCTCCGACGATTTCTGTTACACGACAGGCAATTACATAGATGTGGATGGAGGGTTCCACATCCGGCGTTTATAGGATGTGGTTTCAGCATATGGATATTAACAGGATACCTTTTTACCAATACAATACAATCATAGTCGGAACCGGGGCAGCAGGTCTTAATGCAGCCGTAACCCTTCATAAGCTGGGGCAGAAAAACATTGCCCTGATTACAGAAGGACGGTATATGGGGACGTCCAGGAATACGGGTTCAGACAAACAGACCTACTATAAACTGACCCAGTGCGGCAGTGAACCGGACAGCATCCGGAAAATGGCGGAGACCCTGTTTGAGGGGGGATGTGTGGATGGAGATATTGCCATGGCTGAGGCAGCCGGCTCTCTCCGGGCATTTTACCATCTGGTGGATATCGGCGTGCCTTTTCCTTTTAACAGGAGCGGGGAATATGTGGGGTATAAGACGGACCACGACCCGTTAAAAAGGGGGATTTCCGCAGGCCCGCTGACATCCAAATACATGACCGAATGCCTGGAACGCCAGGCAGAGGAACGGGGAATCCCGTTCTTTGACGGCTATCAGGCAGTACGCCTGCTCACGGAAGAAGAGGACGGCGTAAAGAGGGCGGCGGGCATCATTGCCCTGAATAAACGGAAGGCCGCCTCACCCGATGAACGGTATGCCGTGTTTTCGGCCGTTAACGTCATATGGGCCACGGGCGGGGAAGCAGGGATGTATCAGGCCAGTGTATATCCGGTCAGTCAGACCGGCGGGATGGGAATATTGCTGGAGGCAGGAGCTGCCGCAAAGAATCTGACTGAGTCCCAGTTTGGAATTGCATCTGTAAAGCACAGATGGAATTTGTCGGGAACCTTTCAGCAATGCCTGCCCCGTTATCTGTCTGCCGACCAGGACGGCGGCAATGAGAGGGAATTCCTGAATGATTATTTTGATACGCCCAGACAGCTTTTGACGGCAGTTTTCTTAAAAGGGTATCAATGGCCCTTTGACCCCAGAAAGGTTGAAGCCCAGGGGTCCTCTCTCATTGACCTGCTTGTTTATCAGGAGACTGTGCTGAAGGGAAGACGGGTTTATCTGGATTTTATGCATAATCCGTCTGCATTGATGGAAGACGGACATGTTACGTTCCGGTATCTGGCCGGGGAGGCCAGGGAGTATCTTGAGAATTCCAAAGCTCTTCTGGATACGCCTTATAAACGGCTGAAGCATATGAATCCGTCGGCCATTGAAGTTTACAGCAGCCATCATATTGATTTGTCCGGGGAGTATCTGGAGATTGCAGTGTGCGCGCAGCATAACAACGGCGGAATCGGAGGAAACCAGTGGTGGGAGAGCAATATCCGGCACCTCTTCACCGTGGGTGAGGTAAATGGTTCCCACGGCATATACCGTCCGGGCGGGAGTGCACTGAATGCAGGTCAGGTAGGCGCCATACGGGCCAGCCAGTATATTGTGAAGCGTTACATGGGGGAACCCTGCCAAAGGGAGCAGTTCCTCAGCGCCCACATGAAGGAGGTGGAGGAGGAGACGGCCTTTGGAGAACTCGCCCTGCAGAGCACACAGGACTGCCTGACGGATGTGGCAGGACAGCTCAGGCTGCTGGGAATCAGGATGACCAAATACGGGGCGTGTATCCGCTCAGGGGAAGGGATAGGGACAGCTCTTGAGGAAAACCGGAGGCAGAGGGAACAGCTGGAGCGCAAGGTCCGTATTAAGGGACCGGAAGCGCTTAAGGAGTTGTATAAACTGAAGCATCTTCTGATAAGCCAGTTTGTTTACCTGGAGGCCATGAAGGATTATGACGCCAGGGTCGGCGTCAGCAGAGGGTCCTGTCTGGTATATAATCCGGAGGGGCAGATACCTAACCCCCATTTGGATGAACGGTTCAGGAACAGGACAGAGGAAACGGATGCATCCGTGCTCCAGGAGATTTATTATGATGCAGGAACGAAGGTCTGCCATGTATCCTGGAGGCCTGTAAGACCCCTTCCCGACGAGGAAATCTGGTTTGAAAATGTCTGGAAAGATTACCGTGAAGATGGTATTATAAGGTAAAAGGCGGTTAAAGGAGAATACCAATGGTAGGAATTCGTGATGTTGCAAAATATGCAGGGGTTTCTCCCAGCACAGTATCCAGAGCGCTGTCAGGCGTGGCATTTGTAGAGCCAGAGACAAAAGAGAAAGTGATGAAGGCTGTCAGTGATTTGAACTATAAGCCCAATCTGGCGGCCAGGAGCCTGAAAAAAGGCGGAAGCAAGCTGATTGGCCTCATCATACCGGATATCATGAACCCATATTATCCGGAGGTAGTAAAATATATGGAGGCATGCGCTACAAAGGCAGGTTATTCCCTGATTTTATGTGATGCACTGGGAGATGTGAAAAAGGAGAAGGAGTACTTTAAAACCCTTAAATACCTGTTTGTAGACGGCATACTGTATATTGCATCCACAGAGGATGTGGAACATGTGAAGCCATACATAGGGGAGATTCCCATGGTGATTGTAAACCGTACCTTTGATGTGGATGCCCCCTGTATTAATATTGACAATGAAGATGCGGCCTGCCAGGCGGTGAGGTGCCTGACCGGCAATGGACACAGGAAGATTGCCCTGTATATTAACGACAAGGACCGTCAGTATAACAGGGAGCGTCTGGCAGGGGCCCTGAAGGCTCTTGGGGAATGCGGGATAGAGGACTACGAGAAATATATTGTCCGCGATGTGGAATCCGAGGACGATGCCTATTATAAAACCCTGGAATTAATGCGCCAGGAGGAAAGGCCCACAGGCATATTCATGTTCAATGATTTTATGGCTTACGGCGTATACAGAGGCATCACCAAAAGCGGACTAAAGATACCGGATGATATATCCGTAGTTGGATTTGATGATATTCCCCAGGTAAAATACCTGGACCCTCCGCTGACCACGCTGCGCCATTCCCTGGCAGATACGGCAGGAATCATATTTGAACAGCTGATGGAGCAGATAAAGACGCAGACCTGCGCCCATAAGAGCCAGACCTATTTTAAAGGCAGGCTCATTGAACGGGAGTCTGTGAAGAATCTGATTTCCTAGGCAGTCTGGAGGAATGAAATGGAAAAAGTGAACATATGGGATATAGAAGGGACGGAATTTCCGGCCGGCCGGCGTACCCGGGTCATCCTGGGCCAGAATGGAGCCATGGAAGGCGGGAAATTCTGCCAGGGCTATGTGGTGGTGTATAAAGGCGGCGGGATACCGGAGCATGACCATGAGACAGTGGAGTCTTATACGATTCTGAAGGGCCATGGAGAGATGGAGGTAGACGGGGAGAAGCAGCAGGTAAAGGAAGGCGATTGTATCTTTATTCCAAGTAATCTAAAACACTCTCTGTATAATACCGGAGAAGGGGAATTGCATATGATGTTTGTGTATGCGCCAAGTATTATCGTGGACCACTGGGCCAGGGAGCAGAGCGGTGAGATAAAATAATAGGGGCAAGAGCCGTTAAATCCATTTAGTCAGGGGGATGAAATCCTACCTTTCTGGATGGATTTTATTATATCTTACTGTAAATGTAAGGATTTTAGGCTTCTCACAGATTGCTTCCTGCCACCCCATATGTTATATTATACTACACAGATTGCCGTGTCAGCCAGAGAAGGGAGGTCCAGCCATGATTATCAGCGCCAGCAGGAGAACAGACATCCCTGCGTTTTACTCAGACTGGTTTTTCAGGCGGCTGGAGGAAGGGTACCTGTATGTAAGGAATCCCATGAATCCCAGGCAGGTCAGTAAGATTCTCCTGAACCGGGATACGGCGGACTGCTTTGTGTTCTGGACAAAGGACCCGGGTCCCATGATGGAAAAACTGTCTTTGTTAGACCGGATGGGATATCCCTATTATTTTCAGTTTACCCTGACGCCCTATGGGACGGACGTGGAACCGGGCCTTCCCCATAAAAATGAACTGGTAAAGACGTTTCGGGAGCTGTCCGCCAGGCTGGGGCCTGAGCGGGTTATATGGAGATATGACCCTGTGCTTCTCAGTCCGTCCCATACAAGGGAATACCATTTCCAATGGTTTTCCAGGCTGTGCAGCTGCCTGGAAGGCTACACCGATACCTGCGTCATCAGTTTCCTGGATATGTACCAGAAAATAAAGGGCAGGATGGACCGGATTCAGGCCCATGCCATGACGGGAGAGGACATACAGGTCCTGGCCTCCTTCATGGGGCCGGAGGCAGAGAGGCATGGCATGACCGTCAGGACCTGTTCAGAGGCAGCGGATTTGTCCGGGTTCCATATCCGTAAGGGCAAATGTATTGATGACCAACTGATTGCCGGACTGCTGGGCCGTTCCCTGGATGTAAAGAAGGACCATACCCAGAGAGAGGAATGCGGCTGCGTCAGGAGTGTGGATATCGGCGCTTACAATACCTGCTCCCATTTCTGCAGGTACTGCTATGCGAATTTCAGTCCGGCCCAGGTGGAAGCCGGACGCAGGATATACGACCCTGACTCGCCCCTTCTGTGCGGCAGGCTTACGGGGGAGGAACGGATTACAGTGCGGGAGATGAAATCAATTGTCTGTCCTGCTGACGGCGGCCAGATGCGCCTTGTTTTTGACGCTGAAAAGGATGGGCGGCCGGAATATTGATATGATATGGAGCGTTGATATGATACGGAGTATGGTTAAAATAAATAAAAGAAAAATAACAGCAGCCCTTTTGGGCGCTGCGGTGATTGCATCCATGATGCCTGCCCGGGGCCTGGCAAAGGAACGGTCAGGGGACGGATGGATGAGCAAGGTGGAAATCACTGCCCACAGAGGGGATAACTCCCAGGCGCCGGAGAATACCATGCCGGCTTTTAAAGCAGCCGTGGAAAACGGGGCGGACTGGATTGAGCTGGATGTGACGCAGACAAAGGACGGGGTGCTGGTGATTTTTCACGACGCTGACTTGATGCGCATGACAGGAAAAGCAGACAAGATATGGGATTTGAGTTATGAGGAGCTGAGTTGTATTAATGCTGCCAGCCATTGGGGCCCGTTTTTTAAGGATGTCAGGATACCAACCCTGGAGGAAGTGCTGGATTACTGCAAGGATAAGATAAAGCTGAATATAGAGGTGAAGGTCAATGGCCACCAGACCCAGGACTTTATTCCGGTATTGGTTGGGATGATTCAGGCAAAGGGCATGGCAGGCCAGTGTATGATTACGTCCTTTGACTATCAATCCCTTCAGACGGTAAAGCAGCTGGACCCGGGCCTGGAGACTGGATTTATCTCCTCCAAGGCCATAGAACAGCCCGAGGCATTTACCAGTGCCGACAATTTTGTGCTGAGCATTGACCTCATAAACCCCGAGACCGTGAGCTACATCCATGCGCTGGGCAAAGAAGTCATAGCCTGGACGGTCAATGATGCCTACTCGGTTGACAAATGCAGAAGAGCCGGGGCGGATAACCTGATTACGGATAAGCCAAAGAAAATAATGGAAGACTGATTGCCTGTACCGGGCTGCGGTATAGATTTGCCATTTACGACCATACTTTCCATATACAAGCAAGAACGGAGGAGATGGTATGAGGCTGCCAAAACACATCGGAATCATTCCGGACGGAAACCGGAGATGGGCCAAAGGCCAGGGAATGGATAAATCAGAAGGATATGGACACGGAATTTCGCCCGGAATGTCCCTGTACCGCATGTGCCGGGAACTGGGCATTGGGGAAATGTCTTTTTACGGGTTTACGGCGGATAATACAAAGCGGCCCTCTGTCCAGAGACAGGCATTTACCAGAGCCTGTGTGGCAGCGGTGGAGGAGCTGGCAAAGGAAGATGCCAGCCTGCTGGTGCTGGGAAATACAAAATCCCCCATGTTTCCCCGTGAGCTGCTTCCCTTTACCGCCAGACAGGATTTTGGGAAAGGCGGGATGAAGATTAATTTCCTGGTAAATTACAGCTGGGAGTGGGATTTGGGATTTAAGGACAAAGCCATTGGGCCAGGGCTTAAGACAGCTGAGGTTTCCAGAATCGACCTCATTATACGGTGGGGAGGACGGAGGCGGCTTTCCGGCTTTCTGCCTGTGCAGTCCGTGTATTCGGATTTCTATGTGGTTGATGAATACTGGCCGGACTTTAAGAGGGAGCATGTGGAAGATGCCCTTAAATGGTATGCAGCCCAGGATATTACCCTGGGAGGATGATTTTTCGACAAATTTCAACGTGTAAACGTCTTTTTTCAACATGTAATGAGAAACAACAGCAGGGGGGTGTAAAATATTAAGGATTAAAATTGCAGTACGGGGATAGGTGCATGATACAGATAGCAATATGTGACGATGACTTTCAGGTGTGCAGCCAGCTGGAGGACTATATCAGGCGATGGAAAGAGGGACGTAGGCTGGAGGTGGAGATATTCAACACCGGTAAGGAATTTGAGGAAGCACTGCAGGAACGGCATTATGATTTGATTTTTCTGGACATTGTGATGAAGGACAGGAGCGGAATTGAACTGGGCAGGTTCATCCGGGAGGAGCTGGGCAATGATACGAGCATGATTGTCTATATGTCGGCTTACGGGGATGAATATGCGCTGGATTTGTTCCAGTTCCAGCCCTTTCATTTTTTAAAGAAGCCAATCAGGCCGGAGGATTTCCAGAATATATTTTATAAAGCTTGTGAAAAGATAGAGGGTGATGCCGGAACCTTTGAATTCAAATCAAGCCGGACAGTATACAGAATACCCTTAAAAGACATCCTCTATTTCGAAGGTGACAACCGGCGGGTGAAAATTGTGACTGCCGGCCATACATATCATTGCTATTCCACCTTAGAAAATTTGTTTTCCAAAATTAATATGGAGCAGGCTGGTTTCATACGGCTGCATAAGTCCTATGCCGTAAATCTCCGATATGTGGCAACCTTCAGCGTACGTATGGTGACCCTGTTTGACGGTTCAGAGTTTACGGTCAGCGCGCCTTTTAAGGAGAATGCCCTGAGGCAGTATGAGGCGTATATTTCCAAGACAGGGATTGGACGGTGAGGAAAGATAAATATTTAAAAGCAAGGCAGACGCCCAAAGGAAATACCTTCAGGCGCCTGCCTTTTGAATGGTAATAAATTTATGGAGTTTCATAAATTCTTTTGATGATTTGTACGGTCCTGTCCATGCCGATTTTGCTGATGTTTAAGAGCATCTGATGGGATTCAATGCTGCCCCATTTGCGTTTGGTGTAGTTTTCATAATAGTTTTTGCGGCGGCGGTCCGTGGACTTGATGGCGTTGACAGCATCCCTCTCCGAAAAGCTGTAGCGTTCCATAATCCGGCGCACCCGGTCATCCATGTCGGCGCAGATAAATACGTCAATCAAATCAGGATAGCTGCGCAGCACATAATCGCCGCAGCGGCCTACGATGATGCATGGACCCTTCTGGGCCAGCGCCTCTATCATGATGGTCTGGGTAACATAAGTGCTGTCATTCAGGGATAATCCGTATCCGGTCACGGAATTGGGCTCCTTGGGAATCTGATAGCTGGCCAGGAAGGAGGACAGTGCGGACTCATCTGCCTTTTCAATACTTACAGGAGAATGTCCCATCCTTTCGGCGGCCATCTCCACCAGATTCCGGTCGTAGAGAGGAATCCCCAGCTGGTCTGACAGCCTTTGGGCGACTTCGTGGCCTCCGCTGCCGAACTGACGGGCTATAGTGATAATCTTATGGCTCATAGTTCCACTCCTTTCCAACCTTACAATACAATTGTGCACAAAACATCTTCTATATGTACTATTATAACGCACTATTTGCACAAAAGATATATAAAGTTGGAAATTTATATGTTTTTCAGATTGGGAGCCGGTTAGATTTATCCCTCTGTTTTTCCGGCGCCGGGCTGTGATATATCGGCGGCGGCAGCCTCTCTTTGGGCGGCCTCCCTTTGGGCAGCCCCACTCTGGGCGGCCTCTCTCTGGGCAGCGCCACTCTGCGCCGGTTCTTCCTGAACAGCCTTACCCTGGGCTGCTTCCCGTTTCTCATGCATCAGTTCCCATATGGTATCGTGCATCCATTTCACGGTATCGCTGAGAATCTTATTTTCTGTATCCAGGTTCATAATTACATTGTTCATTTCTGCGATGATTTCCCGGCTGTTATAGCGCTTGTGGGGTTCAGTCAGACGGGTGATAAGAGACGGATTGGTCTTCAGGATTTCCCTGGAGAGGAATTCGTCACGTTCATCACAGGACATGCGCATGAATTCCGTATAATGCATCCTGACCATGTACATGGCTTCCTGGGTGCCGCATTTGGGGCACTGGGGATGACGGGATGTCTGATAATAGGCATAGTGTCCGCATTTGGGGCAATAAAAAACAGCAAGTTCTCTCATAATGTCCTCTCCTGATTAATACTTATTAATATATATAACGTTTTAAATCGCAAAATATACCACTTTTTTCCGCAATTTTTGTAAATTCGTCAGAATGGACAAAAAAACGGCAGACTAATTGGTTAGTCTGCCGTGAACCGCCGGTTAAGTGAACGGATGATGGGGCGGTTTTATGATTGTATTGTGTGTCTGTTACAGGGAGGCGTTCTGGGACTGGATGATACCTTCGGTATTTACAGTCCATACTTTGTCATTCTCGTCCTTGAAATCCTTGTAGCCGCTGCCAAGCTCAGGCATTGCGCTGGATTTGGAGGAAGAGGTGGCCTTCTGTACTGCGCCGTTGCTGTTTACAAGATACTGGTTGCCGTTTAACTCTACAGGCGCAAAGCGCAGGTCCTTATCGGCTTCCTGACGCAGGCCGTATACATACAGCACATTGTCCTTGATGCCGTGGAAGCCCTGGCCCTTTCTGGAGCCGTCGGTGTGGAAGTACCAGTTCTGTGTCTCGCCTAAGTCTTCGTCAAAGATGACCTGCTTGCCGGTCTTCATGACGCCTTCTTCGTCAAAGTAGAAGTTAGCCACGTTGCCGTCCTCCAGGTTTACCACCTTCTTGCCGGTCTGCATTTCGCCCTTTGTGTTAAAGGCATATTTTCTGGATTCAATGGTGAACAGTTCAAGGCCTTTTTCTGCATGGTAAGGCTTGCCGTTCTTGAAATAGAAGCGGTAAAGCTCAGCTTCCTCGCTGATGCCCTCCACGCCTTCGATGGTTCTCCATCCGGAAGCGCGCTTTCCATCCTCATCGTAGTACTGGTAGCCCGCTACTGTCTGCTCCGCTGCAGGAGCTGCCTCGGAAGGGGTTGCTGTCTGGGCTTCGCCGGACTCTGCTGCTGCCTGGGCAGGAAGTTTGTACCAGCCGGTCTGCATGCGGCCGTCCACAAAGGTGTAGTACTGGCCTTCAATCTTTTTGTCAACTTCATTTTCAATACGCTTGCCCGTATTGTCGAAGTAGTACCATGACTCAACGTATTCCGGGTCATCGGTTTCATCGGCCAGAAGAATCCAGCCGGTCTTTCTGCTGCCGTCCTCACCGAGATAGTAATTATATCCATCTACTGTGATGGAGCCGGTCTGCATGATGCCGTCCTCGTTGAAGTAATACCAGCTTCCGTTGATGGAAGCCCATCTGGAGGTCAGGGCCTTGCCGTCCCTTCCATAATAGTAATACAGGAATTCAGGAGCATCGTCCTCATCCCAGAAATCTTCATTTTCCACGGAAACCCACTTCATGCTCACGCGTTTTCCGTCTTCTCCTACGTAATACTCATCAATCTGCCTGTCAGCGGCGCGGATTCCGTCTGAATCCAGGTAATACCAGTCATCGCCATTCTTCTTCCAGGTGTCGGTGATTGCCTCGCCGTAAGAATCATAGTAATACCAGTTGCCGTTTTCTTCTGTCCAGCCAACGCTTTTTGCGTAAGCAGTGGAAGCAGTGCCAACGAAGCTAGGGGTTACTGCTGCCATGAACATGGCAGTGGATAATACAGCCAGAACTTTAATCTGTTTTTTCATAATAATGAATCTCTCCTTTTTGATATGTGTGTTTGTCTGTGGCCGAAAATCCGGTGTTGCATTACGTGGTTTATTATAACGGACATGAATGTGTAATGATAGTGATGGTTGCTGGAAGTTATGGAAGGTGCTGGTGGGGGGCCCCTAAAGAAGATGCAGCGAAGATTACAGAATAGAATGAAGATTATTATCCCAAAAAAGAGAACGGCCATGACGCCGTTCTCCATTGGTTTATTCTTTTGTTTTAATAAAAAACTTGAAATATGCCTGTTCTAAATAACCCCGCTGCCTTTTAACTGGCTGATGCTTTCTTCGTTATATCCGCATTCGGCCAATATCTGTTCCGCATGTTCATTGAGCCTGGGCGCTCTTTGGCTGGTATCCGGCGGTGTCAGGGATAATTTGAGGGGATTTCCGGGGAATGTAAATGTGCCAAGTCCGGGAATCTCCTGGTCAATGAGCATGTTGCGCGCCTTAATCTGAGGGTCTTTAAGCAAATCGAATACAGTGTTCATTTTCCCGGCAGGGACCTTGGCTTCATCAAGCATGGAAACCAGGGTGTCTGAATCAAATTGTCCGGCCCAGGTGCCGATGATTTCATCCAGCTCGTCCACGTTCTGCTTACGAAGATAATTCCGGCAGAATTTTGGGTTATCCACAAGGTCTTCGCGCTGCATTACCTTGACCAGGCGCATGAAAAGAGATTCATTTGCCGTTGCAATGGCCACGAAACCATCCTTTGTCCGGTACATATTGTATGGTGCGGAACTGGCATTTCCATTGCCAAAGCGTTCCGGCAGTATGCCCAGCATGGACGCCATGGGAATGAAGCCCTCCAACATGGAAAATATGGTGTCCATCATGGATACATCCACATACTGTCCGGGCCCTCCTCTGAGATTGCAGCATAAGGCAGCTAAAACTGCCAGCGCACAGTGCACTCCCGTGGCGCTGTCTGCTATGGCTGGTCCCGGCCGTACCGGCTGTTCCGGAAAACCAGACAGACTGACAAGCCCTGCCATGGTGGAAATCACACCATCATAGGCCGGTTTTTTGCTATAAGGTCCATATTGGCCAAAGCCGGATAGTGAAGCATAAATGATGTCCGGATTAACGGCCTTTATGTCTTCATAACCAAGCCCCAGCCTGCCCATGGTTCCGGGAGAAAAATTTTCAATCAGGATATCTGATTTTGCGGCAATATCCAGTGCTATTTTCCTGCCGGATTCTGATTTGAGGTCCAGGGCAATGCTTTTCTTGCTCCTATTGAGATAGGCGAAATATCCGCTTTCCCCGTCCTTGACCGGAAACAGGGTTCTGGTATCATCTCCGCTGCCTGCCCTTTCGACCTTTATGACCTCGGCTCCCAAATCTCCCAGCAGCATGGTGCAATAGGGGCCTGAATAAGCACGGGTAAAATCAAGTATCCGTATCCCTTCTAGTGCTTTTGTCATCTAAGCTCCTTTCTGTGGTATGAATCAAATTAAAGTTTGGTGAAATACATAGAGATTCCCTGTCCTCCGCCGATACACATGCTTATCATGGCATCCTTTTTACCGCTATGCATCAGTTCATACATGGTTTTGACCGTAAGAACGCAGCCTGTGGCGCCCAGAGGATGACCGATGGAGATGCCGCCGCCGTAGATATTTACCTTTTCCGCATCCAATCCCAAATCGCGGGATACGGCGAAGGCCTGGCTGGCAAATGCCTCATTTATCTCAAACATGTCAATACTCTTTAAGTCCAGTCCTAATTTAGCTGCCAGCTGTTCGCTGGAGAATTTGGGGGCGTATCCCATTAATTCTGCATCAAAACCAGCCACAGTATATCCCTCAATCTTCAGGAGCGGCTTAAGACCCAGAGCATCTGCCTTCTCTCTGGACATGATTACGACTGCAGCCGCACCGTCATTGAGACTGGATGAGTTGGCTGCCGTCACTGTGCCGCCCGGTTTGAAGATAGCTTTGAGTCTGGCCAGTTTTTCAATTGTAAGACCCTTTCGCGGACCTTCGTCTGTATCAAATATGGTTATGTTTCCTTTTCGGTCCTTTAATTCTACCGGAAGGATTTCATCTTTGAATTTACCTGCTTCTATGGCGGCGCAGGCCCTCTGGTGGGAGCGGAGTGCAAAGGCATCCTGTTCTTCCCGGGTGACATTATATTTTTCTGCAACATTTTCTGCGGTCACACCATTGTGGTTGCCGTCAAGAGGCCATGTCAGTATATCAATGACGCCATCCTCAAAGGTCTTATGCCCCATTCTTGCGCCCCAGCGGGCATCTTTTACATAATACGGAAGCTGGGAAATGTTTTCTGCACCGGCAGCAACCACCACATCGGCAAACCCGGTCTGAATCTCCATGCAGGCGTCGGCAATTGCCTGCAGGCTGGAACCGCATTGCCTGTTTACGGAATAAGCGGTACACTCCTTGGGCATACCCGCCTTCAGGCTGATGGCCCGCGCAACAAACCCATCCTGCGCAACCTGTCCGACCTCGCCCACAATCACCTCATTTACCTGTGAAGGTTCAATACCGGCTCTCTTCACGGCTTCGGCAACCACCATGGCGCCCATATCAATGACAGAAATATCTTTCAGGCTTCCGCCGAAATTACCTACGGGAAGCCGAACTCCACTCACGATTACAACTTCTTTTAATGTATCCATGTAAACCTCCATCTCTCTTTTTCATAAACATTGGTATCAGATATGTAACTGGCTATACAATCATTCCGCCGCCCACATTGATTACTTCAGAAGTGATATAGGACGCCTCATCGGAGGCAAGGAAGGCAATCATATTACCAACGTCCGAGGGTTTTCCTGCATATCCCATAGGTATCCGCTGCATCATGCTGTTCCATGCAGCGCCGTCGTTGACTTCCTTGAGCTGCAAAGTCATATCGGTTTCGATGAAGCCGGGACATATTACATTGCAGGTGATACCCTTCCGGGCATTTTCGCGGGCAGCTGTCTTGGTTAGACCCACCACACCCGCCTTTGCAGCGGCGTAATTGGCCTGACCGATATTACCCAGCCAACTGCCGGAGGAAATATTTATGATTCTGCCATAACTTTGGTTGCGCATATATTTGATGGCTTCCTGTGTACCGTAAAATGTACCTGTTAAATCCACGGCTATGACAGTATCCCAATTTTCTTTGGGCATTTTGTGCAGCATGCCGTCTCTGTTGATACCTGCATTATTTACCATGATATCCAGCTTGCCATATTTATCCACTGTAAAGGCCACAAGGGCGGCGACCTCTTCCTGGCTGCTGATATTTACCTGATAACTGCAGGCAGTTCCGCCGGCCTCCTCGATTTCCCTTACTGCCTGGTCCGCGGGCAGCATATCAGCCAAAACCACGGATGCGCCTTCCTCGGCCAGTTTTTTTGCAATACCCCGGCCCAGTCCCCGGCTTGCTCCTGTAACAATTGCTACTTTGTCTTTCAGCCTCATTTTGCATTCCTCCTTGAAATTTTTATTTATGTTTTGTGGTAATGATAGCTCTTAGTCCGAAGGGCCCGTCGTCCTGGAACAGTTTTGGATTCATGATTTTGAGTTCCGGGTCAATGATTGGCTCGAATTCCATCAAATCAAGTACCTGGGTCTTTAAATCAATGCCAGGCGCCACTTCAGTCAGAGTCAGGCCTTCGGGCCGCAGTTCAAACACTGCGCGTTCTGTTATGTAATGCATCTTTTGATGTTTTTCTCTTGCCAGTCTGCCGTTGTATGAAATCTGCTGCACCTTTTTGACCAGCTTGATTATACTGCCTTCCTGGTCAATATACAGGTTGCCATTCCTGAAGGAACATCTGAGGCCTTTCCCGGTAAAGGTAGAGCAGAAGACCACATGTTTCGCATTGGTGGTGATGTCGATAAAGCCGCCGGCGCCCGTGGGATTAGGACCCAGTCTGGTTGCATTCACATTACAGTCCTCGTCTAGCTCGCCGGCCCCCATATAAGTGACATCCACACCGGCGCCATTGTAGTAATCAAATTGGTCGTCATGGCGCACTAATGCAAAGTTGTTTTTGGCGATGCCAAAGTCGATACCTCCCATGGGAACACCGCCATATATGCCGGATTCCACTGTAATCAGACATAAGTCGTTGATTCCTTCTTCTGACATGATGGGACCTACCACATCATTGGGTATACCTGTCCCTACGTTTAGTATGTCGTTTTCCTGAAGCTCCATCAGAGCGCGGCGGCCGATTGCCTTGCGGACGGAAAGCGGTAGTGCTTCCCCTGCTTCTTCCGGTGTCCGGATATCGCCGCAGTAAGCGGGATTCATGGCGAAACTATGGGTTTGGCGATGGTCCTCCTCGGGGTTGGGGCATATCACGGCAGCGTCAATGAACACACCGGGAATGGTAACATGCTTACAGTGCAGGGAACCTGCTTTTACTTTATACTTTGCCTGGGCTATTACCGTTCCGCCGTATTTTTTGCAGGCCATGACAGCCGGAAAGACCTCCAGCATCATAGCTTCCTCATCCGTAGTAAGATTGCCCAGTTCATCGATGGCTGTTCCGCGTATAATGCAGTAGTCAATGGGAATGGGCTTGTAGCGCATATATTCTTCTCCGTCAATGGTAAGCACGTCCATAAGGTCGGGTGCGTTTTGGGTGATTTCATTCATTTTCCCTCCGCCCAGACGCGGGTCCATATATGTACCCAGGCCGACTTTGGTGATTTTCCCGGGTTCCCCGCCGGCCATGGACCTGTATAACTGGGCAAACTGTCCCTGGGGAAGGTTGTAAGCCAGCAGCTTGTTATTGGCAATCAGCTCCATCATCCTTGGCTGCAGTCCCCAATGTCCTCCGATAATCCGGCTGAGCATTCCTTCATGAGCAAAGTGCTGGATGCCTCTGTCGCGGTCGCTCTGGCCGCAGGAATGTACCAGCGTCAGGCCGCAGGGGTGTCCTGTTTCCAGGTAACGCTTGTCCAGTGCCTTTAAAATGGTTTCAGATGCAGATACCAGCGTCATACCGATGGTGGCAACAGTCTTATTGTCATCAATCAAGGCAGCCGCTTCATCTCCGTCCAGAAATAATGGTTTTTTCAATGGCTTTTCCTCCTTGCCTCCTTGGCTTCTTAAATTATGGCTGCTCATTGTCCATGAATAATTGTTTGACAGCTTTTTTATCGGGTTTTCCGTTTACTGTTCTTGGTATGTCTTCAAGAAAAATGTACTGGGTAGGAATCATATATTTTGCAAGCTGGGTCCCGAGCCGGATACGGATTTCTTCCTTCGAGATAGAGCATCCTTTTTCAAATTTGACAGCAGCCACCGGCACTTCGCTGTATTTTTCATCAGGAATACCGGCTACAATGGCTTCGTTTATTTCAGGAATACTGCAGAGGGCATTCTCAACATCAACCGTGCAAATCTTTTCTCCTCCCCGGTTTATCATGTCCTTCTTCCGGTCCATGACCCACAGATAACCATCGTCATTAAGGTATCCGATGTCGCCGGAGCGGAGCCATCCGTCTTCGGACAGGCTGGGGCATTTTAAGTTATAGTAAGTCTCCAGGACATTTGTTCCGTACATGGTGATTTCACCCAGCTGTCCGTTTTCCACTTCGTGTCCCAGCTCGTCTATAATTTTAATGTTTAGACCAGGTATGGGGACTCCTGAAGATGTATTGTACGGGCTTTGGGCAGCCCCTGTTGGAAAAATGGTTGCTGGTGAGGAAACCTCGGTCATGCCGTAAATCGTATGGAAATCAACTTGAGGAAGCCATGCCTTAATCTTGTTTATGCTGCCGACGGGCATGTTGCTGCTTCCGCATGCAAATTTTCTTAAACTTGGAATGCTGCTAAATTCATCCCGGTGTTCCAGGAGAAGATGAAAAACAGTGGGCGAGGCGTGGATGAAGGTGAGGTCATTGTGGACTGCACATTGAAGCATTCGGCGGGGCTCCACTTTATTTAATAACCAGAGAGTACCGCCCGTATAAATGAATAAACCTAAAAGTGCAATGATGCCGGTTACATGATACATGGGCGTAGCCAGTAAAGCTTTATCCTGGTCTGTTATTTGAAACACCCGGCGGTATGCTTCAATGCTGTGCGTAATATTATAATTTTTCAGCAGGACTCCTTTGCTTTGGGAAGTGGTGCCGGATGTAAATAGAATCATGGCCGTATCCAATTCTGATGGTTGGCTGTATTCACGGATTCCTTGTCCTGCAGGAATTGGAAGATGGGAAAAACCGTAATTCTGTGCACAATTTTTACAGAGGATAATGTCTAAAGACGGACATTCATTGAACCATGGCCCAAAGTGCTCATCACAAATCAGGGCTGTGACATCCCCTCTCTCTATCAGGGAAAGCACTTCGGGCTTCTGATATTTGCCAGGCAGGGGAACCGTTACCGCCCGGAGACGGCTTAAGGCCAGAAAAGCCACCGCAAATTCTGCACAATTATACAGAAGCAGGCCTACATGCGTACCCTTATTGACTCCCATTGATTGTAAATGAGAAGAGAATTGGTTGACCTTCGTTAATAATTCACAGTAAGTATAGCTCCGGTTCCAATTGTCTATAATAGCTGCTTTCTTTCCATGGCTTTTCGCTGTTTCTGTCAGCATTGAATAAGGGGACACGGGTACTCCGCAGAAAACAGAAAGTTCCCTGCCGGAAATACTGACTGTACGCATGCCGGAAATTTTATCAGCACTCCAGCAATCATTACCTTTTATCATATCTTGTTCCTTTCGTACACATGAGTTTAAATACGCAGCTCTGAAATATAAAACAGCAATATTGCGAAAACGTTTTTCTTATTTTCTTTTAATTCAGATAATATATTAAGAATACGTTTTTGTCAATAGACAACTTGAATTTATCGCGTCAGGAGCTGGAAATGAAGGGGAAAAACTGAGGAAATGCTTGTATAATAAGGGTTTTTGATACTTTTGCAGAAGAATTGGCCTGTATTATGTATTGGTTGGATATCGCAGGAGGATTTATATGGGCAGCTTTATATAACAGGGGAGAATAGGGTGGGATTGTGAAAAAATAGACGATAAGTATGCGGTTTGAAGCGGCTATTTAGGGATAAATTTCATATTATCTCTTTTTCTAGAGGAAAGTATTGTGCAATTTATTCAATAAAATGGAATATGTGCATGTAAATTAAACTTTTCACACATGTTTCCTCTTGACAGATGCCTTTTCTGAGATTATATTATATCTATGGCAAACGTTTTTCCTAATTTCATATAAATACCAGGGGGGATTTAAAGAAAACGTTGCTACAAAAGCGGAACCGTTTTTTAAAACTATTTTCTTTTACTACATAATGAAAGAGGTGCTGCCATGGATGATGTAACTAGTAATTACGATTCAGCCAGGCTTCCCGAGTATACGCGGGAACTTATTGAACTGCTGCGGCTGCGTTCCACCCCTACTGCCCTTAAATTCTTTGAAAAAAAGGAGGATATGGAGGCGGTGCCTAAAATCCGGATTCCCACGCCGGGGGCAATGTTTACTGCCTGTCAGATGGTTGCCCAGACAACACGGCTGAATTATACGGTGGGGTTTACCAATGAACATATGCCTACCCTTCAGTGCTCCGGCATTTTGGGACTGATAAGCGGACACCATTTTAAGGATTCCCCCCACCTGGCCGGGAAGTGGTTTAAGACAGAAGAGGATGCTCTGCGGCATCAGCGTTCTGCTTACCTGCCTCAAAAGCATTATGAAGCGGTTGCTTCATCCCCTATGGTGTCAGGCCGCATAAAGGAGCCGGATGTATGTCTGGTATATGCCACGCCGCAGCAGGTTGTGTTCATGTGCTGCGGTCTGCAGTATGAGGGGTATGAAAGCTTTGACAGCAGTTTTGTAGGTGAGAGTTCCTGCTCTGATTCATGGGTCAGGGCGCTGGTAACTGACAAACCCTGTTTTACCATACCCTGTTATGGAGAAAGGAGATTTGGGGGAGTCCTGGAAGACGAGATGCTGATGGCCTTTCCGCCGCGGTATATTTGTAAGATGCTTGACGGAATCAGGAATCTCAGCAGAAATGGTATGCGTTATCCGGCTTCTCCTTATGGTATACAAAACGATGTACAGGCTGGAATGGGAGCTTTTTACAATCTTAATGCCCTGCGCAGAGAACTAGACTGATTTCGCAGATTATTCCAGCTGTTCCCTCCACATTTTTCGTGAAACATGATACAATACGGTTTGAAAACACAAAAACCTTTTCAATAAATCGTGGAGGGCGGCATGGAAAAAACAATTACAGATATAGCAAATGAATTAGGAGTTTCTGTTTCTACAGTTTCAAAGGTCATAAATAATCGGGCAGGGGTAGGACCTGAACTGAGAAAACGTATTTGTGATTATATTGAGGAAGTCAATTACAGGCCCAATGCCATTGCACAGAGTATGATAAAAGGGCGGACCAATATAGTGGGCCTGGTTTTTGGGGATGTACGAAATCCTTTTTATGCTGACCTGCTGTACTATATCCAGCAGGGACTGAGGCAGCACGGCTATATGGTAATGGCTTTTAACAGTGATTATGAAGCGGAAAAGGAAGTTGAGTTTATCAACCAGGCCATACAATCCAGATATGCAGGACTGATGCTGATTACAGCCAAGGGGGATTCCATGCTCCAGGCAATCAGCAACATACGGGCTGCCAAAATGCCTCTTGTATTGGTGAACAGGACACTGAAGGATTTCAACGGAAGTTTTGTGTCGGTAGATAATTTCCAGGCAGGTTATATGGCTGCAAAGCATTTGATTGAACTTGGCCACAGGAGGCTGGCTTTCATAACAGGAAACATGGAGTCGTCAGCCGGTTATCAGCGCTTTATGGGTTATAAGCAGGCTCTGGAAAATTATGATATCAGATTTGAAGAGGAACAGGTTTATAACGGAGATTTGAAGTTTGAAACCGGAGTCAAAATTGCAGGACAGTATATCCGCAATTTAGAAACAAATCCAACCGGGATTGTCATATGCAATGACCTGATGGCTATGGGGTTTATTGATTACTCTAAAAAACATGGAATAAAGATACCGGAACAGCTATCGGTCATCAGTTTTGATAATATTACGTATGCGGATTTGTATGGAATGGAACTTACAACCGTTGACCAGCATCTTAAGAAAATGTGTGCCTGTGCCGTGAAAACACTGTTGCAGCAAATTGAGAACCCCGGCAATACAGAGATTCTGCGTACTATGATAGAACCCACCCTGGTGGTTCGCGGTACGACTGCCCGGTATACGCAGGAATCCGCATTGGCTGGAGAATGAGGTAAATTATGGTATATACGTACGAAAAGCTTTGCATTGGTGATAGTAATGCATTTGAAAAAACAATCACGGATGCAGATGTTCTTCTTTTTTCCGCGGTTTCTGGTGACAATAATCCAATGCATACAGATGATGAGTTTGCTAAAAAAAGTAAATTTGGGCAGCGGATTGTTCACGGAGCACTTACGTCCGGTTTGATTTCCACTGCTCTGACAAGAGCCTTTCCGACTTCCATCTATATTTCCCAATATACGGAATTCTGTTCACCTGTATATATAGGGGATACCATACGGGCCGTGGTGACCTGTGTGGAGAAACTGGAAAAGGGGCGGGTGAGGATGAAGACCGAATGTTTCAATCAAAAGGGGACGCTGGTACTGACTGGTGAGGCGGTTACAAGACTGGCCCGTGAGATTCCGCCTGAGCTTATGTAACTTACTGTTTGTCTGCATGCGGAAGATGCAGAGGGAGTAAACGGAGGTAGATTATGAAACCAAAGAGAATGTTAGCAATACTGATGGCATCAATCATTGCGTTGACAGGTACAGGCTGCGGAGCGCAGTCCGGAAATAATACCAAAACCTCGGGGGCGGCCGGCAGTTCGGAGGCGGCACCTGAGAAGACAGAAGGAGCCAGCGATTCCGCCGGCACGGATGTCCCAACTATTAAAATCGGCCAGATAACGAACCTGACCGGTGCGGGTGCGCAATCCGGTAACTGGCATAAAGTGGCGGCTCAATCTTACATAGACTGGATTAATGACAATGGCGGTATAAAATCCATGGGCGGAGCAAAGATTGAGATTGTTGTGGCTGACGGACAGAGTGACAATACCCAGATTAAGACTGCAACCCAGCGCCTTCTTGAGGACAAGGAAATCTGTGCCGTCATGAGCAATGACGGAAGTAATTATACAGTTGCTTTATGCCCTCTTTTTGAAAAATACCAGGTTCCCTGTATAACCATGAACTATTCCAATGTCATTACCGAGTCGGGTTACCAGTGGATATTCTCACTGGCGGCAAAATCATCTACCATAGGACCGCTGCAGATTGATTATTTGAACTGGCTTAAGGATGAGTACGGCTATAATACTGACAAAGTTGCCCTTATCTATGCGGATACAGAGTTTGGTACCAATAATGCCAAGGGTGTGCGCGCAACCATTGAAGGTTCAGGCCTTGAACTTGTGGTTGATGAGGCGTATCCTCCAGACATTACGGATGCATCTGCCCTAGTTACCAAAATCATACAGAGCGGGGCAGAGGCAGTGTTTGCCACTAGCCAATATCAGGATGCAAAGCTTATATTCAGTACCATGAAATCCATGAATTTCCACCCTGTTGTAGTGGGAGGAGGACAGGGCATGATTACATCCCAGATGATAGATGCGTTGGGCGACTCTGTCATTGGAATGTGCTCAACGGCCGAGTTTAACTGGGAGCAGAAACAAAACTATGATAATCCCGAACTGATGGAGCATTTAAAACGTTTCTGCGAAGCTTCCGGTGAGCCTTGGGCGCCTGAAAATGCCCTGGGAGCCATCGATTCATGTATGGTTATCGTGGATGCCCTTGAACGGTGCGGTTCCACGGACAGGACGGTACTGCGTGACGCCATACGCGAGTGCAATATCCAGGCATATCCTGTGGGAGGAGACGGCCACATTAAATTTGACGAGAATGGATTGAATACATCAGCCGTCAATGTTGTGGTACAGTGGCAGGATATGGACGGTACCCTTACTCCAAGGCTGGTGTATCCGCCTGAGTTTGGCTCCGGGGAATTTATTGATTACCGTTCAGAGTAAATGAATTTCATGCTTTGAGTTAAGCTTTAATCTGCACAGACAGCCGAATGCCTGTACCCTGTCCGCCGGGGATATATGCGGCCTGCCATCTGAAAGCAATCCGGATGGCAGGTACAGGCATCCCGCCTCTATCAGTTGATACAGCCTTCTTGTATAAATCATGATTCTTGGCCGTCGGCCGTCTTATACTATAACACCCTTCACACAAACACTGTAGCATTACAGTTCAGTCAACAGATGGGAGTAATTAATCTATGTGGTATTTCACTCAAAATATAATTAATGGAATATTTGCCGGTGGCGTGTATGCCCTGATTGCCGTTGGTATTACTGTAATATACGGCGTTATGCGTATGATTAACTTCGCAAGTGGTGCTTATCTGATGGTTGGGATGTACATTACTTACTTGGGCTATGCCCTGACCGGATGGGATGCATACATGCTGATTCCTTTTACGGTGGTTGTCTCTGCAGTCATTGCATGGGCATCATTCAAACTGACAATCAGTCCAATACTTAACCGCGATAAAACCACGGCTATCATAGTAACGGTAGGCCTGTCCTTTTTCTTTCAGAACCTGGTTATCCTTATTTTCGGAGCAAATCCCCTGACCATTCCCACGGAGATTCAGCTCAAGTCCCTTATGGTTGGTCCGTTTATCATAAGCCTTCCGCGTTTGATTGCTTTTGTGGCTTCCATGGCCCTTGTTCTGGTTTTTCATTTGCTCCTTAACAGAACCATGTTTGGCCAGGCCATCCGTGCCACTTCGGAAAATGTGGAGGTGTCTGAAATGTTGGGAGTAAACACACGTAATATGTTTGCCATTGCATGGGTTCTGGGCATCGTGCTTACATCCATTGCAGGTCTGCTTCTGACGCCTATCTATGCAATTCAGTCCAGTACGGGAGCCACGTTCAGGACCACAGGCCTGATGGCAGTGGTTTTAGGGGGATTGGGTGATATCAGGGGCGCTTTTTTAAGCGGTATTCTGCTTGGGGTTATTGAAGCCCTTGTTGCCAGCTATATTGACACGAATATGGGCTCGCTGGGAATATTTGTCCTGCTGCTTCTGGTGCTTTATATCCGGCCAGCCGGTTTGTTTGGAAAGGGGGAACGTGTGGCATGAGAAAAAAAATCAGTTTTTCCCGCACGGAGACAATTGCCTCCCTTGTTCTTTTGGCAGCGGCTTTCCTGATACCTTCTATTATAAAAGATAACTATATTGTATCAATTATATTGACCTGCTTTTTATATGGTTCTTTTGGTATGTCATGGAATGTTCTGGGAGGATTCGGGGGACAGATTTCCTGGTGCCATTCTGCCTTTGCGGCAATAGGCGCATACACTGCGCTTATTTTCTATAACTTTTTTGGAATATCCCCCCTTTTGTCCATGCCCATCGGCGTACTTTTGTCTTATGGGTTTGCAACTCTTCTGGGCAAAGTGACGCTGCGTTACAGAGGACCGTTTTTTGCAATTACTACCATAGCATTTGCTGAAATCCTCCGTGTTTTATTGCTTAACCTTAACACTATTACCGGGGGTTCTGCAGGTCTGTATGTCCGCTACAACGGGGAACAGCCATGGAACCTGGTATTCAGTTCCGACAAGCCGTTTTATTATATTGCCCTTTTATTATTGGTAATCGTGCTTCTTGTCACAAAATATGTGGAGAATTCTAGGATGGGGTATTATCTCAGGGCAATCAAAGGGGATGAGGACGCTGCCCAGTCCCTTGGAATGGATACGCCTGCGGTAAAACTTCATGCGTTTCAGCTGAGTGCAGCGATTATTTCAGTTGCAGGCATGGTATACGGATGCTACATGGGATACATAGAGCCTCAGACCATGTGCGGACTGGACCTTTCAATCAGAATTGGTGCAGTTGTCATCATAGGCGGCGTGGGCAGAGTATGGGGACCAATCCTGGGAGCCTTCATCGTCATTCCAGCCATTGAATTTGCAAGTGCATATATGGGCAATATGGGGGGTGTTGGCGGTACTCAGTTGTTTTATGGTTTAATCTTAATCATTGTGGTCATTCTCAGACCGCAGGGGCTGATTTCGCTGTTTGATAAAGAAACATGGTCCAATGCTGCCTCAAAAATGCATATAAGAAAATCCTCTTCTGACACAGAAAGGAGCAAATAACTATGGATACGATTCTTAGCTTAAAAGATGTCTCTATATCATTCGGTGGTGTGCATGCTGTGAATCATGTGAGCTTTGATATAGGAAGAGGGGAGCTGGTAGGCCTCATTGGACCCAATGGGTCGGGAAAATCCACCACAGTCAATCTTATTTCCGGGGTCTATAGGGTTGACGGCGGGGAAATATACTTTAAAGGCGAGAAGATTCCCACGAATATGGATATTGTCCACAGGTCCAGGCTGGGTATGGGACGTACTTTCCAGACGCCCAAACCCTTTGGAAACCTTACTGTGTTTGACAACGTTCTGTCCATTGCCCTTCTTAAGGACGGATTCCGTGAGGCTGTGGCTAAAACCAATGATGTACTGGAACGCACCAGACTGGCATCAGTTCAGGATATGCTGAGTTCTAAACTACCTATTGAACGCCGTAAATGGCTGGACCTGGCTCGTATTTTGGTTACAGGGGCGGATTTTATTATGCTGGATGAGGCTTTGGCCGGATTGAATTCCGCTGAGATGGATGAGAGTCTTGAACTTGTGCGTCAGATTAATGATGATGGGGTTACCATTCTTTTCATCGAGCATATCATGCGGGCAGTGGTTAAACTGTGCAACCGTGTTGTTGTGTTGAATGACGGTTCACTGCTCTGCGAGGGAGAGCCGTCAGAGGTTCTTAAGCGTCCGGAGGTCATCGAAGCTTATATTGGAGGGGGGAAGTTCAATGTCGTTACTTGAGGTTAAGAATATTTCTGCAGGATATGGTGATTTGAAAGTGCTCTTCAATGTAAGTATGGAAGTTGACAGTGGTGAGGTGGTCTCGCTTGTGGGCTCCAATGGAGCGGGAAAGACAACGCTTTTGCGCATTATCTGCGGGTTATCACCGGTCACGTCCGGTTCCATTATATTTGATGGTATTGACCTCCTTGCAAAGAAAACCCATAATCTGGCGGATTTGGGGATTGCCCATATTCCTCAGGGACGCGGGACGCTGCGGAGGATGACGGTAAAAGAAAATCTTACAATGGGGGCCTATTGCCGCAGCAAGCGAAAGAACATCCCTAAAAATATTGAGTATGCTTACCAGCTGATGCCAAAACTAAAACAAAGACAAAATCAGATTGCAGGTTCCCTGAGCGGCGGCGAACAGCAGATGCTGGCTATTGCCAGGGCCATGATGATGGAGCCCAGGCTCATCATCATGGACGAACCGTCCCTTGGTTTGGCGCCCATTATTACGGAGGAAGTGTTTGATTTGATTTCCAAGGTAGCGGAGGAAAAAATCGGGATATTGCTGGTGGAACAAAACCTGTCACAGGCTCTTTCCATTGCCAGCAGGGGATACGTTCTTGAAAATGGCCACATTGTACTGTCGGGGGCGGCAAAGGAACTTTTTGATAATCCCTCGGTGCGTGAAGCTTATCTCGGGATATAATGAAAAGCGCTGTTTATTGGTTGGTTTATAGGAGGAGAAAATGAATATTGAATTTAATTTGGAAATACAGGACCATGTGGGCGTACTTCATTTTCAGCGGGGAAAAGTAAATGCAATGGACCGTGATGCAAAGTTTGCATTTGGTGACATGATTGACCAGGTCAATGCCAATCATGACATCCATGTGCTGATACTTCATTCCATGGCCAAGGGATTTACTGCCGGCAGTGATGTAAAAGGGTTCGGCGATTTTTCACATGAAAATATTGCCCATTATCTGGAGGGTGACTGCCGTATCATGGATTCCATCAAGAATTGCCGTGTGCCTGTTATCATGGCTTTGAACCGTTTTTCCGTGGGATTGGGGGTAGGCCTGGCATATGCATGTGACCTTATCATTGCAGAGGAAGGGGCAGTGCTCAAATTTCCTGAAATTCTTGTGGGTTCCATAGGAGGGGCGGATTTCCTGGACCTTCTGGTTCCGGATAAAATAGGGCGGTATATGGCATACACCGGCGCAGCCGTGCCGGTGGAAGACCTGGTTCCCTGCGGAGTGATTCACAAAGTGGTCCCTGAGGAAGCGCTGCTTGACGAGTGTATTGCCCTGGGTAAAGTGATTGCAGCAAATCATCCGAGGGCAGTCGAACTGATGAAGGAACTGCTTAATCAGGTTCATGAGCCGGTTATTCCTGTTGGCGTACGCCGTAAGCTGGGGATTTTTGCCCAGCATGAGATGTTTGACCAGCCGGACCGGCTGGCATTGATAGAAGGATTCCTGGGAAAATGATGGAAGATGCCTGATGTTGGAGCGATTTTAAGAATGTCCGAAAACTGATTCTGAGGTTTTTCGGGCATTCTTGCATTTTGTCTGGACAGGCTTTGGAGATTCTGTAAAGGCATGAGGGCCATGTTATTGTAAGAGAAAATATAGTATTATTTTAAGGCGTTTTATGCTATACTCTCCATAGTTGATAGACCGGAAGGGGGACCTTAATTTATGAAAATGAAGATTTCCAATTATATAGCAGCCAAGCTGGTGGAGGAGGGAATCAGCCAGGCATTTATGGTGACAGGGGGAGGAGCCATGCATCTGGATGACGGACTGGGGCACCAGGAGGGGCTTCACTGTATCTATAATCATCACGAACAGGCTTGTGCCATGGCTGCTGAGGCCTATGCCAGGATTCATAACAGGATTGCGGCCCTGTGCGTAACCACTGGTCCGGGGGGAACCAATGCCATTACCGGCGTGGTGGGGGGATGGCTGGATTCCATTCCCATGCTGGTGCTGTCCGGGCAGGTGCGCTACGATACCACGGCCAGGTGGTCCGGGGTAGGCATCCGCGCCATGGGGGACCAGGAATTTGATATCTGTAAAGCCATTGACTGCATGACAAAGTATTCAGAGATGGTCATTGACCCCATGCGGGTCCGCTACTGTCTGGAGAAAGCCTTATATCTGGCCAGGTCCGGCCGCCCGGGCCCATGCTGGCTGGATATACCCCTGAATGTCCAGGGGGCATTTGTTGAGACAGAGGAGCTGGCTGGCTTTGACGCAGCTGATTACGAGGCCGGAGGGGACGGCTGGGCCGGAAACCACGGTGGGCATAAAATTGAAGAGGATGAGGCCGGAAAGGGAGAACACCGCCAGGTGCTGCCCGGAAAGGCAGAGCTTTCCACTGCCCGGACCATTATTGATAAGATAAGGGCGGCAAAGCGCCCTGTCATCAATGCGGGAAACGGCATCCGCATAGCGGGGGCCCATGATTTGTTCATGGATGTGGCTGAAAAGCTGGGAATTCCTGTGGTTACAGGCTGGGACAGCGAGGATATCATGTATGATACCCACCCCCTGTACGTTGGCCGTGCAGGCAACATGGGGGACAGGCCGGGGAATTTTGCTGTTCAGAACAGTGACCTGGTACTTTCCATCGGAAGCCGTCTGAGCATCCGGCAGGTGGGATATAACTTTGAGACATGGGCCAGGGAGGCTTATGTCATTGTCAATGATATAGATGAGGAAGAGCTTAAGAAGCCGTCGGTCCACAGCGATATGAGGGTCCATGCCGATGCAAAGGATTTGCTGGCGCAGCTGGACCTGGTTCTGGATTGTATTTTATCGGAGGAAGAAGGAAATCTTCCGGAGAGTATCAGCTGTCCCGGGCGCAGACAGGTATTTGATGGAGGAAAAGGTCTGAGGGATATGACATGGAGCCGGACCTGCGCCATGTGGAAGGAGAAATATCCTGTTATTCTGCCCGGGCATTTTGACCATACAGACCAGGAACCGGCCAATGTGTATGCGTTCATCCATGCTGTCAGCAGCCGCCTGAGGGAAGGGCAGGTGACTGTGGTGGGAAACGGCTCCGCCTGTGTGGTGGGTGGACATGCCTACATCATTAAGAAGGGCCAGCGTTTCATCACCAACTCCGCCATCGCCTCCATGGGGTATGATTTGCCTGCAGCCATCGGCGCCTGGATTGCCTCCAGGGATAAGGGCTGCTACAGCCAGGGCGGGGACAGGAGCGGGGACGACCTGATACTTGTGACCGGTGACGGAAGCATGCAGATGAATCTTCAGGAGCTGCAGACCATTATCCACCACAGAATGGGAATCAAGATATTTGTGATTAATAACGGAGGATACCATTCCATCCGCCAGACCCAGAAGAATTTCTTTGGCGAGCCCCTGATTGGAATCGGCGTGGACAGCGGGGATTTGAGCTTCCCGGCCCTGGATAAGCTGGCAGCGGCCTACGGCTACCCCTATGTGTCGGCCAGACATAACAGCCAGCTTGGAGAAGCTGTGGAGAAGACACTGGCAGCAGAGGGACCGGTTATCTGTGAGGTGTTTGTGTCCACGGACCAGAACTTTGAACCTAAGTCTTCCGCGAAGAGACTGCCTGACGGCACCATGGTGTCGCCGCCGTTAGAGGATTTGTCACCCTTCCTGCCGGATGAAGAGATGGATGAGAATATGATTATTCCCAGGATAAAGGATTAGAGCCTGGCTGGATATGGATAGACAGACCTGCCTTAAGGCAGCTGGGATGAGAAGGAGTATGATTTATGCGTGTAATCGTAACAGGAGCTACCAGTTTTATCGGAAAGGCTGTTACAAAAGAATTGCTGGCAGGCGGCCATCATGTATTTGCAGTGGTAAGGCCGGATTCTCCTGGCCGCAGCCGGCTTGAAATGCTTGCAGGGGAACAAAGGGAGAATCTCACCTTTCTGCCGTTTGCCCTGAAGGATATTGGAAAACTGGAGTCCTGCCCGGAGCTTTGCCCTATCCCCCCAAAAAAGGCGGACCTATGGCTTCATCTGGGCTGGGAGGGCGCCGGAAGCGCCAACCGCCAGGACCCCCAGGTACAGGCCCGCAACATCGGGTATGCCCTGGACTCCCTTCATACAGCGGCCCGCCTGGGATGCACCAGGTTCCTTTTCAGCGGCTCCCAGGCCGAGTACGGCATTGTGGACGGCGTTATGGGGGAGGGAATCGTGTGTCATCCTGTGTCTGAATACGGCAAGGATAAGCTGGAGGTATGCCGCCGGGCGCAGCAGGCCGCCGGGGCCCTGGGCATTGATTACGTCCACGCCAGGATATTCAGTGTCTACGGCCCGGAGGACCACCCCTGGTCCCTGGTGTCAACCTGCCTGGATACCTTCCTTAAGGAAGGGCGCATGGAGCTTGGGGCCTGTACCCAGCAGTGGAATTTCCTTCATGTAAGGGATGCGGCCAGGGCCCTTACAGGGCTTCTGCTTGCCAAAGTACCGGCCGGCGTGTATAATGTGGCAGGAGATGATACCCGTCCCCTTAAGTCCTACATCGAGCAGATGCATCGGCTCTGCGGGGGGAAGGGCAGCTATGAATACGGAAAACGTCCTCCCAATGCAGAGGGGGTGGTGTCCCTGGTGCCGGATACCGGAAAGCTTAAGGAAGCAGCGGGATTCGCCCAGGAGATTTCGTTTGAGGATGGAATCAGGGAAATGATTGGAATGTATAAGGAGAATTGTCTATGAAACGATGCATCGCCTGCGGCGCCCCTTTATGGGAGACGCCGCTGCTTACGTTAGATAATATGCCTGCCTCGGCCCAGCACATGCCGGATGCACAGGGGGTAAAGGAGGACCGGGGACTGACCCTGGATTTATGCCAGTGTATGGGCTGCGGACTGGTCCAGTTTGACTGTGAGCCGGTGGACTATTACCGGGATGTAATCCGGGCCGGCGGTTTTTCCAGGACCATGGTGGAACTGCGCAGATACCAGTATAAGCATCTCATTGAGAGCTATCATCTGGAGGGAAAGAAGTTCATTGAGGTTGGCTGTGGCCAGGGAGAATTCTTAAAGGTGCTGTCGGAGTTCCCGGTGGAGGCCCACGGCATAGAGCATGATTCCCATCTGGTGGAGCTGGCCAGGGCCCAGGGACTGAATGTGACGCAGGGATTTACGGAGACAGAGGATACGCGGTTCCCGGGCGGACTGTATGACGTGTTCCTGTCCTTTAATTTCCTGGAGCACCAGCCCGACCCCAGCACCATGCTCCAGGCCATATACCGCAATCTGGAGGACGATGCCATGGGGCTTATTACTGTTCCCAGCTTTGAATATATCATGGACCATAACAGCTATTATGAGCTGATACGGGACCATCTGGCTTACTATACCTTCGAGACTCTTACCCCTCTGCTGGAGCGCAACGGGTTCCAGGTGGAGGAGTGCGAGGTCATCAACCGGGACACTCTGTCCGTTATCGTGAAAAAGCGCCCGCAGATGGATGCGGAAAACCTGCTGGAGTGTTATGTAAATCTGAAGCGGGAGATGGAGTCCTACATGAAATATCTGGATGCATGGGATAAGAAGGTGGCTGTCTGGGGAGCCAGCCACCAGGGCTTTACCCTGGCAGCCACCACCAGGCTGGGGGAAAAGGCAATGTATATCATAGATTCCGCTCCCTTTAAGCAGGGAAAATTTGCACCCTCATCCCATCTTCCCATTGTTGGTCCGGACTATTTTCATGACCATCCGGTGGATGCCATCATAATCACGGCGCCCGGATATACGGATGAGATTGCAGACAGCATACGCCGGAAGTTTGGGACAAACGTGGAAATCAGGGCCATGCGTTCCAACCACCTGGAGATGGTGTAGGAGGGATGAGAAAATGCGCATTGTAATTACCGGGGCAACCGGTTTTATCGGGAGCAATCTGGCCAGGGTGTTTCTGGAACAGGGGGCGCAGGTGTACGCCCTGGTGCGTCCGGGTTCTCTTCATATGGAAGCGCTTCCGGTTCATGAGAGACTCCATGCAGTGCCCTGCGACCTGGCACATGTGCTGGATTGTGTTCCGGCAGTGGGACAGGCGGACGGTTTTTTCCATATGGCCTGGGGCGGTGTGAACCGGGAGGAGATAGATTCTCCCCAGGTCCAGGCCCGCAATGTGGCTGGTTCCCTGGACTGTGTGGAGGCGGCAGCGCGTCTGGGCTGCCGCGTGTTCATGGATGCAGGTTCCAGGGTGGAATACGGTGCCGTGGACGGGATGATGGAGGAGGATGCTCCCTGCCGTCCCATCAATGAATATGGAAAGGCAAAATGGGAGTTTTATCAAAAGGCGGCTCCCCTTTGCAGCCGGCTGGGACTTCACTATTACCATCTGAGGTTTTTCAGCGTATACGGTTACGGGGATCATCCCTGGTCCATCATATCCACCCTGGTGCGGGATTTAAGGCAGGATAAGAAGGTTTCCTTAAGCGCATGCAGGCATATGTGGAATTTTATGTATATTGAGGATGCGGTACAGGCAGTATATGAATTATACAGGCAGGCCGCGGATGAAGCGCCTGACTGGAAAAGGGACGGTTCCCTGAGACTCATAAGCTCCATTGTCAACATAGCCAGCCAGGATACCAGGCCCCTTCGTTCCTTTGTGGAAGAAATCCATGAGATTGTGGGATTTAAGGGAACGCTGGAGTACGGGACCTTTGTACAGGCCAAGGAGGGCGCCCTGTCTATCCGGCCTGACATTACCAGACTTAAGAGACTTACAGGCGGCAGGTGGGAGGAACAGTATACCTTCCGCCAAGGCATCGAAGAAACCATAGAGAAGGAAGAAGCATAGAGAGATATGAAGAAAATCAGCATATTGATTCCTTGTTATAATGAAGCGGAAAATGTAGGCCCTATCAGCAAGGCGGTAACGGAAATTGTGGAAAGGGAGCTGTCCCGGTACGACTACGAGCTGGTATTCATTGATAATGATTCCACGGATGGCACCAGGGATATTATCCGGGGCCTGTGCGCAGACAACCCCCGCATCAAGGCCATACTCAATGCACGGAATTTCGGGCAGTTCAATTCCCCGTACTATGGCATGCTCCAGGTTACGGGAGACTGTGTCATTGAGATGGTGGCGGATTTCCAGGACCCGGTGGAAATGATTCCCAAATACGTCCATGAGTGGGAGAAGGGATATAAAATCGTCATCGGCATCAAGACAAGCAGCAAGGAAAACCGGCTGATGTACTGGCTCCGGAGCTGCTATTACAAGACCATTAAGAAATTGTCGGATGTGGAGCAGATTGAGCATTTCACTGGTTCCGGTCTCTATGACAGGGAATTCATCGAGGTCCTGCGGAATCTGGATGACCCCACGCCTTTCCTCAGGGGAATCGTGGCTGAGCTGGGTTACCGCCGCAAGGAGATTCCCTATGAGCAGCCGCGCCGCAGGGCCGGCAAGACCCACAATAATTTTTACCGTCTGTACGATGCCGCTATGCTCAGTGTTACTTCCTATACAAAGGCGGGCCTGCGCCTTGCTACGATTTTCGGCAGCATATGCGCCGTTGTCAGCATGCTTATTGCCCTGGTCTACCTGGTGATGAAGCTGATTTGGTGGGACCGTTTTCCGGCCGGCATGGCGCCCATGCTCATCGGAATGCTGTTTTTGGGGTCGGTGCAGCTGTTTTTCATCGGCTTTCTGGGAGAGTATATCATGAGCATCAACCAGCGGGTCATGAAGCGCCCGCTGGTCATTGAGGAAGAACGGATTAATTTTAACGAGGAAGAGAAAAAGGGCGGTAAGGAAGCATGAAATATAAGATAGACGTGGTACGCATCCGGGAGAATTCCATTACACTTAACGGATGGGCCATCGGTAAATCCCCTGACAGCAAGGCCACTTTCCGGGTGGAGGATGAGAAGCGCCAGCCGGTAAAATTCAAGCACGTAAATACCCGCAGGGATGATGTGAGCCAGATATATTTTAAGAAGGTTTATGACCGGGATTTTGGTTTTGATATCCAGTTCCCTTATGAGAGGGGAAAGGATTATTACCTGCTGATTCGCTGCGAGGGACGCCAGGTAAAAATCAAATACAATGAGGAACTGATTGCAAAGCGTGCCAGCGTGGCCCATAAGCGGATGGAAAAGCTTAAGGACCTGATGAATATGGAGACAGTCCATGTGGCCATGGACTTTTGGAAGGAGCATGGCCTTAAGGCTCTTGTGGTCAAATCAAAACATAAGCTCCAGGGTATTGACAATGATTATGATTACGGCGAGTGGTATGAGCTGACAAAGCCAACGGACGAGGAACTGGCGGAACAGAGAAAGCATGTATTTGATTTTGAACCCATGCTGTCAGTGGTCATTCCTGCCTATAAGACCCCGGAGCGCTATCTCAGGGAAATGCTGGACTCCATCATGGGACAGACCTATACCAACTGGGAGATATGCGTTGCGGACGGAAGTCCCAGGGGAGAAGGGCTGGAGCGCGTGCTTAAGAAGTACGCGGACAGGGACCGGCGGGTGCGCTATGAGATTCTGGGAAGCAACCGCGGAATCTCAGGCAACACCAATGCCGCCCTGGATATGGCCAGGGGAGACTTTGTTATCCTGGCCGACCATGACGATACCCTTACGCCCAATGCTTTTTATGAGGTGGTAAAGGCAATCAATGAGAATCCGGACTGTCAGGTCATTTATTCGGATGAGGATAAGCTGGATATGGATGGGAAGGCGTTGTTTGACCCCCATTTCAAACCTGATTTCAACCCGGACTTGCTGACCAGTGTCAACTATATATGCCATCTGTTTGTTATAAGGCAGGATTTGCTCCAGCAGGTGGGAGGGTTCCGCCAGGAGTTTGACGGCGCCCAGGATTATGATTTTATTTTCCGCTGTACGGAAGCGGCAAAGGGAGTATTCCATATTCCCAAGGTTCTCTATCACTGGCGCTGCCACCAGAATTCCACGGCCAGTAACCCGGAGAGCAAGATGTACGCCTTTGAGGCTGGCTCCAGAGCTATTATGGCCCACTATGAACGGATGGGAATCCAGGCGGAGAAGGTGGAAAAAGGCGTGGATTACGGTATTTACCACACCGCCTTCCGTATACAGGGAGAACCGCTGGTGTCCGTCATTATTCCCAATAAGGACCACAGCCAGGACCTGGATGTGTGCGTCCGTTCCCTGATGGATAAATCGTCGTATCAGAACCTGGAATTTATTATTGTGGAAAATAACAGTTCCCAGAAAGAAACCTTTGCCTACTATGATAAGATGCAGGCGGAGCATGAGAATTTCCGGGTGGTTACCTGGAAGGAGGGCTTCAACTATTCTGCCATCAATAACTATGGGGCTTCCTTTGCTAAGGGTGAATACCTGCTGCTGCTCAACAATGACACGGAGCTGATTGGGGAGGACAGCATAAAGGAAATGCTGGGATTCTGCCAGAGGGAGGATGTGGGAATTGCGGGCGCCAGGCTTCTGTATGGAGATGACACCATACAGCATGCCGGAGTGGTCATTGGCTTTGGCGGCATTGCCGGCCACACATTCATCGGCCTTCACAAGGCGGAGAACAGCTATTTCCACAGGGCCATGTGCGCCCAGGACTACAGCGCCGTGACAGCGGCCTGCCTTATGACAAAGAAATCCGTCTTTGACCAGGTGGGCGGATTAAGCCCGGAGCTGGCGGTGGCTTTTAATGACATTGATTACTGCATGAAAGTACGCGCCCTGGGGAAACTGGTAGTGTATGCGCCTTATTCATGTTTTTACCATTATGAATCCAAGTCCAGAGGGCTGGAGGACACGCCTGAAAAGATTGCCCGCTTTAACCGGGAGGTGGCTCTTTTTATACGGAAATGGCCGGATATCATCAAAAAGGGCGACCCCTATTACAACCCCAACCTGACTCTGCGCAAATCCAATTTTGCGCTCAGGGACCTTCTGAAGGAAAAAATCGGTGAGCCTTATGACCTTAAGGCTTACGAACAGTTTGCGCCGGAGGACGATACGAAAGCACATGAGTGACCATAGAATAGATTATGAAGCGGGACACAGCAAAGTGACCATCATCATACCGAATTATAACGGGCTGAAATTCATGGTGCCCTGTTTCAGGGCCCTGGACCTGCAGATTTGCCGGGCTTTTGACATCCTGGTGGTGGACAACGGCTCCACGGACGGAAGTGTGGAGTGGCTGAAGGAGCACGGGATTCCCGCCATTTTCCTGCCCGGGAACACCGGGTTCTCAGGGGCGGTAAATGTGGGGATTAGGGCTTCGAAAACACCCTATGTAATCCTGCTTAACAATGACACGGAGCCGGACTGCCACTATGTGGGGGAAATGATTAAGGCAATGGAGCGCTCTCCAAACATATTTTCCGTCAGCTGCAAGATGATTCAGCTCTGCCACAAGGAGCTGATGGACGATGCAGGGGATATGTACAGCCTTCTGGGCTGGGCATACCAGAGGGGCGTGGGACGTTCCTCTGCAAAATATAACAGGGCCTGCCGCATCTTTTCGGCCTGCGCCGGGGCAGCCATCTACCGCCGCCAGGTGTTTGAGGAAATCGGATACTTTGACGAGATGCATTTTGCGTACCTGGAGGACCTGGACGTTGGATACAGGGCCAGGATTGCCGGATATGACAATATTTACTGTCCCACGGCCATGGTCTACCATGTGGGAAGCGGCACCAGCGGTTCCAAGTACAATCCCTTCAAGGTAAAGCTGGCTGCCAGGAACAATATTTATCTGAACTATAAGAACATGCCCCTTTTGCAGCTGGCGGTGAATCTTCTTCCGATTCTCCTGGGAATGGGGCTCAAATATATGTTTTTTAAGAAAAAGGGATTTGGGAAGGATTATGCGGCCGGTGTGAAGGAAGGCCTGGCAACCGCTAAAGAGTGCCGCAAGGTGCCTTACAGCAGGGAACGGCTTAAAAATTACCTGGCCATTGAATGGGAATTGATTACAGGGACCTTTATCTATGTCTATGAGTTTGCCGCCAGGCAGATTGCTAAATTATGAACTTTTTCGAAATTAAGAGAAATGTTATAGAATAATGACGGCTTATCATGTATAATAACAACGATATTTACGGTAAGAAGGGATTCCCTGAGAAACCAAGGTGAAATACAATGATAAAAGATAACCAGAAAAGGCTGAACCGCATTCATGTCCTGCTTGATATACTGGTCACTGTGGTGGCTTATACCCTGGCATGGTTCATTGTCATCAGCGGAAAGGTACTGCCGTTAGACGAAGGAGTGCTAAAGCCCCAGGTATATTTTATGGCGCTTATTTTTATAGTGCCCATATACCTGATTCTATATGCCAGTTTCCATCTGTATGTGCCCAAACGGATACAGGGGCGGCGTTCAGAGCTGGCCAATATCTGCAAGGCCAATGTCATCGGCCTCATGCTCTTTACCTTCGTGCTTTTTGGCCTGCGAAGGTTCGTAAGCCATCTGAGCTACTTCTCCACAAAGATGATTCTGGCATTTTTTGCTGCTAATATCATCCTGCTGGAAGCAGAGCGGATTTCAATCCGTGTATTCCTCCGCTCCCTGAGGACCAACGGTTATAATCAGAAGCATGTGCTTCTCATTGGCTACAGCCGGGCAGCCGAAGGCTTCATCGACAGGGTCAGCGTTAATCCGGAATGGGGATACCATGTCCAGGGAATCCTGGACGACCACCGGCCGGCCGGCTTTCTATATAAGAAGGTGCAGGTACTGGGCCCCACCAATCATCTGGAGGACTTCCTGGCATCCAATACCCTGGATGAAATCGCCATCACCCTGAGCATTAAGGAGTACTCCAATCTGGAACAGATTGTGGCGGCCTGCGAGAAATCGGGCGTGCATACAAAGTTCATACCGGATTATAATAACATAATACCGACGATTCCCTATATGGAAGACCTTCAGGGACTTCCGGTAATCCATATCCGCCATGTGCCCCTTACCGGGGTATTTAACGCCACTATGAAACGGATTGTGGACCTTGCCGGCGCTCTGTTTGGTCTGATTGTATTTTCGCCGCTCATGCTGGTTACGGCCCTGCTTATTAAGATTACTTCCCCCGGGCCCGTGCTTTTCAGCCAGGAGAGGATAGGGCTGCACAACCGGCCTTTTAAGATGTACAAGTTCCGTTCCATGGAGGTCCAGGACCCCAACCGGGAACGGAGCCAGTGGACTACGCCCCATGACCCCAGGGTGACGCCTGTGGGACGTTTCATACGCAAGACAAGTATTGACGAGATGCCCCAGTTTTTCAACGTCCTCATAGGAGATATGAGTCTGGTGGGGCCCAGGCCGGAACGGCCGCTGTTTGTGGAAAAGTTCAAAGAAGAGATACCGCGGTATATGATTAAGCATCAGGTGCGTCCGGGGCTTACAGGCTGGGCCCAGGTCAATGGATACCGTGGGGATACATCGATTACCAAGAGGATTGAACACGACCTGTATTACATTGAGAACTGGAGTCTGGGTTTTGACTTCAAGATTATGTTTCTCACTGTTTTCAAGGGATTTATAAATAAAAATGCATATTGATATGCATGACGTTTGCGTTAAGATGGCTCCTGTGCATGAGCAGTTACGCCCGGATTCAGGTTCCGGGGCAGAGGAGCGGGGCTGCTTGTGTGTTCAGCGCCCGGTTTACGTGATGGAATGAGGATGGACGAATGAATCGTGAGTTTGACAATGGATTTGATGAGGAAGAAGAGAGATTAAGAGGCCGCAGCAGGAAGCGCGATATAAGCGCGGGCGTTGGGGCTGATTCAGATACAACATCAAGGGGGCGCGCCAGGGGCAGCAGCCGTGAGCTGTATGGTACCGGTCCGGAGGGCCGCCCTGGTTTGGGCGGTGCGCCCAGACCCAGAACATCTGCTTCTGCTGACAGGGGTGCAGGCAGGACTGCTCCGGATGGACGCAGCCAGGGCTCTGCAGCCGGTGCAAGGCCCGGTGCGGGCGCACGTCCGCGCTATGGCGGAGAGGGGGCTTTGGAGCGCGCCTTGGCGGCGGGAAAAAATGGCGCCCGCAGTGCCTATGGGGGTGAGAGGATGGCGGAACGCCCCGCAGGCGCGGAGGGAAGGTACGGCCAGCGTCCGCGGTTTACGGGAGAAAATACGGCGGGCCGTTCCGGATATGCAGGGGGCAGGCAAGGGGAACGCCCCAGATTCACAGGCGACGGGCCTGACGGACGACCTGGTATCTCCGGAAGCAGACCGGGGGAACGCCCCAGATACACGGGGGAAGGCAAAGGGACCAGAACGGTATCAGGGAGTTTGGGAGACGGTGAGACCAACGGCCGCACATACAGCCGGTCCTACGGCAGGGCGGAAGACCTTGGCGCGGGCAAGGACAGGGATTCGTCCATGGGAAGGAACGGAGGCGGAACAGGCGGCCGCAGGGCGGCCAGGGAAGCAGCGGCAGCGGACCCGGCAGCGGCAGAGGTTAAGCACCGCCGCAAGATGATAATTGCATTTATCATACTGGAAGTCATATTTCTCCTGTGTATTGGTTTTTACAGGTACGCGCAAAATAAGATGAACCTGATTCAGCCCAGTGCGTTTAAACCGGGCCTGGTGACAAATCCTAACATAGACCAGGTAAAGGTAGAGGAGATGGAGGGTTACTGGACCATTGCCCTCTTCGGCGTGGACAGCCGCAACAACTCAGTTGGAAAGGGCAATAACGCCGATGTTATCATCATATGCAATATCGACCAGGGCAGCGGCGAGATTAAGCTTGTCAGCGTGTTCCGGGATACTTATCTGAGTATAAACGATAATGGGCTGTATAATAAGATAAACCAGGCTTACTTCCTGGGCGGTCCTGAACAGGCGGTGGAAGCCCTGAACAGGAACCTGGACCTCCAGATAGATGATTTTGCCACCTTTAACTGGAAGGCAGTGGTGGATGCCGTCAATATTCTGGGCGGAGTGGATGTGGAGCTGAGCAAGGCTGAGTTTTACTATATCAATGCCTATATAACCGAGACAGTGGAGGCCACAGGCGTTGGTTCCTACCAGCTGAAGCAGGCAGGCCCCAACCATCTGGACGGTGTCCAGGCGGTTGCATATGCAAGGCTTCGTAAGATGGATACGGACTTTGCCAGAACAGAGCGCCAGCGGGAAATTATTGACCTCTGTTTCCAGAAGCTTAAGAAATCCGACTTTGCAGTGGTAAACAATGTCATGGAGGCAGTGTTCCCCCAGATTCTTTCCAGTGTCACGATTGACGATATTATACCGGCAGCCAGAAATCTGACCAAGTATACCATAGCGGATACCATGGGATTCCCGGCAGCCAGAAGCGACGCCAATATGGGCAAGAAGGGAGCCTGTGTCATTCCCCAGACACTGGAGAGCAATGTAACCCTTCTCCACCAGTTCCTGTTTGGGGATGAAAATTACCAGCCCAGTGATATGGTAAAGAAAATCAGCGCCAAGATATCCGCGGATACAGGCATGTACAACGAGGCCAAGCCAATCGACCATGTGGGTACAGACGGCGGGTACATCCCCAAGCCCACCCAGGCGACCAAGGCAACGGAAAAAGAAGAAACCAAAGAGAATGAGTCTGAGAGCAGCACGTCAGAGACAGATGAGTCCATTATTGACGGCGAGACGGATTTGGAGATAGAGACCGACGAGTTCGGCAATGAACTGGACCCGCCTGAGGATGATGATATATTCGGACGTCCGGGAGAAAGCAGCAGTTCCGGTACCGTTCATCCCGGCCGGCCTGGGGAAAGCAGCTCCGGCAGCATATTCCCGGGGGCAGAGACATCGGAAGGCGACCAGACAACCGGGCCGGGTGCAGGCACCTATCCGGGCCAGGACTCCACCAAGGCAACCAGCGCTGCCTATCCGGGAGCCACCAGGGCAACCACGGCCGCTTATCCGGGCAGTCAGGGTACATCCTCGGCCTATCCGGGCAGCCAGGGCACATCCTCAGCCTATCCGGGCAGCACCAAGGGCAGCACAGCGGCTTATCCGGGCAGCACGACGGATGAATACGTGCCCGAGGGACCAGGCTCTGTCATCATCGGGCCGGGAAATTAGTGTTAAAATAAAAGCAGCAGAATGAAGTCAGGAAACAGCCGGCAGGGATTACCATATCCTGCCGGCCTTTTTAGTCTTATATAATAAAATGGTCACACTTTTATCACAAATCATTGCTAAACTGTGTACAGAATCGGGAGATTACGTGAGAAAGGGGAATTACAATGTACGACAACGACCAGAACTACGGGTGGAAGTCTTATGATAACCAGAGCTATGACAACAGGCAGTATGGAGGGGACCCGTACGGGAACCGTCCCCGCCCGGAGGATATGCCGCCCAAAAAGAAAAAAGGCGGTATCTTCAAAAAGGCAGCCCTGATTACGGCAGGGGCTCTTCTCTTTGGTACTGTCTCAGGGGCAGCCATGGTGGGAGTGAATGTGGCTGCATCCAGATTTATGGGAAACAGCGCGTCGGCATCTGCTGAGCCGGAAAAGAAGGAGGAGATACCAAAGGCCCAGACGGAAAGCCGGGATAACGGGCCGGGAGGCACTCCCCAGGGCGACGGAGGAAATCAGCAGGGCCAGAGAAACAATGGAAAGGCAGTGGCCGATGTATCCGATATAGTGGAGCAGGCCATGCCCACGGTGGTGGCAATCACCAGCACCGCAGTATACCAGAGCAATAATTTCGGCTATGGCTGGTTCTTCCGGGGAGGCCCCCAGACCTACGAGGTACCCAGCAGCGGTTCCGGAATCATTGTGGGTGAGAACGACAGGGAGCTTCTCATTGTGACCAATAACCATGTGGTGGAGGATTCCACCTCCCTGAAGGTGGCTTTTATTGACAATGAGGTGGTGGACGCAGCCATCAAGGGAACGGATGCAGAGACAGACCTGGCAGTCATTGCCGTGCCTCTGGAGCAGATTAAGGATGACACCAAGAGCAAGATTAAAGTGGCCAGACTGGGCAATTCCGATGAGCTGAAGGTTGGACAGGGCGTCATTGCCATCGGCAATGCGCTGGGCTACGGCCAGTCCGTGACAGTGGGTTATGTAAGCGCCCTTAACCGGGAGGTCAGGGTATCCAATACCAGCACCAGGGAGCTTCTGCAGACCGATGCGGCCATCAATCCGGGCAACAGCGGAGGCGCTCTTCTCAATATGAAGGGAGAGGTTATAGGTATCAATGCCGCTAAGTATTCCTCCACAGAGGTGGAGGGAATCGGCTATGCCATTCCCATTTCCAAAGCAGAGGATATCATGAATCAGCTCATGAACCGCAGAACCATGAATCCGGTGGAGGAAGCAAAGAGGGGTTATCTGGGCATACAGGGGACCAGTGTGGACGAGGAATCCGCGGCAGCCTTTGGAATGCCAAGAGGCGTTTATGTATACAAGATACTGGGGGAAGGAGCTGCAGCCCAGTCAGACCTGAGGGAAAAGGATATCATCACTAAGGTGGACGGCCAAAGCGTCAGGAACATGACGGATTTGCAGGAGCTTTTGTCCTGCTATGAGATGGGAGAGCAGATTGACCTGACGGTTCAGACCCAAAAGGATGGGGAATACCAGGAAAGGACAGTCTCCATTACCCTGAAAGCCATGCCCCAGGAGAATACGGAAAACGCGGCCCAATAACTTAAATTTTTCAAAACAATTATGAAATGAAAATGCTTCCTCTTGTTTGGGGAAGCATTTTGTTATATACTTTACGTTAAGCGGCGGGAAGACGGCCCGGCACGCCCTTTAACAGAGAGGAGAACTGACTTGGACGAGAAAGATTATACCCGGGATGCGGAGACATCCGGCCAGGGTGAAGATAAAGACAAACAGAAGGAAGAGGACCGCTACGAGAAGGTGTGTTACATGTGCCGCCGGCCTGAGAGCAAGGCCGGACCCATGATATCCATGCCCGGCGGCATGAATCTCTGTCATGACTGTATGCAGAAGGCCTTTGATTCCGTTACAAAGGGGGGCATGGATTTTTCCAAACTGCCCAATATGCCCTATATGAATATGAACCTTAACGACCTGAACATGACGCCTCCCGCAGTGGAGATTCCCAAGAAGCAGAAAATCAAGAAAAAGGCAAAGGAACAGCCGGTCCTGACCATGAAGGATATACCGGCGCCCCATGTCATCAAGGCCAGCCTGGATGAATACGTAATCGGCCAGGAGAAGGCCAAGAAGGTAATGGCGGTGGCTGTATATAACCATTATAAAAGGGCGTTTCTGGACCATCCGTCCGGGGATGAGGCCGGGGAGAATGCAGAAGCGGATAAGAGCGTTGTCATTGAGAAGTCCAATATACTGATGATTGGACCCACAGGAAGCGGAAAGACCTACCTGGTTAAGACGCTGGCCAGGCTTCTGGACGTGCCGCTGGCCATTGCCGACGCCACTTCCCTGACAGAGGCCGGTTATATCGGCGACGATATAGAGAGTGTGGTATCCAAGCTTCTGGCTGCTGCTGATAACGATGTGGAGCGGGCACAGAGAGGAATCATATTCATCGATGAGATTGACAAGATTGCCAAGAAGAAACAGACCAATACCAGAGATGTAAGCGGCGAGTCCGTACAGCAGGAGCTTCTCAAGCTGCTGGAGGGAAGCACTGTGGAGGTGCCGGTGGGCTCCAACCAGAAGAATGCCATGACACCCATGGCAACCGTGAACACGGATAACATTCTGTTTATCTGCGGCGGCGCCTTCCCTGACCTGGAGGAAATCATCAAGGAACGTTTGATGAAGAAAACCACCATGGGCTTTGGCTCTATCCTGAAGGATACATATGACAAGGACCCGGATATACTGGGCCAGGTGACCAATGAAGATTTGCGGACCTTTGGCATGATTCCCGAGTTCCTGGGCAGGCTTCCCGTGACAGTGACCCTGCAGGGGCTTACGGAGGATATGATGGTGCGTATCCTGAAAGAGCCGAAGAATGCCATCACCAAGCAGTACGAACGTCTGCTGGAGATGGATGAGGTACGGCTGGTCTTTGAGGATGAGGCCCTTAAGTGGATTGCCGGCGAAGCCATCAAGAGAGGGACCGGGGCCAGGGCCCTTAGGGCTATCCTGGAGGAATTCATGCTGGATATCATGTATGAGATTCCCAAGGACCCCAATATAGGCTCTGTGGTTGTCACCCGTCCCTATCTGGAAAAAAGCGGCGGACCATTGATACGGATGCGGGGATGATTTATTTTTCGGTGGGCGGGAATCGGTTTCCTGATGCGCCTTGTATCATTCCCAGATGCGCCGGAATGTTTCGTATAAATCCAGTGCTCCATACCCCCATTCTTCATTGGGGTAGCGGAGCGCTGGATTTCTTTTTGCACCCCGGATTAAATAAGATTTTACAGATGCCTGGCTCATGGTAATCTGGTTGCCTTCCACGATTCCCCAGCTATAGAGGCTGGCCACAGCGCCTGCCACATGGGCGGCAGCAACAGAGGTGCCGCTGCGGGTTGTCATGGGGACAGAGCCGTTGCCCCTGCGTCCCAGGGATGGGCCCATCACATTGACGCCGGGAGCTGCCAGCTCCGGTTTTACGATGCCGGAGGGAGTGAAGCCGCGGCTGGAATGGATGTAGATGCTGTTGTTCAGGTGGTTGTATGCCCCCACTGTAATGGGGGCTGCGGTATTTCCGGGCAGGGTAATGGTGGTGTCGGGGGTGGGACGCAGAAATACGGTTTCATCCGATATCAGTCCTTCAGAGGGCAGCCACATATGAAATTCGCCTGTAAAATACTGGGTATTATAGACCCGCACCTTCCATATGCCGGCCACCGGATTTTTAAAACGCATGAATATCAGCTGTTTTCCGGCGCCGGTTTCAATGAGCTGGTAATTAACCGTGATGACGGTTGGCTCCAGAAGAAAAGGGATAGAGGTTTCATTCCTGGCTATAATAGGAATGCGGGAGATGGTTTCCCCGCTTGGCGAGATGAATCCCACGGAATAGGTGTCGGCAGTGGAAGCCCACAGCTCCAGGGAAAAACCCCGCCCGGATTCCTCCGGTCCCACCCGGATTTCCACGTCGTCCCATTCGCGTCCGGCCGGAATGGTGCCGAAATAGTGGTGGGCGCGGCCTGTCTCGTTGCCTGCGGCAATGACCGCGGCCCGGCCAAGGAACCGGCTGGCATCCTGGACAACGCCGCTTAAAGGTGAGGTACCCTCGTGGCTTCCCAGGTTGGAGCCCAGGGCTATAAGGATGATTAAGGGGCGGCTGAGGCGGAAGGCAGCCACCCTCAGATATTTGATTCCCATCATGATATCATTTTCCTGGTAAGCATCCGCGTCCTGGCTCACAAGATAGAAATCCCGGAGATAGCGTTTGGCTTGTTTCAGTTTGACCACCACCAGTTCGCACTCCGGCGCAGCGCCCGTGAAGTCCTGCTCCGGCAGGGAGGTGCCGGCTGCAATTCCGGCCAGGAAGGTGCCGTGCCCGTTGGTGTCCGTGGAGGGTACCAGGTCAAGGGGGGAATCGGAGGCTAGGGCTTCATTGATTTGTTCCCTGGTGAATTCAGTGCCATAGGAGGCGCCGCTGAGTTCATAATAGGCCGGCACTCCGGATGGGACTGCATCCGCTCCTGCGGGGATGCTCTGGTCCCACAGCCCCACGATTCGGGTAGAGCCGTCGGAATAACGGAATAAGGGGTTGGTATAGTCAATGCCGGTATCCACGATGCCGATAAGGGTTCCGCGTCCCCTGTTTCCCAGGGCCGGCGCGGCAAAGGTGGTGAGTATGCCGGAGGCCTCCATGCTGGAACTGTCCAGGAGGGAAAAAAGCCCGGGCACCGTATAGTAGCTGTATCGGGCCAGGGAAATGGGGGTTACGGTATCCAGAGGAGTGTAGATGATACTGTATTCATCGTTCACATAATCCATACAGGGAATATCGGCCGGGTCGCCGATTATCTGCTGCTGGCTTCCTATCCTGTATATGAAATCAGCAATATTTTCGTCGGCGGAATTAAATGGGCAGTCTGCCATGGCACACCTCGGTCAGGATATTTGTTATAGTATATGCTGGAAATCAGAAACCTTTCACTGGACGGGGGTGTGAAACCATAGTAAAATGGAATAAAAGGGTGGAAAGGAAGGCGAATCTATGATTTATGGCTGGATAATAGGCGGGCTGGCTGCCCTGGACCTGGGGGTCAAAAGTGTGGTGGAGGGCCAGGAGGATGACACGTTTCCAAGGGAGCTGCCGTCTGCCAAAGGTTTTATAAAGCTGCATAAGAACCATAACAGCGGTTTTCCCTTCGGATTTATGAAGGAAAGGCCGGAACTGGTAAAGGGCATTCCGCTGATGGTGATATCTGCCATGGCCGGAGCCCTGGCAGCCATGATGCCGGATAAGGGCAAAACCGGGGAAAAGCTGGGCTTGTCCCTTGTGATGGGAGGCGCCCTAAGCAATCTGTATGACCGCGTGGTGCGGGGATATGTGGTGGATTATTTCACCATAGAATGGAAATCCCTTAAGAAGGTGGTGTTTAATCTGGGGGACATGTTCGTGTTCCTGGGAAGCGCTGTCTTTGTGCTGGCCCAGGCCGTAAAGAGCCTGGAAGAGTCAGGGATGAAGAAGAAAAAATAAGGCTGGCGGCAAGCCGCCGGACGGAAGAAAAGAGAGAATGCCCGGTTTCCATGGCCATGACTGGAAGCAGGCATTCTCTCTTTAAAACATTAACTGAGCATTCCTCCTATGGTTCCCCCCAGCGCGCATATGCCCATGACAGTGACGGAGCGTTCCATATCAATGGCAGACCCCATGTTCATGGCCCAGGACACAGCAAAAAGTACCAGGAAGTACAGGAGGCCGGACAGCAGCCCCCAGAAGAACCGGCGCTGCCGGATGCGTTTGCCTGCCAGGAAACCGCCGGATAAGCAGGTCAGCAAATATACGGCATACACCATCAGGTTCACCTGTCCCTCTTTCAGACGCAGCTTATAGAGGGCAAATGCCAGGGCAGCCAGGAGGATTCCGGACAGCACATAGGAGATGAGCAGGGAGCGGAGCATGGGCTTCACAATTCCATTTTCCATATATTGTTCTCCTTTTGAAAGAATCTATGTTGCAGTATATTCCCGGAGGAGCCTTTAATATGACAAACCTTTGAAAATACCGTTGCAAGGGACTTTAACCTGTGTTATAATTTCAAGGAATTATAAGTTCATATAATTAATAAAATTAAATGAATAGGAGGTGCCGTAGTATGAAGCACGTTAAGACATTGAATACCAATACCTTAAAGGACACAATGAAGAAGGGCGGATGCGGCGAGTGCCAGACTTCCTGCCAGTCAGCCTGCAAGACATCCTGTACAGTAGGAAACCAGAGCTGCGAGAACGCTAACCGCTAATCGCCGGTCAGAAGAGATACATACAGGAAATTGGTCGTAAGCCCCTATGGTCGATGGGATTATAGGGGCTTTACCATGCACAGGATTTGGGGCCGGCGGCCCTTAGAAAGAGAGAGTAGATTCGTGATTCATCAGTATATAAATAATGGTTACCATATAGTTCTGGACGTTAACAGCGGTTCTGTCCATGTGGTGGACCCGGTTGTCTACGATGCGGTGCAGCTGGTTTCACAGCGGATTCCGGAGATGGAAGAGCCTGCTGCTCTGCCTGCGGAGGTAAAGGAAAATGTAATGGTCTGTCTGAAGGACAGATACAGCACTGAGGATATAGGGGAGGCTTTGGAGGAAATCCAGCAGCTGATTGATGCGGAGCAGCTCCTGACCAAGGATATTTACAGGGATTTTGTGGTAGACTTTAAGAAGAGGAAAACCGTGGTCAAGGCACTGTGCCTGCACATTGCCCATGACTGCAACCTGGCCTGCCGTTACTGCTTTGCAGAGGAAGGCGAGTACCATGGCCGCCGCGCCCTCATGAGCTATGAGGTGGGAAAGAAGGCCCTGGATTTCCTCATTGCCAATTCCGGCAACAGGGAGCATCTGGAGGTGGACTTCTTTGGCGGAGAGCCGCTCATGAACTGGGACGTAGTGAAGCGGCTGGTGGAATACGGCCGTTCCCAGGAGGAAACCCATCATAAGAAGTTCCGTTTCACCCTGACCACCAACGGTGTGCTGTTAAATGATGAAGTAATGGAGTTCTGCAACCGCGAGATGAGCAATGTGGTGCTGAGCCTGGACGGCCGGAAGGATGTCAATGATAAGATGCGCCCCTTCCGCAACGGCAGCGGCAGCTATGACCTGATTGTCCCCAAGTTCCAGAAGTTTGCGCACAGCAGGAAACAGATGAATTATTATGTCCGCGGCACCTTTACAAGGAACAATCTGGATTTCGCGGACGACGTGCTTCACTATGCGGATTTGGGATTTGAGCAGATGTCCATGGAGCCGGTGGTGGCTGACCCGGCAGAGGATTACGCCATCCAGGAGGAGGATATCCCGGCCATCTTAAAGGAATACGACCGCCTGGCTCTGGAGTATATCAAGCGGAAGAAAGAGGGAAGGGGATTCAACTTCTTCCATTTCATGCTGGATTTAAAGGCAGGCCCCTGCGTGGCAAAGCGCATGGCCGGCTGCGGTTCCGGTACCGAGTATCTGGCAGTAACCCCCTGGGGCGACCTCTATCCCTGCCATCAGTTTGTGGGCAATGAGAAGTTCCTTCTGGGCAATGTGGACACAGGCATTGTGAACACGGACATCCGGGATGAGTTCAAGTCCTGCAACGTATATGCCAAGCCCGGGTGCAAGGACTGCTTTGCCAGGTTCTACTGCAGCGGCGGCTGTGCTGCCAATGCGTATAATTTCAGCGGTTCCATCAATGGCTCCTATGACATTGGCTGCGAGATGCAGAAGAAGCGGATTGAGTGCGCCATCATGATTAAAGCTGCCCTGGCAGACGATGAGGAATAATTGAGGCATATTATATGAAATATCAAGTCATAACAAAGGACGGGCGCGCGAAACGCGCCCGCATGGAAACAGTCCATGGAACCATAGAGACGCCGGTATTCATGAATGTGGGAACCGTGGGCGCCATCAAGGGCGCGGTTTCAACGGATGACCTCCGGGAAATCGGCACCCAGGTGGAGCTGTCCAATACCTACCATCTCCATGTGCGCACCGGTGACAGGCTCATAAGGGAATTTGGCGGGCTTCACAAGTTTATGAACTGGGACCGTCCCATCCTTACGGATTCCGGCGGGTTTCAGGTGTTTTCCCTGGCAGGCCTGCGCAAGATTAAGGAGGAAGGGGTTTACTTCAACTCCCATATCGACGGCCATAAGATATTTATGGGACCTGAGGAGAGCATGCAGATTCAGTCCAATCTGGGCTCCACCATTGCCATGGCATTTGACGAATGCCCTCCCAGCCATGCAAGCGACGATTACATCCGGAATTCAGTGGAGCGCACCACCCGGTGGCTGGCCCGCTGTAAGACCGAGATGGAGCGTCTTAACTCCCTGCCGGACACGGTGAACCGGGAGCAGCTGCTGTTTGGCATCAACCAGGGCGGCGTGGTGGACAGCATACGTATGGAACATGCAAGGACCATACGGGAGATGGACCTGGACGGCTATGCCGTGGGCGGCCTGGCTGTGGGTGAGAGCCATGAGGAGATGTATCATATCCTGGATGTGACAGTACCCTGCCTGCCTGAGGACAAGCCCGTATACCTTATGGGCGTGGGTACTCCGGCCAATATACTGGAGGCAGTGGACCGGGGCGTGGACTTCTTTGACTGTGTGTATCCTTCCAGGAACGGACGTCACGGCCATGTATACACCAACCAGGGAAAACGAAACCTGTTTAACCAGAAATACGAGCTGGATTCCCGTCCCATAGAAGAGGGATGCGGCTGTCCTGCCTGCCGTTCCTACAGCAGGGCCTATATCCGCCATCTGCTGAAGGCAAAAGAAATGCTTGGAATGAGATTATGTACCTTGCATAATTTGTATTTTTATAATACAATGATGAAAGAGATTCGCGACGCCATCGAGGAACACCGCTATGCTGAGTATAAAGCGGCCAAGCTTGCCGGTATGGAAGGTTCCGGCCGTGGGGCCAGTACGGCGTCTGTTGAATAAGAAACTACTGCGGCGAGGCGGCAGTAGGTGTGAAGGAGGAAAATGGAATGACAAGTGGTCCGATGTTCTGGGTTCTCTATATTGTTCTTCTGGGAGGTATGTTATATTTCATGGCAATCCGTCCTCAGAAGAAGGAGAAGCAAAGACAGAAGGAATTGCTGGAAAGCGTTGCAGTTGGTGATACCATTCTCACCAGCAGCGGATTCTATGGTGTTATCATCGACATGACAGATGATACAGTCATTGTGGAATTCGGTAATAATAAGAACTGCCGTATTCCAATGCAGAAGGCTGCCATTATCCAGGTTGAAAAACCGGAAGCCTAAGAGACATGAAACCCGGGGCCCTGTCCCGGGTTTTTGAATATCATGAACCAAGGTCCGGCTGCAGGAGGGGGAAGTCAGCCCTGCCCCAGGCGGACCGGGAAAAAGAGCAGGAGGATAGGATGATTAAGAACATTGTTTTTGACATGGGAAATGTACTGGTGGACTATACGGCGGACGGGGTGTGCAGGCATTTCATAGAAGACCAGGAGACCCGGAAAAAGGTCAGCACTTCCGTATTCGTATCACCTGAGTGGATTCTGCTGGACATGGGTGTTATGCCGGAGGAAATGGCCTTAAAAAAGATGCAGGCCCGTCTGGACACGGAGGAGGAGCGCAGCCTGGCAGCCCTGTGTTTTTACCGCTGGCATGAGTTCAACATGTATAAGAAGGAAGGAATGGAGGACGTGGTCAGGTGGCTTAAGTCCATGGGCTATGGTATCTACCTGTGCTCCAATGCATCCGTACGCCTTTTGAGCTGCTATAAGGATGTGCTTCCTGCAGTGGACTGCTTTGACGGTATCCTGTTCTCGGCCGACGTCCTGTGCCTGAAGCCTCAGAAGGAGATATACGTCCATCTCTTTAAGCGGTTTGGCCTGAAGCCTGAGGAATGCTTTTTTGTGGATGACCTGGAGCTGAACATAGAAGGAGCGCGCCGCTGCGGAATGGACGGATACTGCTTTGATGATGGAAACGTGGAGAAATTAAGGGAGGTTCTGGCAGGACTGAACCGGAGATAAGAGAAACAGCAGAAAGCCTGACCTGACAGGAATTCCGGCCCGTCATGTCAAGGGGATAAATATGGAAGACATAGAAAAAGCTCCGTACCAGGTGATACGGAGCAATTTTCTTTAGGATTTTCGGATTTTCAAAAAGGGTTGAAGGATAGTTGTTAAACATTCGTGCATTTCTTATGTACTTAGTATAGCATGCAATCCTCCGGAATGTTTGAATGTTCTTTGAATAGATTATTAAGAAAATCTTAAAATTGATAATTCCCACCCCCCGGACAAGGCCGTGGATACAAATAAGGCTGCAAGGGGAAAAACGGAACACTGGAAAAAACAGGCTTTCGGACATGAAAGAAAAATGAAATGGAATCGTAAACTGAAAATGGGCATGAAAAATGGAAGTAATGGGGCTCGAACCCATGACCTTTCGCGTGTGAGGCGAACGCTCATCCCAGCTGAGCTATACTTCCATGAGACTATTATAGCACGATGAAGCGGAAATACAAGCATTTTCATGCTGGAATGTAAAAATTTTGCAGAAAAACCAAATAGATGAAGAAGTAGTGATAATTCGTATAAAAATTTAATAATTTCAGAATATTGTACTTTTATATCGATTATAGTATTATGATATCAAATACATTGGGGGAAGAATAGACAGAAGGAGGTATTTGTGTGAGACAATACAATGATTTAAAGAAAATGATGGACGTTGCTTCCGGAAGAAGGAAAGCATCCCTTGTGCTGAAAGGGGGAACAATCGTCAATGTATTTACGGAGCGCACAGAGGTTGGGGACATAGCCATTGAGGACGGCTGCATAGCCGGTATAGGAGAATACGACGGACTTACCAATATAGACATGGCAGGCAGGTTTATCTGTCCCGGCTTTATTGACGGGCATATACATATTGAAAGCTCCATGGTGTCACCGACCCCCATGAGATTGGCAACGTGGCAGGCTGCCAGGGCGTGGATTATATGTTAAAGGCCACGGAGGGACTGGCCCTGGATGCATTTTTCGTGATGCCTTCCTGCGTGCCCTCCACTGGACTGGATGAGTCCGGAGCCGTGCTGGGGGCGGAGGATATAAAACCATATTATGAGAATCCCAGGGTTCTGGGACTGGCAGAGGTAATGAATTCAGTGGGGGTGGTAGCGGGCCAGGAGGACCTGCTGGAGAAGCTGAGAGAGGCGGGAACCAGGGGCAAGGTCATAGACGGCCATGCGCCTTTCCTGGGAGGAAACCAGCTGAATGCCTATGTGTGTTCCGGGGTCTGGTCGGACCATGAGTGTTCGGACGCAGGGGAGGCGCTGGAGAAATTCGGAAGAGGACAGTGGATTATGATACGGGAAGGAACAGCTGCCCGAAACCTGGAAGCTCTGATGCCGCTGTTTGAAGCTCCCTATTATGAGCGGTGCATGCTGGTGACAGATGATAAACATCCCGGCGACCTGATTTCCATGGGACATATTGATTACATCATCCGCAAGGCTGTATCCCTGGGAGCAGACCCCATACGGGCCATTAAGATGGGAACCTTTAATGCGGCCCGGTATTTCGGACTGAAGGACAGGGGAGCTGTCATGCCCGGTCTGAGAGCAGATTTGGCAGTGCTTGGGGATTTGAAGGAGTTCCGGGTGGAAGTAGTGTACAAGGACGGCGTTCTGGCGGCCAAGGATGGTGCCATGATAACAGATTGCGGTGTCCCGGCATCAGATGACGGTCCCGGCTCTTTTGCAGACTCTGCAGCCAGCGGCCGGGAAACTGCCTTTCCAAGGGTGTTTGATTCGTTCCATATGGATGAGGTCACTCAGGAAGACCTGGTGCTGGAGCGGAAGGGGACCATGCAGCGGGTGATACAGTTTAAGCCCCACGAACTCCTCACAGAGGAGCGTCTTGTGCCCTGGCAGGATATGCCGGGACTGGCTCCCGGCGTCAATACGGAGCAGGATATTGTGAAGGCAGCGGTGTTTGAACGCCACCTTCATACCGGGCACAGGGGACTGGGGTTTGTAGGCGGATACGGTCTTAAGAAGGGGGCTGTGGCCACCAGCGTTGCCCATGATTCCCACAACCTGATTGTGGTGGGGACCAATGATAATGATATGGTATTGGCTGCCAATACAGTGAGAAAGAACGGCGGAGGCCTGGCCGTGGTATTGGATGGAGAAGTACTGGGTGAGCTTGCCCTTCCTATTGGCGGCATCATGAGCCGGTTATCCGTACAGGAGGTGGATGAACAGCTGGAGGCGCTGAAGACCCGGACAAGAGAGCTTGGAATCAGCAGCGATATAGACCCATTCATGACCCTGGCATTTGTAAGTCTTCCTGTTATCCCAAAGCTGAGAATCAATACCTACGGTATAATAGATGTGGACCGGCAGGCGCAGGTTCCTTCCTCATTTTAAGGTAAGTATTTACTGGGCCTTTCAGGCGGTCTGGGCTGCCTGACAGCCATGACTGCCGGTCCGCAGTGACTGGCGCCATGGCACAGATTCCTTCATGATAGAATATCCTAATAAAAAAGGAGAAAATCGTGATGTGAATCAGGCGAGAGAAGACATTAATTGTGAAGAAGTTTATTCCATGGGTATTACGGGTAGAGGAGTGGGTGTGGCTGTACTGGACACCGGCATTTACCTCCATGAGGATTTCAAGGATAGAGTGACAGCCTTTGCTGATTTTGTAAACCACCGGGCACTGCCCTATGACGACAATGGCCATGGCACCCATATAGCTGCAATGATTGGGGGAAGCGGTATCTCCTCCGAAGGAAAATACAGAGGAGTGGCTCCGGGATGCAGTCTCATATCAGTGAAGGTACTGGACCAGAAGGGAAACGGATATGCCACGGATGTGCTTACCGGCCTTAAATGGATACGTGAAAACCGGGACAGATATAATATCCGTATAGTAAACATCTCCGTGGGCTCCCTGTCGCGCAGGGACATGACGGAGAACTCCATTCTGGTGCGGGGCGTGAATGCTGCATGGGATGACGGCCTGGTGGTGGTGGTGGCAGCCGGCAACCATGGGCCGGGCCGGATGACTATCACAACGCCCGGTATCAGCCGCAAGGTCATTACAGTGGGCTGCTCGGACGACCACAAGGAGGTGGATGTCATGGGAAGCCGTATGGTGGATTACTCCGGAAGAGGCCCCACACTGGCTTGTGTCTGCAAGCCGGATTTGGTAGCGCCGGGCTCAGGCATTATCAGCTGCTGCAATGAGCCCGGCAAATATTTTTCAAAATCAGGCACCAGCATGTCCACGCCCCTTGTGTCGGGCGCCATAGCCCTGCTGCTGGAGAAGTATCCGGATATGAGCAACAAGGATGTGAAGCTGCGCATCAGAGAACGCGCCCTGGACCTGGGACTTCCGCATAACCAGCAGGGGTGGGGAAAGCTGGATGTGGGGAGGCTGCTGGAGTAGGAAGATGCAGACGGTAACAGAAGAAAACAGATAAGAACAGGAAGAATACGGAAAAGCCCCGCAGCAGGAATATATCTGCTGCAGGGCTTTTTCCCTGTGCTATGCTTCCCAGCGGCCGGACGCACCGCAGGGCAGCACCAGACCTGTCTGGGTGACCGGCAGGCCAACCTCCTCTGCGCATACGGTCCCGCCGAAACGGGGAACAATTTCCACGCCTATCATGTAGGAGAGAACTGCGGGAGCCAGTCCTGTGGTATAGGAATTAATGAGGAAGAACAGGGGCTTGTCCGACAACAGCTGTGCGCACAGCTTGACAAGGGGGTGAATGGCATCTTCTATTTTCCAGATTTCCCCCTTTGGCCCGCGGCCATAGGAGGGCGGGTCCATGATGACTGCATCGTAGTGATTGCCCCTGCGGATTTCCCGTTCCACGAATTTCACGCAGTCATCCACAATCCAGCGGATGGGAGCTTCGGACAGGCCTGAGGACTGGGCGTTTTCCTTGGCCCAGGCCACCATGCCCTTGGAGGCGTCCACATGAGTGACATTGGCGCCTGCCTTTGCCGCAGCCAGGGTGGCTCCGCCGGTGTATGCAAACAGGTTCAGCACCTTGACCGGGCGTCCTGCACCGCGGATTCTGGCTCCGAACCAGTCCCAGTTTGCAGCCTGCTCAGGAAACAGGCCGGTGTGTTTAAAACTGAAGGGCTTCAGATTAAATGTGAGCCCTTTGTAGCCAATGGACCACTGCTCAGGAAGATGGAAGAATTCCCACTCGCCTCCGCCCTTGCTGCTGCGGTGATAGTGGCCGTTCATTTTCTTCCAGCCTCTGTGGTTCCTGGGGGTGTCCCATATGACCTGGGGGTCCGGGCGCACCAGCAGGTAGTCACCCCAGCGCTCCAGTTTTTCGCCCTTTGAACAGTCTATCACTTCATAATCCTTCCACTCATCTGCAAGCCACATATATTTGTTTAACCTCGTTTCTTCCATATATAATACTGATAGTAATGAGTATAGTCTAAATGTTGCGGCTCCGTCAAGTATTCGGTACATTTTCGGAAAAATAGGCACGGTTCAGCTAAATTGTAATAGAATTGAAAGATAAATTAGGTTGAATAATTGAGGGAGCCTTGATACAATATACCATAGGATTATCAGCCTCTGTGGAAACAGGGCTGATGTGCGTGAATGCAGATGGGAAGAGGAGCTGAGCATATGAAGAAAAAGATGGTGGCAGTGTGGGCCCTGGCAGCAGTGCTGTCCTTTGGTACGGCTACGATATCTGCCCTGGCGGCAGAGGGCTGGTCTCAATCGGGGAGCACCTGGGTCTACTATGACTCCAATGGGAATAAAATATATAATACATGGAAAAAAGGGGCGGACAACCAGTGGCGCTATCTGAACGGCGAGGGCGTTATGGCCACCAATGCATGGGTTGAGTCTGATTATTACATGGACAGCAACGGTATCATGCTTACGGATAAATGGCTTAAGCTTACCGGCGACCAGGGTGAATATGAGTGGTATTATTTCAGCAGCAGCGGCAAGGTAATTACGGACGCCTGGAAGAAAATTGATAATAAGTGGTACCATTTTAACGGCGACGGCCGTATGGAGATTGGCTGGATTCTGGATGATATGTATTATACCGGTTCTGACGGCGTTATGCGGACAGGCTGGCAGAAGCTGTATCCTCCGGATGACGATGATGATTACAGGGATAAGGTAACGCCGGGGATTGACAGCGTGACCGATGATGACGGCAGGTACTGGTATTACTTTTCCTCCAACGGTAAAAAGTATGCGCCGGACAGTTCGGACGGGGATTATACAGCCCGTAAGATAGATGGAACCTATTACTGTTTTGACGAGAACGGGGCCATGCAGACAGGCTGGAAGAACGTAAAATCCACCACCAATGATTCCATTGAGGATTTCATGTACTTTGGTTCTGACGGCAAGGCCAAGATTGGATGGTATTCCATTGAACCGCCTGAGGAGCTGAGCGGTTATGAGGAAGCGGTGGAGTGGTTTTATTTCACCAACAGCGGCAAGCCCAGGGCAGCTGATTCCGAGCGCCTTACCACCAGCGACATAGTGAAGCTGAACGGCAAGTCTTATCTGTTTAACCATCTGGGAAATCCGGTATATGGACTTAAAAAAGTCTACACCGGCTCCGGCGAGGATGACTGGACGGCATTCTACTTTGGGGATAAGAACAAGAGCTGTGTCCAGAAGGGAAAGCTGAAGGTGACCGAGGACGACGGCAACAAGAGCGACTTCTATTTCCTGGACAATGGACGGGGCGTCAACGGGGTTAAGGATAACTACTTATACTATAAAGGAAAGCTTCAGAAGGCAACAGACGGCCAGAAATACGTATGCTACCGGGTGGAGGGCAGAAACTATGTGGTTAACGCCTCCGGCAAGGTTATGAAGGGCAGCAATGTAAAGAACAGCGACGGAGTTAAGTTCACAACCAACAGTTCCGGGGAGCTGACAAAGGCAGACGATGACAGCGATGTGGATTCTTACGCACAGGAGCCGGTAGAGCCATACTGCACAGAATAAACAGCCGGATGCAGCTGGCTGTATGTGACTGAAATGATTGATTTAAGGAAAGACTTCTATAATAAATGGGGAGTCTTTCCTTTTTATTTTATCAGAACAGCAAGCCGAAAAGAAATAAAAAAAATACTTGCATTTATTTGGAATATGTGCTATCATACAAAGGCTGTGGCATGATAGCGTTGAAGCGTGAGGTTGCTGCCCACAAAGTGAGGCAGGTTTTCCGTGGAGCGAATGTCAAGTTAGGAAACTGGCGACAAGTCACTGTACCAATTAAAGAAACTGCAATGTTAGAGCGCAGAATCAGTGTGGAGTTCTCTTAGGACACACACGGAAACGTGTACAGTCACCGCTTGTCGTACTTGGTTTGAAAGTGCGAAAAGGAGGCGACTTTTTTTATGGCAAGTCAAGTAATGAGAATCACTTTAAAGGCTTATGATCATCAGTTGGTAGATCAGTCTGCCGGAAAAATCATCGAAACTGTAAAGAAAACAGGATCACAGGTGAGCGGACCGGTGCCGTTACCAACCAAGAAAGAGGTAGTAACCATTCTGCGTGCGGTTCATAAGTACAAAGATTCCAGAGAGCAGTTCGAGCAGAGGACTCATAAGAGACTCATCGATATCACAGCTCCAAGCCAGAAGACAGTTGATGCACTGTCCAGACTGGAAATGCCGGCTGGTGTGTACATCGACATCAAGATGAAGACAAAATAATTTATCCCGAAGATTTTGTTTTCAAGCAAAATGTTTATATCCTGAAGGGTTTAAATATAGAAGCAACACTGCATTTCCTGTTGAGGAATCAACATACCGCCAGGCGGTTCATAGTGTTCCACGTATATTAGGCTGTTCTAGGATGAATGCGAAAGCATTCCGCTGTAGATCATGAAACAGGAGGTAAGACAATGAAGAAAGCGATTTTGGCAACAAAAGTCGGAATGACCCAGATTTTCAATGAAAATGGTGCTTTAATTCCGGTAACCGTACTTCAGGCAGGACCATGTGTGGTAACACAGGTTAAGACAGCTGAGAACGATGGTTACAAAGCAGTACAGGTTGGTTTCGTTGACAAGAGGGACAAACTGGTCAGCAAGCCCCAGAAAGGCCATTTTGATAAGGCCGGCGTTTCTTACAAGAGGTTTGTAAGAGAATTCAAGTTTGAGAATGCGGAAGAGTATTCCGTTAAGGATGAGATTAAGGCAGACATCTTCGCTGCAGGCGATAAGATTGATGCAACCGCTATTTCCAAGGGTAAAGGCTTCCAGGGCGCCATCAAGAGATTTGGACAGCACAGAGGACCTATGGCACATGGTTCCAAGTTCCACCGCCATCAGGGTTCCAACGGTTCCGCTACAACCCCAGGCCGCGTATTCAAGGGCAAGGGAATGCCGGGTCACATGGGCAGCAAGCAGATTACCGTTCAGAATCTGGAGGTTGTCAAGGTTGATGTTGACAATAACCTGATTCTTGTTAAGGGCGCAGTACCAGGACCAAAGAAGAGCCTGGTAACAATCAAAGAAACCGTTAAGGTTGAAAGGTAAGCTTTTATAGGAAAGGAGGAACACACAAATGGCAAACGTATCTGTTTACAATATGGAAGGTAAAGAAGTTGGCACATTAGAACTGAACGATGCCGTGTTCGGTGTAGAAGTTAACGAGCACCTGGTACATCTTGCAGTTGTTGCACAGCTTGCAAATAAACGTCAGGGAACACAGAAAGCAAAGACACGTTCTGAGGTTTCCGGCGGCGGCAGAAAGCCGTGGAGACAGAAGGGAACCGGTCATGCAAGACAGGGTTCAACCAGGTCTCCTCAGTGGAAGGGCGGCGGCGTAGTATTCGCTCCGACACCAAGGGATTACACAATCAGACTGAACAAGAAGGAAAAGAGAGCTGCACTCAGGTCTGCTCTGACCAGCCGTGTTCAGGATAACAAGTTTATCGTAGTAGATGAGCTTAAGTTTGACGAGATTAAGACCAGGAAGTTCCAGAATGTCATGGATAACCTGAAGGTATCCAAGGCTCTGGTGGTTCTGGCTGACAATAATCAGAATACAGTATTATCTGCAAGGAACATTGCAGGCGTTAAGACCTCCCAGGTCGGCTCCATCAACGTATACGACATTCTGAAGTACAACACAGTAGTGGCTACCAAGGCTGCTGTTGCATCCATCGAGGAGGTGTACGCATAATGGCAGATATCAAGTACTATGACGTCATTTTAAAACCAGTCATCACTGAGAAGAGCATGAATGCCATGGGCGATAAGAAGTATACTTTCATGGTACATGTAGACGCTAACAAGTCTATGATTAAAGAGGCTGTTGAGAAGATGTTCCCAGGCACCAAGGTTGCCAGCGTGAACACCATGAACTGCGAAGGCAAGACCAAGAGAAGGGGAATGACCTTCGGCAAGACAGCTGCGTCCAAGAAAGCAATCATTAAGCTGACAGAAGACAGCAAAGAGATTGAAATTTTCCAGGGGCTGTAATTGCCTGTTGCGGTTAAGAATGCCTTAATCCAACAAAACATTTACCCGCCGGATACATCCGGACGGAGAACTTATACGGCATCCGGGATATCCAGATATCCCAACCAAAGCCATACGCCGTGAAAAGAAAAAGAAAAGGAGTTAAATGTCATGGGAATTAAGAAGTATAATGCTTATACACCTTCCAGAAGACATATGACCGGTTCTGATTTCAAGGAAATCACAAAGAGCACTCCGGAGAAATCACTGGTAGTATCTCTGAACAAGAACGCAGGTCGTAACAATCAGGGTAAAATCACTGTACGTCACAGAGGCGGCGGCAGCAGAAGAAAATATAGAATCATTGATTTTAAGAGAAACAGCAAGGACGGCATCCCCGCAACTGTTATCGGTATCGAGTATGACCCCAACAGAACTGCCAACATCGCTTTGATTTGCTATGCAGACGGCGAGAAGGCATACATCCTGGCGCCACAGGGCTTGACTGACGGCATGAAGGTTATGAGCGGCGATACAGCAGAGGCTAAGCTTGGAAACTGCATGCCGCTGTATCACATCCCGGTTGGTACCCAGGTGCACAACATTGAGTTATATCCTGGCAAGGGCGGCCAGTTAGTCCGTTCCGCCGGCAATTCAGCACAGCTGATGGCTAAGGAAGGCAAGTATGCCACCTTACGTTTACCTTCAGGTGAAATGAGAATGGTTCCAATCATCTGCCGCGCAACAATCGGTGTTGTAGGCAATGGTGAGCACTCCCTGATTAACATTGGTAAAGCTGGCAGGAAGCGCAACATGGGTATCAGACCTACGGTCCGCGGTTCCGTCATGAACCCCAACGACCATCCGCACGGTGGTGGTGAAGGCAAGTGTGGTATCGGACGTCCAGGTCCATGCACACCATGGGGCAAGCCTGCTCTGGGTCTGAAGACCAGAAAGAAAAACAAGCAGTCTAACAAGTTAATCGTAAGAAGACGTGATGGCAGAACCATCAAATAGTTAAAGGAGGTTAAGAACACATGGCTCGTTCACTGAAAAAAGGACCATTTGCAGATGCGCATCTGTTAAAGAAAGTAGACGCTATGAATGCAGCAGGACAGAAGCAGGTAATCAAGACCTGGTCCCGCCGTTCTACAATCTTCCCTCAGATGGTTGGTCACACAATTGCAGTTCATGACGGCAGGAAACACGTTCCGGTATATGTAACCGAAGATATGGTAGGACATAAGCTGGGCGAATTCGTAGCAACCAGAACCTACAGAGGTCACGGCAAAGACGAGAAGAAGTCCGGCGTGAGAAAGTAATCCACGGAAATTGAAATACCCTTCGGGTATACAATTATGCCTTGAAAAGAAGGGGCGTCAGAGTTGAAATACCCTCCGGGTATACCATTATGCCCGGCAGAAAAGGGCTTTAGATTTGAAAGGAGGTTTTACCAATGGCAAAAGGACATAGATCCCAAGTCAAGAGAGAAAGAAATGCCCAGAAGGACACAAGACCCAGCGCAACATTATCTTACGCAAGAGTGTCTGTCCAGAAGGCTTGCTTTGTATTAGATGCCATCAGAGGCAAAGATTTACAGACCGCACTTGGTATTGTAACTTACAATCCCAGATACGCTTCCAGCTTAATCAAGAAGTTACTGGAATCAGCAGCAGCAAATGCTGAGAACAATAACGGAATGGACCCGGCAAAACTTTATGTTGAAGAGTGCTACGCCAACCAGGGACCAACCATGAAGAGAGTCAGACCAAGAGCTCAGGGACGTGCTTACAGAATCGAGAAGAGAATGAGCCACATCACTGTTGTTCTGAATGAGAGATAGGAGGCAAATATGGGACAGAAAGTTAATCCACACGGCTTAAGAGTCGGTGTTATTAAAGACTGGGATTCCAAGTGGTATGCAGAAGCTGATTTTGCTGACTGCCTGGTTGAAGATTACAATATGAGAAAGTTCCTGAAAAAGAGACTGTTCAGTGCCGGCATTTCCAAGATTGAAATTGAGCGTGCATCTGACAGGGTTAAGATTATCATCTACACCGCTAAGCCAGGCGTGGTTATCGGTAAGGGTGGTTCTGAAATCGAGAAGCTGAAGAAGGAAGTTCAGAAGCTGACCGACAAGAAGCTGTTCATCGACATCAAGGAAATCAAGCGTCCTGACAGGGATGCACAGCTGGTTGCAGAGTCCATCGCAGGACAGCTGGAAAACCGTGTTTCCTTCCGCCGTGCAATGAAGTCCACCATGGGCAGAACCATGAAGGCTGGCGTTAAGGGTATCAAGACCGCAGTTGCAGGCCGCCTGGGTGGAGCTGATATGGCACGTACCGAATTCTACAGCGAAGGTACCATCCCGCTTCAGACATTAAGAGCAGATATTGACTATGGTTTCGCAGAAGCAGATACCACCTACGGCAAGATTGGCGTTAAGGTATGGATCTACAAGGGCGAAGTTCTTCCTACTAAAGGAAACAAGGAAGGGAGCGATAAATAATGTTAATGCCTAAGAGAGTTAAGCGTCGTAAGCAGTTCCGTGGTTCCATGGCCGGTAAGGCATTAAGAGGCAACACGATTTCTAACGGCGAGTACGGTTTAGTCTCCACTGAACCATGTTGGATTAAATCAAACCAGATTGAGGCTGCCCGTGTGGCCATGACCCGTTACATCAAGCGTGGCGGTAAAGTCTGGATTAAGATTTTCCCGGATAAACCTGTAACAGCAAAGCCAGCAGAAACCCGTATGGGTTCCGGTAAAGGCGCTCTGGAGTACTGGGTAGCAGTTGTAAAGCCAGGCCGCGTATTATTCGAAATCGCTGGCGTACCAGAGGAAACAGCTAGAGAAGCTCTGCGTCTTGCTATGCACAAGCTGCCATGCAAGTGTAAGATTGTTTCTAAAGCAGATTTAGAAGGCGGTGATAACAGTGAAAACTAATAAATTAGTAGAAGAGTTAAAGAACAAGTCAGCAAATGAGCTGAATGAAGAGTTAGTAGCTGCGAAGAAGGAACTGTTCAATTTGAGATTCCAGAATGCAACCAATCAGCTGGATAACACCTCCAGGATTAAAGAAGTTCGCAAGAACATTGCCAGAATCCAGACTGTTATCACTGAGAAGGCTAACGCATAATGCGAAAGGAGACATTTACCGTGGAAAGAAATTTAAGAAAGACCCGTACCGGTAAAGTGGTCAGCAACAAGATGGATAAGACCATTGTGGTTGCTATCGAGGACCATGTAAAACATCCTGTAATCGGTAAGATTGTTAAGAAGACTGTTAAGTTAAAAGCTCATGATGAAAAGAATGAGTGCACTATCGGTGATACAGTTAAAGTAATGGAAACAAGACCACTGTCCAAGGATAAGAGATGGAGACTTGTTGAGATTATCGAGAAAGCTAGATAATGAGATGAGGAAGGAGTAACAGGTATGGTTCAGCAGGAAACAAGACTTAAAGTTGCCGACAATACCGGTGCAAAAGAACTTCTCTGCATCCGTGTATTAGGTGGTTCAACCAGAAGATATGCAAATATCGGTGATATCATCGTTGCTTCCGTTAAAGATGCAACACCAGGCGGTGTTGTAAAGAAGGGCGATGTAGTAAAGGCTGTAGTGGTACGTACCGTTAAGGGCGCACGCCGTAAAGACGGTTCTTACATCAGATTTGATGAGAATGCAGCAGTAATTATTAAGGACGACAAGACTCCAAGAGGAACTCGTATCTTTGGGCCTGTAGCAAGAGAATTAAGAGACAAACAGTTCATGAAGATTGTCTCCTTAGCTCCCGAAGTATTATAAGGAGGTGTTACTGTGAATAAGATTAAGAAGGACGACTTAGTAGTCGTAATCGCAGGTAAAGATAAAGATAAGCAGGGAAAAGTTATCTCTGTTGATACAAAGAAGAACAAAATTCTGGTTCAGGGCTGCAACATGGTTACCAAGCACACAAAGCAGGCTCCCGGCAACCCGCAGGGCGGCATCGTTAACCAGGAAGCTCCTATTGATATCTCCAATGTAATGCTGGTAGTAGACGGCAAGGCAACCAGGGTCGGATTTGAAGAAAAAGACGGCAAGAAGGTTCGCGTAGCAAAGACAACCGGCAAAGTAATCGACTAATTCAGGAGAGGAGGAAAAAAACGTTGGCTAGATTAAAAGAACAGTATCAGAACGAGATGGTAGACGCTCTGATGAAAAAATTTGGATACAAGAACGTTATGCAGGTGCCGAAGCTTGATAAGATTGTTATCAACATGGGCGTAGGCGAAGCAAAGGAAAATGCCAAGGTTCTGGATTCTGCTGTAAGGGATTTGGAAATCATCTCCGGACAGAAGGCTATAACCACCAAGGCAAAGAAGTCCATTGCTAACTTTAAGCTCCGTGAAGGCATGGCAATCGGCTGCAAGGTAACACTGCGCGGCGAGAGAATGTATGAATTCCTTGACCGTCTGGTAAACCTGGCACTGCCCCGTGTACGTGACTTTAGAGGTGTTAACCCTAACGCATTTGATGGCAGGGGAAACTATGCGCTCGGTATCAAAGAGCAGCTTATCTTCCCTGAGATTGAGTACGACAAAGTTGACAAGGTAAGAGGTATGGATATCATCTTCGTTACCACCGCTAAGACTGACGAAGAAGCTCGTGAACTTTTGACATTATTCAATATGCCGTTTGCAAAATAGTTAGGAGGAAACTTTCATGGCTAAGACTTCAATGAAGATTAAACAGCAGCGTCCGGCTAAATTCTCCACCAGAGAGTACAACCGCTGCAGAATCTGTGGCCGTCCACATGCATACTTAAGAAAATACGGCATCTGCCGTATCTGTTTCCGCGAGTTGGCATACAAGGGGCAGATTCCTGGCGTTAAGAAAGCTAGCTGGTAGGCATTAAGCACTTAGTGAGGTAGTTCACGAACTTAGTGCGAAAGCCGATACTCCGAACGCAGGGAGGAGTATATTCCCCATGAAACGCAGTGGGGAACAGGAGAATATTTATAGAGAAGGAGGCATTTTAAAATGACAATGAGCGATCCGATTGCAGATATGCTTACAAGAATCCGTAATGCAAATACTGCAAAACATGATACAGTAGACGTACCTTCATCCAAGATGAAAATAGCTATCGCTGACATCCTGGTAAAAGAGGGTTATGTTGCAAAGTACGACATGGTAGAGGACGGCGGTTTCGCAACCATCAGAATCACCTTAAAGTATGGCAAAGATAAGAACGAGAAAATCATTTCCGGTATCAAGAGAATCTCCAAACCGGGTCTGCGTGTATACGCTAACAAGGAAGAGCTTCCCAAGGTGCTGGGCGGACTTGGTACCGCTATCATTTCCACCAATCAGGGCGTGATTACAGATAAGGAAGCACGTCAGTTAGGCGTTGGCGGCGAAGTATTGGCATTTGTTTGGTAATGGTGAGATAGAGGAAACTGAAAACAGAAGGAACGCACAGTTCCTTCCGAGAATTTAAGTAGGAGGTAAAGGCATGTCACGTATAGGTAGAATGCCAGTTGCGGTTCCGGCAGGAGTTACTGTTACAATCGCAGAAGGAAACAAAGTGACTGTAAAAGGTCCAAAGGGAACATTAGAGAGAGAACTCCCAGTAGAGATGTCCATCGAGCAGAAAGACGGACAGATTATCGTAAGCAGACCAAACGATTTAAAGAAGATGAAATCTTTACATGGTCTGACCAGAACCCTGGTTAACAACATGATTCATGGTGTTACAGAAGGGTATGAGAAAGTTCTTGAAGTTAACGGTGTTGGTTACAGAGCCGCTAAGCAGGGCAAGAAGCTTACCCTGAACCTGGGCTATTCCCATCCGGTAGAGATGGAAGACCCGGAGGGCATCGAGACCGTTATGGAAGGTCAGAACAAGATTATCGTTAAAGGTATCAGTAAAGAAAAAGTTGGCCAATACGCTGCTGAAATCAGAGACAAGAGAAGACCTGAGCCATACAAGGGCAAGGGTATCAAGTATGCTGACGAGGTTATCAGACGTAAAGTTGGTAAGACTGGTAAGAAATAATTAAGGAGAGTGTAAAAATGGTTAACAAACAGTCAAGAAGCGAAATTCGCGTAAAGAAACACAACAGAATGCGTAACCGTTTTGCTGGCACAGCAGAGAGACCGCGTCTGGCAGTGTTTAGAAGTAATAATCATATGTATGCTCAAATTATCGACGATACGGTTGGTAACACCTTGGTTGCTGCTTCCACAGTTGAGAAAGAAGTAAAGGCTGAACTGGAGAAGACCAACGATAAGGCAGCTGCAGCATATGTAGGTACAGTCATTGCAAAGAGAGCCCTTGAAAAAGGTATCAAGGAAGTTGTTTTCGATAGAGGCGGCTTTATATATCAGGGCAAAATTCAGGCATTAGCAGATGCAGCCCGCGAGGCTGGTCTGGATTTCTAATAGAGAGGAGAACAAGCATGAAGCGTACAATTATTGATGCCAGTCAGATGGAGCTGAATGACAAAGTAGTGGCAATCAAGAGAGTATCCAAGACTGTTAAAGGTGGACGTACCATGAGATTTTCCGCTCTGGTAGTAGTTGGTGACGGCAATGGCCACGTTGGCGCAGGTTTAGGAAAGGCCGGCGAGGTTCCGGAGGCTATCCGCAAAGGTAAAGAAGCCGCAATTAAGAATCTGGTAGAGATTCCTGTAGATGAGAATAAGAGTATCCCACATGATTTTATCGGTAAATTCGGAAGTGCAGCTGTTCTGTTGAAGAGAGCTCCTGAAGGTACTGGTGTTATTGCCGGCGGTCCAGCGCGTTCCGTACTGGAGATGGCAGGAATCAAGAACATCCGTACAAAATCTTTAGGGTCCAATAACAAGACAAATGTAGTCCTTGCAACTCTTGCAGGCCTTACTTCCTTAAAGACTCCGGAAGAATTCGCAAGACTGCGCGGCAAATCTGTGGAAGAAATCGTAGGCTAATAGGAGGAGAAAGACATGGCAGAGAAATTAAAAATCACATTAGTCAAGTCCCCTATCGGTGCTGTTCCAAAGCAGAAAGCAACGGTTAAGGCTCTTGGACTGACCAAGATGCACAAGACGGTTGAGATGCCAGATAATGGCGCTGTCAGAGGCATGGTCGCAGCAGTGCGGCATTTAGTAAAAGTGGAAGAAATCTAATCAGATAAAGTAAGGAGGTGCAGTCATGGAGTTATCAAATTTACAGCCTGCTGCAGGTTCAAAGCACAGCGATAATTTTAGAAAAGGCCGTGGCCACGGTTCAGGTAATGGTAAGACCGCTGGTAAGGGCCATAAGGGTCAGAAAGCTCGTTCCGGAGCAACAAGACCTGGCTTTGAAGGCGGACAGATGCCTTTATACAGACGTCTGCCAAAGCGTGGTTTCACTAATATGAATTCTAAGACCATTGTTGGTATTAACGTAAGCGCTCTGGAAAGGTTCGATAATGATGCTGAGGTTACGGTTGAGACCTTAATCGAGGCTGGCATCGTTAAGAATCCAAGAGATGGTGTAAAGATTCTTGGAAATGGAGAATTAACCAAAAAGCTGACCGTTAAGGTTAATGCATTCAGTGAAGGTGCAAAATCTAAAATCGAAGCTTTAGGTGGAACCTGCGAGGTGATCTAATGTTTAAAACGATCAGAAATGCATTCAAGGTAAAAGAGCTTCGTACTAAGATTCTCTATACCTTCATGATGCTGGTGGTCATCCGTTTTGGCAGCCAGCTGCCGATTCCTGGAATTGAAACATCGTTCTTTGCGAATTGGTTTGCGAAACAGACAACGGATGTGTTTGGCTTCTTTAATGCCATGACAGGTGGTTCATTTTCATCTATGTCCATCTTTGCCCTGAGCATTACGCCATACATCACATCTTCCATCATCATCCAGCTGCTGACCATTGCGATTCCTAAACTGGAAGAGCTGCAGAAGGATGGCGAGGACGGAAGAAAGAAGATTCAGGAATACACCCGTTACACCACCGTGGGCCTGGCACTGATTGAATCAAGTGCCATGGCCATCGGCTTCGGACGTCAGGGACTTCTTATAGACTATAATGCGTGGAACATCATCATCGCCATTGTAACCATGACAACGGGCAGTGCCCTGCTCATGTGGATTGGCGAGCAGATTACGGAAAAGGGCGTTGGAAACGGTATCTCAATTGTACTGTTGTTCAACATCCTGTCCAGTGTGCCGGATGATATGAAGACCCTTTATTACCGTTTTATTTTCGGACAGACGGTTACAAAGATGATTTTCAGTGTTGTAGTGATTGCCCTGGTTATCCTGGCTATGGTAGTTTTCGTTATCGTGCTGAACGATGCGGAGAGAAGAATTCCGGTCCAGTATTCCAAGAAGATGGTTGGCCGTAAGATGGTTGGCGGACAGGCTTCCAACATCCCACTGAAGATAAATACCGCAGGTGTTATGCCGGTAATCTTTGCTTCTTCCATCATGTCATTCCCGGTGGTGATTTCTCAGTTCTTTACGATTGACCCAAATTCCATCGGCAGTAAGATTCTGATGGTACTCAATTCGGGTTCATGGTGCAGGCCTGAGTATCCTATATACTCCATCGGCCTGGTGATTTATATTGCATTGCTGATTATGTTTGCTTACTTCTATACGTCCATTACCTTTAATCCGTTGGAAGTGGCCAATAACATGAAGAAGCAGGGCGGCTTCATCCCAGGCATCCGTCCTGGCAAGCCAACCAGCGATTATTTGAATAAGATATTGAATTATATTGTTTTTATTGGTGCATGCGGCCTGATAGTCATTGCGATTGTTCCGATTCTTGCGTCTGGTTTACTCAATGTGAGCCGAATCTCATTTTCCGGAACTTCCCTGATTATTATTGTGGGCGTTGTGCTTGAGACAATCAAAGCAGTAGAATCTCAGATGCTTGTGCGTTATTATAAGGGATTTTTGAACGATTAACAACCACAGTTGAATCAATCAATCTGCCTTTGTGGTATTCCACAGGGGCGGATTTGTTGTATTTATAGCATATTGCTAAGTGCTCATAACGAACCGCTGCACTAAGCTCGTGGAAGACCTCACTAAGTGCCAGCGGCATGTATCGCATGTAAGCGGCTAGAATACAGCCGCTAAGTGCTCATAACGAGCCACTCCACTAGGTTCGTGGAGGACCTCACCAAGTGGAGATGACATGTATCGCACGTAAGCGGCCAAAAGACACCCGCTAAGTGCTCATAACGAGGAGGATTGGTTGTATGAAGATTATCATGTTAGGCGCACCTGGTGCAGGTAAGGGCACTCAGGCTAAAAAGATTGCAGCAAAATATCAGATTCCCCATATCTCGACCGGGGATATATTCCGGGCCAATATTAAGAACGGCACGGAGCTGGGTATGAAAGCTAAGTCCTATATGGATGCAGGCGGCCTTGTGCCGGATGAAATCACCATCGGCATGCTGCTTGACCGTATTCATGAGGCGGACTGCAAAAACGGATATGTACTGGACGGATTCCCAAGGACTATTCCCCAGGCAGAGAGTCTTACAAAGGCCCTGGGCGACATGGGAGAGGCCATTGACTATGCAATCAACGTGGATGTCCCTGATGAGAACATCATAAACCGTATGTCCGGACGCCGCGCATGCCTTTCCTGCGGGGCAACATATCATATCGTATACAATCCGCCTAAAAAAGAGGGAATCTGCGATGTATGCGGCCAGCAGCTGGTACTTAGGGATGATGATAAACCTGAAACTGTTAAAAAGCGTCTTGATGTCTATCATGACCAGACCCAGCCTCTCATAGAGTATTATAAAAAGGCAGGCGTTTTAGCCGAGGTAGATGGCACATTGGATATGGAAGAAGTATTCCAGGCCATTGTCAGGATTTTAGGAGCATAAAGAATGGTAACGATTAAATCAGAACGGGAAATTGAATTAATGCGGGAAGCAGGGCGTATACTTGCAAAGGTCCATGAGGAGCTTGGCAAGAGTCTGGCACCGGGTATGTCTACCAAAGAAATCGACCGGATGTGTGAAGATATGATAAGAAGTCATGGATGTGTTCCATCCTTTCTGAATTATCAGGGTTTTCCGGCATCTGTGTGTATATCCATCAACGATGAGGTGGTTCACGGCATTCCGGATAAGCACCGCTATCTGGAAGAAGGCGATATCGTCAGCCTGGATACAGGCGTTATATGGAAGGGATATCAGTCCGATGCAGCCAGGACCCATATGATTGGAGAAGTGAGTGAGGAGGCCAGGAAACTGGTAGAGGTGACCCAGCAGAGCTTTTTTGAAGGTATAAAGTACGCAAAAGCGGGCAATCATCTCAATGATATTTCCAAAGCCATTCAGGAATATGCAGAGAGCTTTGGCTTCGGAGTGGTCCGGGACCTGGTAGGTCACGGAATCGGTACGGAGATGCACGAAGCACCGGAGATTCCAAATTTCGCCCAGCGCCGTAAAGGCATTAAGCTGGCTGCCGGAATGACACTCGCAATTGAACCTATGATTACTGCAGGGCGCTATGATGTAGTATGGGAGGATGACGGCTGGACCGTTGTGACAGAGGACGGCTCTCTGGCATCCCATTATGAGAACACCATCCTGATTACGGATGGCGAACCTGAGATTTTATCGCTGTAGTTTGAGGTGGCCCTATGGTAGAGTTTAAGGAAGCCGGCCTGGTAAAGAGCTTAGCAGGTCACGACAAAAATGAACTGTATATCATAATCAGTGTCCAAGGGGAATATGTTTATCTGTCAGACGGCAGGAAACACCCTTTAAGTAAACAGAAACGCAAGAACAGGAAACACTTGCAGCTCATAAATGAGCACGATGAAACCTTAAGGAAGAAGCTTACAGAAGGCGCGGCGGTGAGGGATGAAGAGATAGCAGGCTTCATCCGCAGCCGCAGGCAGTAGGAGGTAAAATAGAATGTCAAAAGCAGACGTAATTGAAATTGAAGGAACCGTAATTGAAAAATTGCCCAACGCCATGTTCCAGGTTGAACTGGAAAACGGCCATCAGGTACTGGCGCATATCAGCGGAAAGCTCCGTATGAACTATATCCGCATCCTGCCGGGAGATAAAGTAACCATTGAGCTGTCGCCATATGATTTATCCAAGGGCAGAATCATTTGGAGAGATAAATAAGAGGCGTTTTTCGGAGCGCTGTCCAGGCACATCCCGGCGCAGCCCGGGTGTCCCGGAGATACGGTGAAGCAGTATGCCGGCTGCTTCGGGACAGAGTAAAAGCAGAGTTCAGTTTTCCGGCGGGTACAGTCATGTAATGCACCGGCTGGCCGGGAAAAGAACATAAAACACAATAGATAAAAAAGTGCTTGCATTATTGCTAAATGTTTGATATAATGCTTTAGCAACTTTGTTGGTCTATAGAAAGGAGAATTACTGTGAAGGTTAGATCATCCGTAAAGCCGATCTGCGAAAAATGCAAGATCATAAAGAGAAAAGGCAGTATCAGAGTAATTTGTGAAAATCCAAAGCATAAACAGAGACAAGGTTAATTAAAATTAGGAGGTGTACTACACACATGGCTCGTATTTCAGGTGTTGACTTACCAAGAGAAAAACGTGTTGAGATCGGTCTTACTTACATCTACGGTATTGGTAGAGCAAGCTCCAACCGCATCTTAGCAGCAGCTGGCGTTAACCCAGACACTCGTGTTAAGGATTTAACCGATGATGAGGTGAAGAAGCTGGCAACAACAATCGCTGAGACTCAGACTGTTGAAGGTGATCTTCGTAGAGAGATTGCTATGAACATCAAGAGACTTCAGGAAATTGGATGCTACAGAGGAATCCGTCATAGAAAGAGCCTGCCGGTTCGTGGCCAGAAGACCAAGACCAACGCCAGAACTTGCAAGGGTCCGAGGAAGACAGTAGCAAACAAGAAAAAGTAATTTAGTAACATCGTAACCGAATTCGATTTACATGTTTTAAAAACAGGAAGAGCGAATTCAAGAAAATGAGAAAGTAGGTTAGTTTAAAATGGCTAAAAAAGTGTCCACTACAGCAAAAAAAGTGACAAAAAAGCGTGTAAAGAAAAACGTTGAACGCGGACAGGCACATATCCAGTCATCTTTTAATAACACAATCGTTACATTAACTGATGCACAGGGTAACGCTTTATCATGGGCTAGTGCCGGCGGTCTGGGATTTAGAGGTTCAAGAAAATCTACTCCATATGCAGCTCAGATGGCGGCAGAAACTGCTACAAAGGCAGCTCTCGTACATGGCTTAAAATCCGTAGACGTTATGGTTAAGGGTCCTGGTTCAGGACGTGAGGCAGCAATCCGCGCCCTTCAGGCATGCGGGCTGGAAGTAACAAGCATTAAGGACGTGACACCGGTTCCACATAACGGATGCCGTCCGCCAAAACGTAGAAGAGTCTGATTGATTTTAATTAGGAGGTAATTAAAGTGGCAGTAGATAGAGTTCCTGTTCTTAAAAGATGTAGGTCCCTTGGTCTGGACCCAATCTATTTAGGAATTGATAAAAAGTCCAACAGAGAATCCAAGAGAACAAACAAGAAGTTAAGTGAATACGGCATGCAGTTAAGAGAAAAGCAGAAAGCCAAGTTCATTTACGGCGTATTAGAGAAACCTTTCCGTAATTACTATGCCAAGGCATCCAAGATGAATGGTATGGTAGGTACTAACCTGATGATTCTGTTAGAGTGCAGACTGGACAACGTGCTGTTCCGCATGGGTCTGGGCCGTACACGTAAAGAAGCAAGACAGATTGTTGACCATAAGCACATTCTGGTTAACGGCAAGCCAGTTAACATTCCATCCTACCGCGTTAAGGCCGGCGATGTTATCGAAGTGAAGGAGAAGTACAAATCCGCACAGAGATACAAAGACATCCTGGAAGTAACCGGAGGACGTCTGGTTCCGGCTTGGCTGGATGTAGACCAGGAGAACCTGCGCGGCACCGTTAAGGAAATGCCGACCAGGGATGAAATTGATGTTCCAGTAAACGAAATGCTTATCGTCGAGTTGTACTCCAAGTAATCCTACAATTGTTTATAAATTGTACAAGGTATGCCTGTCCTCTGTGGGGCAGGCGTACTTTGCAGGATGAAAAACCCGAACTTACGCCTTGGGCTGTGTTTGGGCAGTGCACTGCTTTGCAGTGCTTTATTTCCCTCGAGATTTGATAGAAACCCAAAAAGGAGGGGCTATTAGTGTTCGATTTTGAAAAACCAAACATTGAAATCGCAGAGATTTCAGAAGACAAGAGATACGGCAAGTTTGTAGTTGAACCACTTGAGAGAGGTTACGGCACTACGCTGGGCAATTCCTTAAGGAGAATCATGCTTTCTTCTTTACCCGGAGCCGCAGTGAGTCAGGTAAAAATCGATGGCGTTTTGCATGAGTTCAGTTCCATCCCCGGAGTTAAGGAAGATGTGACTGAAATTATTATGAACATCAAAAGCTTAGCGATTAAGAACAACAGCGATACCGATGAGCCCAAGGTTGCATACATTGAATTTGAAGGCGAAGGTGTAATTACTGCAGCTGATATCCAGGCAGATGCTGATATCGAGATTATGAATCCCGACCAGATTATTGCCACATTAAGCGGCGGCACAGACAGCAAGTTCTATATGGAGCTTACCATTACCAAAGGCCGTGGCTATATCAGCGCCGATAAGAATAAGAACGACGATTTACCAATCGGGGTCATAGCAGTTGATTCCATCTACACTCCTGTGGAGCGCGTGAATATGGCGGTAGCCAATACACGTGTGGGACAGCAGACGGACTACGATAAGCTTACACTTGAGATTTATACCAATGGCACCCTGGCTCCCGATGAGGCTGTCAGCCTGGCCGCCAAGGTATTAAGCGAGCACCTGAACCTGTTCATTGATCTTTCCGAAAATGCCAAGACCGCTGAAATCATGGTAGAGAAGGAAGACAATGAGAAAGAGAAAGTGCTTGAGATGAATATCGACGAACTGGAGCTTTCCGTTCGTTCCTACAACTGTCTGAAGAGAGCCGGCATCAACACAGTGGAAGAACTGTGCAACAGGACCTCAGAGGATATGATGAAGGTTCGTAACTTAGGCCGCAAGTCCTTAGAGGAAGTGCTGGCTAAGTTAAAGGAATTAGGCTTACAGCTGAATCCAAGCGACGACAACTAAGCGACCGAACGCAGTGAAGCGGAGTTTGCGTTTCCCGTACAGACCGAACGCAGTGAGGGAGCTTTACTCCCGGTCAGTAAGTCCAAAGAAGCATGACTGAGAGAGCCAAATAGAATAAGTGGGCGAAAACGCCGATGCCAGTAAGTCCAAAGAAGCATGGTGAAGGTGTTCCACAATAATGGAGGAAAATAAAATGGCAGGATATAGAAAATTAGGAAGAACTTCCGACCAGAGAAAGGCTTTAATCAGAAGCCAGGTAACAGCGCTGTTATATCATGGACACATCAGGACAACTGAGACCCGTGCAAAGGAAATCCGCAAGGTTGCAGAAGGTCTGATTGCCATGGCAGTTAAGGAGAAGGATAACTTCGAGACTGTAAAGGTTACCGCTAAGGTTGCCCGCAAGGACAAAGACGGCAAGAGGGTTAAAGAAGTTGTAGACGGCAAGAGAGTTACCGTATACGATGAGGTAGAGAAGGAAATCAAGAAAGATATGCCTTCCAGACTGCATGCCAGGAGACAGATGTTAAAGGTTCTCTACGGAGTGACCGAGGTTCCGGCTGCTGCTGCAGGAAAGAAGAAAAATACCAAGTCCGTTGACCTGGTAGCTAAGATTTTTGACGACGTTGCTCCTAAGTATGTAGGCCGTAATGGTGGTTACACCAGAATCGTTAAGATTGGCCAGCGTAAGGGCGATGGCGCTATGGAAGTTCTGATTGAATTAGTATAATTCCGTATAGAAACAGATTATGGGTATCCCGGAGGGCATGAACTGCCTCGGGATACCCTTTTTGTATTAGCTTTTAGTTCTTTTAAGCCAGCTAAGGGGTGAGGGAGTGGGTGTAAAAGTAATAAAGCTGCTGTGTGAATTCCCTTCCGGTGTTGTCATTGACAGGGTCAATCCTGAAAAGCTGTTTATATCTGTTTATCCAGTTAATCAGTGTGTTGCGATGAAGATACAGTTCTTTTGCACTGGTAGAAATATTCATGTTATTTCGGAGCAATGTTCCCATATTACGCGAAAATGAATCCCATTCTTTATTAAGCAGGACCTCAGAAAATACATTGAATATCATTGTACTTTCCTCCATATCAATCTGGCTCTGTATATATTCAAAAACATAATCATAAAAATAGTAAATCATTGTGGCATGTTCGCAGGTTACATCCGCACAATTATTGCAGACCCACAATGTATGACGGAAGGCCCTGTGGTAGTTCAATAAATTATCCTGAAGAGAGCCCACCGTGCATATGAATGGACGCCCGTCGTTGATATTTAGCTCCTGGGCATTTCTTATATAGATATCCACCAGGTCACGATACTGCGAAATGGATTGGGAGGGGTCCCGGGAGAGTGACTTGAACACAACTGCATTCTGTCCGCGGGTAATGCAGATAATATCCTGGCTGCTGTAGGATGGATTTCGTTTGAATTCCGTTATCAGTTTTTCTTCACTTAATTCATTGTATCTGAGAATAAATAATATGGGAACACGTACTATGGAGGTATCAATATTAAATTTCTCAGTTATATGATGGACTTCTGACGGAAAGGGGTCTTCTTCACAATATAAGAGTATTTTTGTGAAGATATTTCGTTGGTCCAGTTTTCCCCAATATGCTTCTTTATAAAACTCCATTTCATAAAAGGACTGGGCAGTCAGCATACACATGGATTCCAACGATTTAGCCTCCAGCAGATTGCCTTCCAGACTAAGTGCCCCCAGAAAACTTTGCCCGTGATGAAGGGGGATGTAAATACCTTCCCGGGCATTGGATAATTGGGAGGGGACCTGGGATGTTATATGGACTGTCTGATTCTCATTAATGGCCCGGAATGCGGGTTCGCAGAATTTTCCCAGATAGCATTCATTGGCACTGGCAATGATTGAGCCGCGCAGATTGGTTATGCTCAGGCATATTCCATGTTCTGCCAGGGCCCCCTGAAGGTGTTGTACAAATTTTTGGGATACATGGGCCATTTCAAAAGCATTCAAAGCGTTACCTCCATCTGTTATCACATTTTCTGAATTATCTTAACATGTACCATTTAATCTTGCAAGACGCAGGGGGGATACCAAAATCAGGACCTGGACAGGATAGGATTTTTTTAAAATGCAAAGAAAATATGCAGTGTGCACATTATTAAATGGAAAATGAGAACAGTATGAATATTGCCTGAAAATGACTAATTAAATATAATTAATTCATACAAATTCAAGGGTTGGCCAGCCTGAAATAAGATTCGTTCATCATAAAAGGAGACAAGAATATGGTTTTAGTCGAGAGTGAAGAAACAGCCACTGTTTTGGAGACTCCGGATTTGCACCGCAAGTTTTTGAATGTGCGGTACGCAGAGTGCACCGACGATGAGGTGATGGACATATATCTGCCGGAACAGGGAGAGGGTCCCTTTCCTGTCATTGTGGATATACATGGGGGCGGCTGGTATTACGGGGCAAAAAGCTCCCTGAAAATCAAACCGGTCCTCCAGGGGTTAAAACGGGGTTATGCTGTGGTATCGCTGCAATATACATGGAGCGTGCACGGACATTTTCCTATACAGATATATGACATCAAAGCAGCCATCCGGTATCTGCGGGCAAATGCTGCTGCATACCACATCAATCCGGATAAAATCGGACTGTGGGGGTTATCCGCCGGAGCGCATCTTGCCTCACTTGCAGGAACCGGTGCAGCGGTTCCCCAGTTGGAAGACCTGGATATGGGGAATCCAAGAGAAAGTTCCGCAGTACAGTGTGTGGTTGCTTTATACCCAATTATAGACATCACGAAACTGGAACGCCAGCACAGGCAATATGGCATGAATCCCAATGAGGCATGTACAAATGACGAGTCAATGGGGGGGATGCTCTTCGGAATGGCCCCCTGTAAGGTTCCTCATTTATGTGAACTGGCAAATCCGGAAAATTACATTACAAAAGACTGCCCTCCTTTTTTTATCCAGCATGGACTGGCTGATACGGTTGTTCCATTTCAGCAGAGTATATTATTTGCAGATAAGCTGGAGAAAATAATCGGACAGGACAAGGTAACTCTTGAACTTTTTTCGCAGGTGGACCATGCAGAGGCATTTTTTAGGACACCGGAAAACACTGAGAAAATTTTTACGTTTTTGGATAAATACCTGAGACCATAAAGAAAGGAAGAATATTATGAAAAAATCAATGTTAATCTGTGGCGTTACCATGTCCGTTATATTATCAGCAGCAATAATGAGCGCCTGCGCCTCATCTACAAAGGAAAGCGCCCCCCCGGCAGTCTCCGGAACAGCAGCTTCATCTGAGGATGCATCGGGCGAGGGGGAATCTCCAAATACAGAAGAGCAAAAGGAGGTTTCGCTTCAGTACAGTACAACATCCACGCCGGGAACCGTCTATGTACAGGCATTTCAGCGAATGGCAGATGAAGTGGAGGAGAAGACCGGCGGAAAGGTGCATGTGGTTATATATGATTCCAGCCAGCTGGGAAATGAGAGTGATGTGGATACAAATGTACTGGACGGCAGTATTGACATGTGCAATACCGGTTCAGGGGAATTGGGAAAGCGCTATCCGGCTTTTAATGTGTTTCAGGCTCCGTATCTGTTTGGAAGCTATGAGCACTTTGAAAAGTTCATAGGCAGTGACGTGGAAAAAGATTTATTTCAGAAGGCAAACCAGAATTTAGGTGTCACTGTATGCGGCACCCAGACCATGGGAGCCAGGTATGTTATTACCACAGGGATAAAGGCCACCACACCTGCGGAGTTTGCCGGGGCCAAGATACGATGCCCTGATATGCCCTCTATCATTTCAACTGTTAATGGTCTAGGGGCAGCCGCCACTCCCATGGCTGCCACGGAGCAGTATCTGGCTATGCAGCAGGGCGTTGTGGATGGTGCTGAACATACATTGTCGGGATTTTCAGCGTGGAATATACAGGAACTATGTAAAGAACTGATGCTTACGAATCATGCCCGTGAAGTAACGTTTACACTTGTATCGCAAAGCTGCCTTGATAAGCTGACCAAGGATAACCAGCAGATACTTCTGGAGGCTATTGATAATGCGGCGTCCTGGGCAAATGAACAGACAAATAAGGAAGAAGAAGGGTTCATGAAGCGGTATCAGGAGGAAAACGGAATCGAGCTTGTAGAAGTAGACGATGCTGCTTTCAGGGAGGCACTGGCGCCTGTTGCTGAAAAGCTGAGTGCAGATGACCCGGAATTGTATGCTGAAATTCAGAAGCTGGAACAGTAATCATAAGGGGATTTTCAGAAAAAGGATGACGATATGGAAAATATAGTTAAGATTATGATTTCCAAGCTGGAATACGTGGAGCGGGTGGTCACTTCTGTTATCTTTTGCTCCATGATGATAGTTGTCACTGCCCAGATTGTCATGCGGTATGCACTTAACAGTCCGTTGTTTTGGAGCGAGGAATTTGCAAGGTACGTATATGTATGGCTGGTATTCATTGGCTCAGCGTATTGTGTGACACAAGACAAGCATGTGGCTGTTACCCTTGTCACGGACCGCCTTCCTGTATTTTGGCAAAAGGTATTGAAAGTTTCCTGTAACCTGCTGGTGGCGGCAGCCTTGATATATATGCTGCCGCACGCGGCAAGATATGCCTTTAAACAGGGTAATCTGTTATCCGGATGCATGCAGATTCCCATGAGCTATGTGTTTGCAGCTATTCCGGCCGGATATGCGCTAGTGGCGGTCCATATGCTCCTTCAAATTATTCTTATTATCAAGGCTGAGCCTGAACAGGAGGTGTTAAAACCATGATAGCCATGATAGTGGTACTTATAGTCCTGATGGTATGCGGGATGCCTATAGGATTCTCTCTGCTGCTGGGCTCCCTTGCATATTTCTTATCAGCAGATGCCTCTCTGAACATTATAGTCCAGAAAATGGCAATGACGGTTGGGGATTCATTCTCCATGATGGCAGTACCGTTTTTCATGTTCGCAGGCGCAGTGATGAATCATAGCGGAATCACAGGACAGATTTTTGGTTTTGCAGACAAGCTTGTGGGGCATATAAGGGGCGGCATGGGGCATGCCAACATCCTGGCGTCCGTCATCTTTGCAGGGATGTCCGGAAGCGCGATTGCGGACACCGGCGGTCTGGGAGCCATAGAGCTTAAGGCAATGAAGGATGCAGGATATGATGATGATTTTTCTCTTGCTATCACAGGGGCGTCCAGTTGTATAGGACCGGTAATTCCTCCAAGCGTACCGTTTGTTATGTACGGAGTGATTGCAGGGGTATCCATAGGGGCACTTTTTATGGCAGGGGTGGTCCCGGGCCTGTGTATGGCATTGGCAATGGCTATTGTTGTCTGGTATCAGGCAAAGAAACGGGGATATGAACCTCATGCGCGTGCCGGTATCAGGGAAATTGGGCATAGTTTTGTCCATTCCTTCTGGGGCCTGCTGGCGCCGGTGATATTGATTGGCGGTATTGTTACCGGTGTATGTACTCCAACGGAGGCTGCTGTTGTAGCCGCCGCATATTCACTGATTATCTCCTTTGCCACCCATAACATAAAAATCAGAGACCTTCCGGCCATTATTGATGAGACAGTTAAGACAACGGCCATGGTCATGCTGATTGCATCCGCCAGCTGTGTATTTGGATGGATTTTGACAGTTGAACAGATTCCGGTACATGCGGCCGCTGCAATATCCTCAATTGTACCAAATAAGATAGTAGCAATATTATTGGTGAACTTATTGTTTCTCGTGGTTGGTATGTTTATGGATGGGACAGCGTCAATTATCATTCTAACCCCTATTCTGGTTCCCCTTATGAGCTCATACGGCATGAATCTGGTGCATTTTGGCGTGCTTATGACAGTGAATGTAATGATTGGCCTTCTGACTCCCCCGGTGGGAATGGTGCTGTATGTGCTGTCCGGTGTGTCGGGCGTTAAGGTGGAATCCATTTCCAGGGCCATGATACCATATATCATAACATTAATTATAGTAGTATTGATTCTTTCGTTTGTACCGCAGTTAGTGTTGTTTCTTCCCGGCCTGATGGGGGCCATATAATCCTATTACTAAAGATAAGTATGATTGACACAAATTTATTGGGTCTGGCAGATATTGCCAGGCCCGGTTTTGCATTAAAAATAATAAAGGCTATTAGAAAATTATCGTGAAAATATCGCAAGAATATCGTAAGTTGACGCAAAACTGTCCCCTGGTCTATAATAGAACCAGGAAAAGAAAAAACAAGGAAAGTGCAGCAAGGGGGAATCCTTGGAGGAGGTTGAATTTCATGAGAAGCATGAAGCGATTGTTATGTCTGGCCCTGGCCACCGGTACGCTGGTTACAGCGATGCCCATCCAGTCCCTGGCATCATCTGATTATAAGTATATCACGAATATTTCCCTGAAGGTGGACATAGACCTGGATTCAGGGGATGAAATCAATGATGGTGACAGCCTGGGAACGGATTCCAGCGACAGCGGGAACAAGGTATACACTTCATCAAACAAATACAGGGTACAGTCAGCAGAGTGGTCCAATAATAAAGAAGTGACCATTGGCGATACACCGAAGATAACCGTATGGCTGGAGCCTGAAAGCTCCAGCAACAGCAACTATGATTACCGTTTCCGCAGCAGCTACAGTTCAGGAAGCGTAAGCGTAAGCGGAGGTACCTTTGTGTCTGCCTCCAAAAGCGGAAGCGACCTTAAGGTGGTAATCAGGGCCAACGGCATCAAGGGAACCTACGACCCGCCGGAAGACGCGGAATGGGGTAACACCCGGGGCAGGGCCAGATGGGAGGAACCGGAGAACGGCGGTTCCGGATACTATGACGTATATTTATACCGCGGCTCATCCGTTGTCAAGAAGCTGGAGGAGTACAAGGGTACATCCTATAATTTTTATCCCTATATGACCAAGGAAGGTGATTATTCCTTTAAGGTAAGGACGGTTCCCCACACAGAGGAGGAAAAGAAGCGGGGTAAGAAGAGTGAATGGACAGAGGCAGGAGACTTGTATATTGCAGAGGATGAAGTCTCTGACGGCACTGGTCAGGAGAATGGCAACGGCAGTACTCCCAGCGGAGGAAACACGGACGTAGGATGGCGCAAGGAAGGCGATACCTGGTATTTTAAATATCCTGACGGCAACTACCAGAAAAACGGCTGGCTGAAATGGAATGAAAAATGGTACCTGTTTGATGAAACCGGCAAAATGATTACTGGCTGGAAACAGACCAACAGCGGATGGTACTACCTGGGTGAAAACGGCGACATGAAGACAGGCTGGGTCAAGTCCAATAATATTTGGTATTACATGAATCCCAACCAGGATGGGCCGGAAGGCGCCATGGTTAAGAACAGCTGGCTTACCATTGACGGAAAGACGTATTTCATGAATGAAAGCGGCGCCATGGTAGAAGGCTGGTACAAGATTCAGGATAACTGGTACTATTTTTATCCGGGACAGGGTCAGAAGGCCGTAAACACGTCCATCAGCGGATTCCAGTTAGATGCCAACGGAGTATGGCAGCATTAAATACAGAGGTTTGTGAGCAATTTGTGGGAAAAAGAGGTATGACGGCATTTTTCATAGATAAAGGAAGGATAGTTGAAAGGAGATGCTATGAAAAGAAGCAGATTTGGTTTTACAGCTGCTGCCGTTTGTTTGATGGTGTTTGGCCTGAGCATGAGTGCTCAGGCTAAAACCACATATAGGCTGGAGATTACCAACCAGTATGACACAGAGGGCGCCAGCAGGGACGACAATGACAAGGACAGGGTACATCCCCTGGAGCCGGATGTGGAAGTGGCTGGGAGTTCCTCTGATGCGCTGGAGCTGGCATCAGATGTGGAGTGGTCCAGGGATTCTCTGAACTGGAGCGCAGGCAATGAAGTGACCGGAACCCTGTATCTGGGCTGTTCCGGAACCCTGAGCAAGGACAGCCTGGAGCTTCATGTGACCAATGGAAGGAATGAAGCAAAGATTTCCTCTGTTAAAAGGTATACGGGAGAGGATTATGAATCGGATTTGGGAAATGTTTATCAGGTGAAATTTAAGTACCAGACAGCTGCCCAGCTGGGAGAAACCAGCTGGGCCGGCTGGGACAGCTCCAATCCCTGTCTTGCCAGATGGAATGCCGTTAAGTATGCCAGCACCTACCGGGTTATTCTCTATGATAACCAGGGGTCTGTGGTGAGCCAGCTGGTGGAAGGCGGTACGGAGTATGATTTTTCACCGTTTATGACAAAGGAGGGAGTGCAGTATTACTTTGAGGTCCAGGCGGTTGCGAGAAACGGAAACCAGCAGGATTATCTTGAGGATGCAGAACCTGTAAGCTCCCTGGCCTCCGGAGCCAGCACACCGGGCATTACCGACGGCCTCTGGGGAGATTATCAGGAGGGCAGGCGTTTTACCTATCAGGATGGGACCATAGCCGCGGACCGGTGGGAGCTTATTATGGGTAAGTGGTATTATTTTAACCCGGAAGGTTACGCTGTCACCGGATGGAACCAGATACAGGATACATGGTATTACATGTATGAGGATGGCGCCATGGCAGCGGGGGTTACAACGCCGGACGGCTATCAGGTAGACGGCAGCGGAGCCTGGATACATTGATGCAAGGGTAACGGATTATGGTTTGTTGCGAAAGGGAGCGTGTAATATGGGGAGACTGAAACAGCAGGCAGTCATTTGGATGTCGGGGGTGCTGTTGGTGTTCATGTGCGGGACGGCTATGGCGTCTTCAAGGACAGAGATAGACAGCATATCCCTGGAGGTAGAGTCAGATATTGAGGCGGGGGACAGTTCCGGCGATGTGGATGTGACCTGTGATTCCAGCGACTATTATGTGGATGATGTGGAGATAACCAACGAGCCGAAAAACGGATGGGATGACGGCCATAGGCCAAAGCTGAAGGTGACGCTGGAGGCAGAGGATGACTATTACTTTTCTTCGGACCTGTCTAAAAATGATGTGGATATAAGAGGAGCGGACGGTAAGGTTACATCTGTTACCAGAAGGAGCAGTACCCTGATTGTGTATATTACCCTGGATTCACTGGACGGCAGCGGAAGCGGGTATGATTTGGATGTCCATGGACTGGAATGGGATGAATCGGACGGCATGGCCAGCTGGGAGGACAGCACAGATGCAAGGAAATATGAAGTAAGGCTTTACCGCAATGAGAATTCCGCTACCTCCGTTCTCACAACCTCGGATACCAGCTATGATTTTTCCGGTTATATCACAAGAAGCGGTGACTATATGTTTAAGGTAAGGGCTGTGTACAATTCCTCTGACAAGGGAAGCTGGGAGGAATCAGACTCCTGGTATGTCTCGTCTGATGAGGCAGATGAAATCAGCAATGGCAGGAGGACACACAGTTCATCCTCCTCCAGTTCCAGTTACAAAGGCGCATGGCTCAGGGATACGGTTGGCTGGTGGTACTGCAACGCGGATAAGAGCTATACGGTAAATAACTGGCAGTACATTGATGACAGGTGGTATTTCTTTAATGCGGCGGGATACATGGTCACGGGCTGGATTGACTGGAACGGCAGGTGGTATTACTGCGGCGATGACGGAGCCATGTATTATGACACCACTACTCCGGACGGGTATTATGTGGGAGATGATGGGGCCTGGGTGCAGTAAATTGCCGGAATAATATTTGTATACATCAAGTATTGAAGTATTATAATACCAGCAGAGAAACGTTATTATGTGCATTGTAAGAGAAACGGTTCCCGGAGAGCAGCAGCTCTTCGGGGATTTTTTTCTCCCCCCAGGGCAACTCATCCGGCCTAAGGGCATGTCACTGCAAAACAGTTGCATTCACACTGAAGAGAAAATATAATGAATCTGTAAGTATAAACCAATGCGCGCAGGGATTACAGGAAGGCGGGGGCAGTGAAGCTGACAATCAACCAGGATATAAACAATACAGAAGATGAAGTCGTCATTAAATGTGCATATGCAGATGAACGCATCACAAGGATGATTGACTACATCCGCCAGCTCTTCTTTTCCCTGGAAGGGGAGAAGGAGGGGAGAACCTACCAGATTCCCGTTGAAGGAATTTTTTATGCGGATTCGGTGGATGGAAAAACATTTATATATAATAAAAATGAGGCATACCTGGTCAGGCAGACACTGACTTCCCTGGAGGAACAGCTGGTGCATACGGCCTTTGTGCGCATCAGCAAAAACTGCCTTATGAATACGGCAAAGCTTAAATGTGTGCAGCCCTATATCAACCACAGAATGCTGGCTGAACTGGAAAATGGGGAGAGATTAATCATTACGAGAAACTATATCGACGGATTAAAAGCAAAATTAAGAAAATAGGGGGATTCAAATGAACCGTATCATAAAAAATTATCTGCCGTCCTTTGTCATCACCTTTACGATTGCTGTCCTCTATTCATGCGCCATGAACCTGGCAGCAGGTTCTCCTTACCTGAGTATACATTATGTAATGGAGCTGACGGCCTTCCTGGCAGCCGTGCAGCTGGTGGAGTGGGGGCTTGAACAGGTGGACTTCAGAAATACCGGGGGATACCTTTTGGCGGAAATCCTTTTGATTTATGGGATGCTGATGGCATTTGCATATTTTGGAAAATGGATACCCTTCCGCCTGGGTCCGGTTTTGCAGCTGACACTGGTTTTCGCAGCTGTCATGGCACTGGTGCACCATTACTTTTGCAGGGTGTCCAGGATGCATGCGGACCAGATAAACAGGATGCTGGGGGAACGGGATGAAAAGGGTATTAGGTAAAGGCACACCCACTGGTCCATGACCGGGAATGGGATTATTGCGCTGCTGCTCTTGACTTCTATAGTAATATAAACTAAAATTGAGAAACGTAGCAGAACGAAGGTTTTGAAAGGACGCATATGGGAATCGTTAAAGCGGCAAAACTGGTATATGAGTATATCAGGCGCGATGAGGAAGAAAATATAGAAGAAGTGAACCGGGCCATTGACGGCGTGGATGTGGATATAAAAAAGGGTGATTTTGTGGCTGTGCTGGGCCATAACGGTTCCGGCAAGTCCACTCTGGCCAAACATATCAACGGTCTTCTGCTGCCCACGGAAGGCACTGTGTGGGTGGGAGACATGGATACCAGGGATGAGGAACATATCTGGGATGTGCGCAAGACAGCAGGCATGGTGTTCCAGAATCCGGATAACCAGATTATTGGCAATATTGTGGAGGAGGACGTGGGCTTTGGGCCGGAGAATATAGGCGTGCCCACAGAGGAGATATGGAAGCGCGTGGAGGCGAGCCTGAAAGCAGTTGGAATGACCGCCTACCGGCTCCAGTCCCCCAATAAGCTCTCAGGAGGACAGAAGCAGAGGGTTGCCATAGCGGGCGTTATGGCCATGAAGCCGGAGTGCATTATTCTGGACGAGCCCACTGCCATGCTGGACCCCAACGGCCGTAGGGAGGTCATTCGTACCATTCATGAGCTAAACCGGGCAGAGGGCATCACGGTCCTGCTGATTACCCATTATATGGAGGAGGCCATTGAGGCTGACAGAATCATCGTTATGGATGATGGAAGGATTGTCATGGACGGACAGCCAAGGGAGATATTCTCCAGGGTCAGGGAGCTGAAAAGCCATGGGCTGGACGTGCCCCAGGTGACGGAGCTGGCCTGGGAGCTTAAGGAGGCAGGGATGCCTCTGACGGATGGAATCCTTAGCAGGGAAGAGCTGGTGGAACAGCTGGTACCCCTTCTGAGATAGAGAGAAGGAGATAGAGGATGTCAATAAAAGCAGTTGATTTGAATTTTGCATATGGCGGCGGTACGGCGTTTGAACAGCATGCCCTGTTTGACGTGAACCTGGAGATTGGGGATGGGGAATTCGTAGGGCTGATTGGACATACGGGTTCCGGCAAATCCACCCTGATTCAGCACTTAAACGGACTGATAAAGGCCAGTGCAGGGGAGCTCTTCTACAATGGGGAGAACATCTACAGCCAGGGTTATGATATGAAGCAGCTGAGAAGCAAGGTGGGCCTGGTGTTCCAGTATCCGGAGCACCAGCTCTTTGAAGTGGACGTGCTGACAGACGTATGCTTCGGACCTAAGAATCAGGGACTGAGCAGGGAGGAGGCTGAGGCCAGGGCCAGGAAGGCACTGGAGCAGGTGGGGCTGGACCCTTCTTATTACAAACAGTCTCCCTTTGAACTGTCCGGAGGCCAGAAACGGCGGGTGGCCATAGCAGGCGTGCTGGCCATGGAACCGGAGGTCCTTATACTGGATGAGCCGACGGCTGGTCTGGACCCAAGGGGGAGGGACGAAATTCTGGACCAGATTGACAGACTTCACCGGGAGCGTCATATGACCATCATACTGGTTTCCCACAGCATGGAAGATGTGGCCAGATATGCGGACCGGCTTATTGTGATGAACCATGGACAGAAGGTATTTGACGGCGCCCCCAGGGAGGTATTCCGCCATTACAAAGAACTGGAGACAATGGGACTGGCTGCGCCCCAGATAACCTATCTGGTCCATGACCTGAAGGCCAGGGGCATTGATATTGACGATGATATTACCACAGTGGCAGAGGCCAGGGAGGCGATTCTGGCGCTGAGGAATAAACTGACAGAAAGCAGCAGGGATAAAAATGTTTAGAGAAATTACATTGGGCCAGTACTATCCGGTGGACTCGGCAGTCCACAGACTGGACCCCAGGACAAAGCTTTTTGGTACCATGGTGTTCATAGCGTCCTTGTTTGTCGCAAATAATATATGGGGCTATGTCATTGCCACGGTGGTGCTGGCAGCTGTGATTAAGATGACCAGGGTGCCGGTCCGTTTCATACTCAAGGGCCTGAAGGCCATCGTGATTCTGCTGCTAATCAGCGTCAGCTTTAACCTGTTCCTTACAGACGGACGTATACTGGTAAAGTTCTGGATTTTTAAGATAACCTTTGAGGGTGTGCGCATGGCCTTTTTTATGGGCCTGAGGCTTATTTACCTGGTCATCGGCTCCTCTGTCATGACTCTGACCACCACGCCCAACCAGCTGACGGACGGCCTGGAAAAGGGTCTTGGCTGTCTGAAACGGTTCAGGGTGCCGGTCCATGAGGTTGCCATGATGATGTCCATTGCCCTCCGGTTCATACCGATTCTGGTGGAGGAAACCGATAAAATCATGAAGGCCCAGATGGCCAGGGGAGCTGATTTTGAGACGGGCAATCTGATACAGAAGGCAAAGGCCATGGTGCCTCTTTTGGTGCCTCTGTTCATCTCCGCCTTCCGCAGGGCCACAGATTTGGCCATGGCCATGGAGGCGCGCTGTTACCGCGGGGGCGACGGCCGTACAAAGATGAAACCCCTGCAGTACCGCCAGGCGGACCATGACGCCTATATGATATATGCCCTGTATTTTGTGGTAATCATAGCGTCCAGGGTTTATCTTTAAACAAGTACAGCGTAAACAGGAAGGTAGGATGAATGAAACGGATACGGCTTGTGGTTGCCTATGACGGCACCCATTATCATGGCTGGCAGATACAGCCCGGGGCAGTGACCATTGAATCAGTGCTGAATGAAGCCCTTACCCAGCTTATGAGAGAACCCATTCAGGTCATAGGAGCCAGCAGGACAGATTCAGGCGTTCATTCCAGGGGTAATGTGGCTGTTTTTGACACCGAAAGCCAGATGCCCCCGGATAAAATCTGTATGGCCCTGAACCAGAGGCTTCCGGAGGATATCCGGGTCCAGGTGTCAGAAGAAGTGCCCTCTGACTGGCATCCCAGGAAATGTGCCTGTGTTAAGACCTATGAATACAGAATTTTAAACCGGAGAATCAACATGCCCATGGAGCGCCTGTACTCCCATTTCTGTTATTTTAAGCTGGATGTGGACAGGATGCAGGAGGCCGCGGCCATGCTGACAGGGGAACATGATTTTAAAAGCTTCTGCAGTGTCCGTACGCAGGTGACGGATACGGTGAGGACCATATATACCATTGATGTGGCAAAAAATGCCGATGATATAATCAGCATACGGGTGACCGGTAACGGTTTCCTTTACAATATGGTGCGTATCATAGCAGGGACTCTGATGGCGGTGGGAACCGGCCAGATACGGCCGGAGGACATGACGTCCATTCTGGAGGCAAGGGACCGGCGGGCAGCAGGGCCCACAGCGCCTGCCAGAGGGCTTACCCTGATAGAAATGAAATATGACCTGTAAATGCCGGAATATCTTTGTTTTTCGGCATTTTTTCTTTGCAAAGTGGTTGACAGGGAGTGTTTGGTATTATATAATATAAAACTGTGACATTAGCAAAGAATGCTCATCCAAAGCCCCGGAGTGAGCACTTTGATTGATAAATACTTCCCATATTTATCAGGCATATAGCGGGCATCCGTTGGATGTCAGGTGTATAACAAGGTTGAGATTAACAGGAGGTTAACCAATGAAGAGTTTTATGGCTAGTCCAGCGACAATTGAAAGAAAATGGTATGTAGTTGATGCTACAGGATATACATTAGGACGTCTGTCTTCAGAGATAGCAAAGGTTTTAAGAGGAAAGAACAAGCCGATTTTCACACCTCATATGGATTGCGGCGATTATGTAATCGTTGTAAACGCTGAGAAGATTAAGGTAACCGGCAAGAAGTTAGACCAGAAGATTTATTACAATCACTCTGATTACGTAGGCGGCATGAGAGAGACAACCCTGCGTGAATTGATGGCTAAGAAGCCTGAGAAGGTTATCGAGTTAGCAGTTAAGGGTATGCTTCCAAAGGGACCTCTGGGAAGAAGCATGTTTGGCAAGCTTCATGTATATGCAGGCCCAGACCATGAGCAGGCAGCACAGAAACCAGAAGTTTTAACATTTTAATGAGGATTGGAGGAAGAAAGTATCATGGCTAACGCAAAATTTTACGGAACAGGCAGAAGAAAAAAATCCATCGCCAGAGTATATTTAGTACCAGGTACCGGCAACATCACCATCAACAAGAGAGATATCAACGAGTATCTTGGTCTTGAGACTTTAAAGGTTATTGTTCGCCAGCCATTAGTAGCTACTGAGACTACTGATAAATTTGATGTAATGGTTAACGTTCGCGGCGGCGGCACAACAGGACAGGCCGGTGCAATCCGTCACGGCATCTCCAGAGCTCTCCTTCAGGTAGACGCTGATTACAGACCAGCACTGAAGAAAGCTGGTTTCTTAACAAGAGACCCAAGAATGAAAGAGAGAAAGAAGTACGGCTTAAAGGCAGCCCGTCGTGCTCCACAGTTCTCCAAACGTTAATTTTTGGAGTCAGGCATCCGGTTCATCCCGGTATGTCCCGGCAAAACGTATACAGGACCTTTCGGAGGAAATCCTCCGGAAGGTCTTTTTGGCTTATAGGAAACAGCAGAACCGGCAAACAGCAGAACAGGGATGCCCGGACCTTCCGGCCCAGGCATCCCTGTTCTTGTGTGTGATGTGCAAATATCAAATTACCGTACCCCGAACTTGGTACCACGTCTGAGTGTTCCGTTGCTGTTCCACTCCGTATAAACATATGGACCGCCATCGGTGGTTCCGTTTTCGGTGAATGTGTGGCTCTGACCATTGTAGGTGCGTTCTCCGGTCTTCAGCTTACAGCTGTTGTTGTCGAAGTAGTAGACATTGCCGTTAATCTTCATGATGCCGCCCTGGAGCTCGCCTGTATCAGCGGCATAGTACCAGGTACCGTCCCTCTGAATCCATCCGGTACGCATAATCTGGTCCTCTCCAAAGAAGAACCAGTGGTTCTTGTAGTTCACCCAGTTATTGGTACAGTAATCTCCGGAACCCCACTGATATTTTGTTCCCTGTGAAGTGTGAACAAATCCTGCAGCAAATGATGTCATAGCGCTTCCTGCGGCCAGGGCCATGGAAAGGGCTGCGACTGCTAAATATTTCTTTTTCATAAGAAGTATGCCTCCTTGCGGTTTATATTAGTGTATTGCTTTTTCTGAGTTGATTCTACACCATGGAGCGGCTCCAAGGTCAATACAGTTAATATATTCGTAAGGATACGGAAAAGTTTCAGAAAGGTTCAGGCCCCCCTGGAGGACGCCTGCCTTAAATCCAGCCTCCGTCCAGCCCTATGACCTGTCCGGTAAGGTAGGATTCCTTATAACCAAGGTGATAAACCAAATCAGCCACCTCCTCGGCCCGTCCCAGACGGCCGGAGGGAATCTCGTCCACCAGGGCGATGAGGTCGTCCTCCTCCATCCACTGGTTCATCTCCGTGTCAATGGCGCCGCAGGCAATGGCGTTGACCTGGATGTTGCTGGGGGCCAGCTCCTTTGCCAGGGCCTTTGTAAGGGCGTTGATACCGCCCTTGGTGGCCGAGTATGCTGTCTCGCAGGAAGCGCCCACCACACCCCACACTGAGGATATATTGATGATTTTGCCCTGTTTCTGTGAAATCATATAGGGGACTGCCAGCTTGCAGCAATTAAAAACAGATGTCAGGTTCGTGCGCAGCATGCGCTCCCAGTCCTCCGTCGACATATCCTGCAGAAGGCCTATATAAGAGATGCCGGCATTGTTCACAAGGACGTCCACGCCCCCGAACATCTTCTTAATTCTGCCAAACAGCTCCTCGCAGCATTCCATATTGCCCATATCACCCTTGTATGCCAGGCAGGGAACCTGGAACGATTCAATCTCCTTCTGGGTCTGCATCAGCAGTTCTTCCCTGCGCACACAGCTGATGGCTACATTATAACCCTTCTTTGCAAACTTAACTGCCACGGCCTTGCCGATGCCCCTGGAGGCTCCGGTGACCAGTACGGTTTTACGCGGCATAAAATACACATCCTTTCTAATATGGATTATAACATATTTTACCATACCAATGATAGAATTGTAAGAAATTGAATTGTAATAAGTAAATTATCTGTGATATAATAATTACAAATTGTTTAAAATAGTAAGAACATTGGCTTAAATTGAATATAAGGAAAAGGTGAAACTATGTCTCATATTTATGATTTGATTATTATCGGCTCAGGACCGGCAGGTCTTGCAGCTGCTGTTTATGCCCAGAGGGCAAAGCTGGATACACTTGTGGTGGAAAAGGCCATGGTCAGCGGAGGGCAGGTCCTGACCACATATGAGGTGGATAACTATCCCGGACTTCCCGGCATCGGCGGATACGACCTGGGACTTAAGTTCCGGGAGCATGCGGACCGTCTGGGCGCCCGGTTTGCAGAGGACGAGGTGCTGAGCATTGAGGACGGAGGCAGGGGCGCTGTCAAGCGCGTTGTGTGCCAGGGAGACACCTACGAGGCCAGGGCCCTTATACTTGCCACAGGGGCTGTCCACAGGAAACTGGGGGTGCCGGGAGAGGAAGAACTGGCGGGAGCCGGCGTTTCCTACTGCGCCACCTGCGACGGAGCATTTTTCCGCAATAAGGTAACGGCTGTTATTGGAGGCGGCGATGTGGCTGTGGAGGATGCTATTTTCCTGGCGCGTATGTGCAGCAAGGTATATCTGGTTCACAGGAGAAATGAGCTGCGGGCAGCCAAGAGCCTGCAGGAGAGTCTTCTGGCACTGGATAATGTGGAGGTAATCTGGGACACGGTGGCTGACAGCATCAATGGGGACGGAATGGTAAAGAGCCTTTCCGTGACCAATGTTAAGACCGGCCTGAAAACGGAACTGGAAGTACAGGGCGTGTTCATTGCAGTCGGCATATCGCCGGAGAGCAGGGCTTTTGAGGGACTGGTGGATATGGACCACGGCTATATCAGGGCCGGGGAAGACACCGTCACATCAGCGCCCGGCATATTTGCCGCAGGTGACGTGAGAACCAAGCCGCTGCGTCAGATTATTACGGCTGCTGCGGACGGGGCAAATGCAATAACCAGTGTGGAGCGGTATCTGGTAGAGAATTAGGGGAGGCAGGCTACAGATGAATAACTGGAAGAAAGTAATCGTGCTCAGCGGTCTGTGCAGCTGTGCGCTTTCGGTGAACGCTCTGGCGTCCACAAACCTGGAGACAGGCTCATCGCTGGCCGGTATTTCCGTTGCGCTTAACAATTATTATGCGGGGAACACAGAGCCGGAAAAGCAGCTGGCTTCATCCTATTCCAATATACAGAACAAGGCTGCCCAGTCAGGCGCCGGCGCCGGTACTGCAAAGGGCGGTTCCGGCAGCAGCCAGGGCGGCAATCAGGGGAGCGGCCAGTCCGGCAGTGCATCCGGAGATTCCGGCAAGGCCAGTGCCGCCCGGGAAACCGCATCCAAACCAAAGTCCTCATCCTATGATAATATTGCCGTGTCAAAAGTAAGCGGAACGGTAAACATCCGTACAGAGGCCAACACCAGCAGCGGCGTAACCGGCAAGATTAACAATGACTGTGCGGCAACCATTCTGGATACGGTGGACGGAGAGGGCGGCAAATGGTACAAGATTCAGTCCGGTTCCGTCACCGGCTACATAAAGGCAGATTACTTTGTCACAGGACAGCAGGCGGAATCCAGGGCCAAGCAGGTAGGAACCACCTACGGCACCATTGTGGGCACTCCCAGCCTGCGACTGAGGCAGAGTCCTGACATGGAGGGAAAGACGCTGACGCTGCTGTCGGAGGGCGCCCATTATGTGGTTACGGGCGAGGAAGGGGATTTCCTGAAGGTTCAGGTGGATTCGGATTTGGAAGGCTACGTGTTTAAGGAATACATGAAGACCAGCGTGGAGTTTAACAAGGCAGTGTCGGTGGAGGAGGAGAAGGCCAAAGAGGCAGAGGAGGCCAAGCGCAAGGAAGAAGCGGAGAAGGCCCTGAAGGCTTTGGAGGACGCCAAGAAGGCGGATGCGGCCAAAAAGACAACAGCAGCCGCCACAAAGGCTGAGAAGACCACGGAAGCACCGGCTACCACAGCTGCGAAGAAGGAAGAGACAAAGGGAACGGATGCCATTACAACCATAGCCGCCAATCCTGAGAACGGCAAGGACAGCACGGTTGCGGCTCCCACAACAGCAAAAGCAGCTGAGACAGTGGACAGCAAGGGTCCGGGTTCTCCGGGCGGCACCTCCACAGAGGTGGCCTCTGCTACCCGCAACGCAGTGGTGGCATATGCAAAGCAGTTCCTGGGCAACCCCTATGTGTACGGCGGGACAAGCCTTACAAGCGGGGCGGACTGCTCCGGCTTCACCCAGAGCGTATTCTCACATTTTGGCATCAGCACGGGAAGAAGCTCCAGGGACCAGGCTGCCAGAGGAAGGTCCATATCAGTCAGCGATGCAAAGCCGGGAGATTTGCTGTTCTATGCCAGCGGCGACTACATTAACCATGTGGCTATCTACATCGGCGGCGGACAGGTTATCCACGCCAGCAATCCTACCACTGGTATCTGCATTACGCCGGCAAACTACAGGACGCCCTGCAAGGCTGTGACGTTTTTGGATTAACAGATGGCATTAAAGATATGACCGGTATATGAACATAGAACAAGGCTTCTGCAAATTCGGAATGACTACGGATTTGCAGAAGCCTTTGCTGTTGAAATGCTGCCGTTGCATCAATTGTTTTTTGGGCCTTACCCGTTTTTTGTGTATTCCTGGATAGAGTCTGATGACAGAATCAGGTGGCGTCCGGCCAGGGCATATACCTTTTCAAAATCGCATGTAATGATACACACAGTATTGCCATTGTTGGCTATACGCTGAAGCGCGTTTTTCAACACATAAAATGTTTCGTAATCAATATACTTTTCAGGATTGACACAAAAAATAATTTTTTTCCTGAGAAACTCGTACCGGTAAAGATACATGGCCAGCTTTTCCTTTTTTGGCAGGTGGCGGCAGGAGGACCTGGCTTTAATGCCTTCGGTTTCATATTCGGCCAGAAATGCCTGTTCCATATACTGCATCCTGGCCTGTTTTAATATGCCTAAGGGACCGGCGGCTTTTCTGTAATTGCTGATGCAGATATTATCTCTGGTAGGGAGCGGCTCAAAAATACAGTCATCCAATTCAAACCCCGCCTTAATCAGGGAGTGGCAGCCTTCATTTTTTATAATTTGACCATATACGGATATAGAACCGGATGCTGTCTTCTGTGGATGGAACATGGAATCCAGGAGCTGTGAGGAAACATTGCGGAACAAATCAAAAATAGTCACAATTTCACCTTCGTGCAGATGAAAGGAAATATTATACAAGGAGTCATGACAGAGTCCGTCCACCCGGAGGGATATCTCACCGGAGGCCTGGGAGGATGTTTCACGGTAAATAATGGGACGGCTGTACAAGGTGGATATATCCACTGTATTTCTCTTCTCATTATAAATCCATTTGATGGTCCGGTGGTCAGCCATAAAGTATATCCGGTCGGAAAAGAGCTGGAGCTGGTTGATATCACAGGAGGTAATGAGAAAGGAAATGGACTTTGCCTTCAGATATTGGAACATCCCGGAAAACTGAGGCGCCTGAAAAAAGGAAAGAGGAATGTCATCCAGGATAATCAGCTTTGCGCCAAGAATGTAGGCCTTCAGGATTTCCACCAGATACTGCTCTGTCTTTGTCAGGTTGCACACTTTTTCCTGGGGGGATATGGACAGCCCCAATTCACGCATCCAGTTCAGGGTTTCATGCAGTATGAGTTTTCTGTGTACAAGGTATGTTCCGTATTTGTGTCTTCGTATCACGAAAATATTCTCCATGACAGTAAGGGAAGGAATCAGGGAACTGTTCTTCTGTACCAATGCAGTACTGGCAGAGAGTATGCGGTGGGATGCCGGATTTTCCTCATAGTAGAATTTTCCTTCAGAGGGGGCTGCTTGTCCGGAGAGAATCAGTGAAAGCAGGGTCTTGCCGGAATCATGAAGGCCCATAAGACCCAGGGATTCCCCCTTATACTGGTAAAGGTCCAGGTGGTCAATAAGGCAGGAATGGTCTTTTTGAAAGCACAGACCCTGTATACGGTATAGTTCCTCAGGCATGGGCATTTCCTCCGGCATGAGTATTTCCTCCGGACATGGAAAAGTCATCCGACTGAATGGATATATAAGGGATATGGATTTCCACGTCTGTTCCGAGAGAAGGAGTGCTGGATACGTGAAGTCCGTAGTCCTCTCCAAACACCAGCTTCAGTCTGCGGTTGACATTCCACAGCGCAATTCCGGTGCTCTTTTTGCCGGATGCGGGAGAGACATGGTATTCCTGGTTCAGTGACTGGTTGAGCTTCTGCAGGGTGGATGAATCCATGCCTTTGCCATTGTCGGATATGCGTATGTTGATATGCTTTTTCGTAGACACAGCCTCTATGGTGATGATTCCCTGGCCGGCTATTTCCGTAAATGCATGAACAATGCTGTTTTCCACTATGGGCTGCAGGGTCAGCTTTGGAAGCACTGCGTCCAGGATGCTGTCCCAGGCATCCGGCAGATTCACATTGAGAAGAAAACGGTTCCTGAACCGGTACTGCTGAATCTTCATGTAATTGTTAATAACATTGATTTCGTCGTTTAAGGTGGCAAAATCACTTTTTGTGCTGATGCTGTAACGGAAGAAGTTTGAGAGGGAGTAAGTGATATCCGCTATCTCCGGCATTTCGTTCAATACGGCCTGGGCACGAATACATTCCAGGGAATTGTAAAGAAAATGCGGGTTTATCTGATTTTGAAGGGTCAGAAGCTCGGTCTGTTTTTTGAGGATTTCATTTTCGTAATACCTGGCCCTGTCTATCATGGCTGCCTGGGTATGCTCATCCAGAAGCTTCTGTAATTTTTTTTCTGTGAGAAATTTCATAACCTGTCTCCCATGTCTGCTGAATGTCAGCTGTATATTTTGCGGTAATCCTTGGGGGTAATACCCACATATTTTTTGAAAAGTTTGCTGAAGTAACGGGCATCCTGAAAGCCGACTGAATAGGCAATCTCATTGACAGAGAGATTGGAATCCTTAAGCTTGGCTTTGGCATGTTCAATCCGGAATGAATTCAGGTAATCCACGAAGTTCTCTCCGGTTTCCTTCTTGAAAATGTTGGAGAGATAAGCGGGGTTTAAGGAAACCAATAAAGCAGCGTCCTCCAGACGGATGGAGTCGGTATAGTGTTCCTCTATATACCGGAGGACTGTCCGTACCGGGCGGGCGTTCTGGGCCTGCACTGCCTTATGGATGTTCTCAAATATATAGGAAACCGGTTCAGCTACAGCTGCTTTCAAGGCTTCAAGGGATAAGGCGTTTTCAATGGCATAATGAATCTGGTTGGAAAGATAATCCAGTGATGGCTGGCCTTGTTCCGGGGAAATATCCATATGCATCAGCATCCGGCAGATGTCCTGCATCATGGATATGACATCAAACAGCGGGAAGAGATGCCTGGGCTTGAAAAACAGTTGATTTAAGGTGGCCATGAAATCTGCGAAATGAACAGATTCCACGGCTTTTTTAAATTGGTGGAGAAAGGCTTCCTTTTCTTCCTGCGGCAGATGGGGGACAGGGGCGGTCTTTTCCCAATACAGAATCTGGCCGCATCCGGACAGGATGCGGTAATATAATGCATCCATGGCATCCTTATAGGAACGGCTGAAGGAGGAAATCTCCGGGTAAGCGGCGCCAACCCCGATTGTAACTTTTAAACCTGCAAAAATATCCAGCAGGTTATAGGCCCTCTGGTAGAATTCAGTGAGACAGGCCTGGAACTGGCTGTCGGACATCATGGGGTAATTGACGCCGAAGCAGATGGTGCTGTCTTCCACGCAGGAGAGTGTCTGGTAGCAGAGATTTTCCAAATCCTCATGAAACATGGAAATCAGTTTTTTATTCAGCGAGCTGATATTGTCCGGTGTGTCCGCACCCTGGTTTACAAAGTCCAGCTTGATGCAGAGGATGCGGAAAAGTCCTGGTTTGAAATCAATTCCATATTCTTCCGTCACATGCTCCAGCGTTGTGGAGGAATCCTGTATTTCCCATATAATCCGTTTCAGAAAGAAGGATTTGCCGGGATGTTCGGTGTGGACAGCAGACAGGTCCTGGCTGCCGGAGGCAGGCTGCTGCCGCAGTTCCACCAGTATTTTTTTTAAAGCCTGATTTAATTCGGTTTCACTGATGGGCTTTAGAATATAATCATCCACTGCGTATTTCAGCGCATTATGGGCATATTCAAACTGCTTATAGCCGCTTACTATGATGAACCGGCAGGGGATGTTGAGATACCGGGTCTGGCGAATCAGTTCGATTCCGTCCATAACAGGCATACTGATGTCGGTAATCACAATAGAAGGCCGGTGCTCCTGTATTTTCTGGAGCAGTTCCTGCCCGTTATGGGCAAAGCCTGCAAACTCCAGGTTTAATTCTTCCCAGCATATCATCTTTTTGATAAGTTCGCATATCAGGTATTCATCATCGGCAATCAATACCTTCATTTTTTCAGTAAGCACAAGAATCCCTCTTTCCCTTTTGAATGTGTCAATAATATAGCACAATGAAAAATGGGTGTCAAATAATTAGGGGGTTAAAAATGCACAAAAATATAGACCTAAAGGGACGGAAATAGAAATAATACACATATTCTAAAAATCGGTGCATTGTGGAAAAGCGGAAAGAACCTTATGATAGGTTCCATCAAACAAAAAAAGCAGTGTGAAAGGAGAAGGAGTATGAAGAAACAAGTACTGGCATGTATTTTGGCGGTATCCATGATGGCCGGGACCCTGGCCGGATGCGGGGGTTCCGCGCAGGAATCAGGGAACGGGACGTCCCAGGCAGCATCACAGGATAAGCCTCAGGGAGATGCTGCGGCAGCAGACAGTCAGAACCAAAAGGGTCAGGCTGACGGAAATGAGGAGATTACCCTTACCATATGGCATATTGAGAATGACGCAAAACGCCTGGAAGTGGTCAAGCGGTGCATTGAACGGTTTGAAGCCAGCCATCCCAACGTGAAGGTGGAGCAGGTGCCCATGGAGAATGACCCATATAAAACCAAGCTTACCACAGCCATGGCTGCCGGGCAGGAACCGGATATTTTCATCTCATGGGGCGGCGGATGGCTCCAGTCCTTTGTGGAGGAGGGGAAGGTTCTGGATATTGACCAGAATGTAAGGGAAATCTCAGATATTTATCATGAATCAGCGCTGTCCCTGTTTGAAATAGACGGAAAGTACTGGGCAGTGCCCTTTAGGGCCGGAGCAGCCCCGGTATACTACAACACAAAAATATATGAGGAATTGGGACTCAAGGTGCCTGAGACTGTGGACGAGCTGGAGGCAAACTGCCAGGTGCTGAAAGACAACGGCATCATTCCCTTTGCCCTGGGCAATTCCAGCCAGTGGCCCGGTGCACTTACCTTCATCTGGCTGTCTCTGAGAGAGGGCGGTTCCCAGACCTTCCTGGATGCATTTAACAGGACCGGCAACGCCACATTTGAGGATGAGAGCTTCATTAAGGCGGGGCAGAGGATTCAGGACTGGGTGAAGAAGGGGTATTATCCGGACGGCGCCAATGGAATCAACTATGATACAGGCGGTTCACGCATGCTGTTCTACAGCGGGCAGGCAGCCCATATTGTGCAGACCAACAGTTTTGTGGCAAACTGTAAGTCCGAGCAGCCTGATTTCTATGAGAATAACCTGGGATTGTTCAACTATCCTGTCATCGAAGGAGGCAAGGGAAAGGCGGACGAAATTCTGGGTGGAGGCAATGGATATTCCATAGCCGCATCCTGTAAACATCCCCAGGAAGCCATGGAACTGGTCAAGTCCCTGACAGACCAGGAATATGCCCAGGATATGTCCGATACAGCGGGAATCCTTACCGGAATAAAGGGAGTGGACATCAAGGACAGCAAACTGCAGCAGATGGAGGACCTTCTGGTAAATGCATCCTATATGCAGAATTTTTATGACCAGTTCCTTCCGACGGAATTAGGTAATCTGCACAAGCAGACAACGTATGACCTTTTTGGCCTTACCACTACGCCGGAACAGGCGGCGGCCGATATGGAAGCGCAGGCGCAGAAGGATTTGGTGAAGTAGTCATAAATTGATTTCGGTATGTGAGGGTGCTGCAAACAGCGCCCTCATTCCGGATAAAGCTCTGTTAAAAGGAGAAATCATATGAGCAGAAGAAATAAACATATTGGAATCATAGCGCTGTTTGTGATTCCCGCCCTGTTTTTTTACGGTACATTCAATGTGGTGGGAATTGCCAGGACATTTTTCTACAGCTTCATGGATTGGAAGGGAATCAGCGCTAACAGGACCTTCATAGGCCTTGGAAATTATATTGAGTTGCTTGGGGATTCATTTTTCTGGAATGCCATGAAGAATAACGTAATCCTGGTGATTGTATCCGTGGCAATCCAGCTTCCGGGAGCACTGCTTCTGGCCCTGCTGATTAACCAGGAATTAAAGGGAACCCGTTTTTTCCGCACGGTATTCTTTATGCCCATGCTTCTCTCCACCGTGGCGACAGGTATCATGTGGATACTGTTTTATGACCCATATTTCGGCCTTATGGCCAATCTCATGCAGAAGCTTGGAATGAAGAGCATTGCTTTCCTGGAGGGCAGCTCTTCCATGCCTTCCATTATGTTTGTCATATGCTGGCAGTTCATTCCCTTTTACATGATTATATTAAAGGCCGGACTGACCAATATCCCCACGGATATTTATGAGGCGGCCAAAATAGACGGTGCCAACGGGAACCAGTGTTTCTGGCGGATTACCCTGCCATTGCTTATGCCAACGCTGCGTTCTGCCGCAGTGCTGCAGCTGGTTGGTTCCCTTAAGTATTTTGACCTGTTTTATGTAATGATGGGCGGAGCGCCCAATAAGGACACAGAACTCATGGCCACATATATGTATAAGAAGGGATTTACGGAGTTCCGCATGGGGTATGCCAGCACAATTGCAGCCAGCATGTTTATCCTGTGTTTTGCCATAGCGTGTATGTTCCTGTATATCACCAGAAATAAGGAGGAGGCATAATATGGGCGTATTGTTAAAAAGAAGGGTAAAGCATACGGTTCTATACATAATCAGCATTGTCATTGCCCTAATCACAGGCTTTCCTTTTCTGTTTCTGGTCATCAACAGTTTTAAAGGAATGGGAGAATACCTTACCAACATCTGGATGCTGCCCAAGGAGCCGTACCTGGGCAATTACCAGATGATTCTGAAGCCGGACTTCCTGAGGTATTTCCTCAACAGTGTGATTGTGTCCGCAATCAGCGTGTTCATCATTGTAGTGGTTTCTTCCATGATTTCCTTTACATTTGCGAGAATGCGCTACCGGGGAAAGAACCTGCTGTATTTTGTTATTATCGCGGGGATGATGATACCGGTGCATACGACCCTGATTCCCACGTTTACCCTTTTGAGCAGTATTGGTCTGACGGATACCTTGACCGGTCTTGTGGGTCCCTATGTCAGCTACAACATACCCATTGCTGTGTTCATATTAACCCAGTTTTTCCAGGAGATACCGAAGGAACTGGAGGAAGCAGCCATTATTGACGGGTGCAGCATCGTGGGTACGTTTAAGAATATTATACTTCCCTTATCAGGTCCGGCCATTTCCACGATTGTAGTGTACACATTCCTGAATATATGGAATGAGTTCATCAATGCCAATGTACTGATTACCAGCTCAGTGAAAAAGACCCTGCCATTAGGAATACGGGAATTTTACGGTATGCAGTCCGTTAATATACCGGCGGTTCTCACTGCGATTCTGGTGGGCTCCCTTCCTGTTATCCTTCTGTACTTTTTCGCACAGGAAAAGGTGGTGAATGGATTGACACAGGGAGCAGTCAAGGGTTAAGGAAAGGGGAAAGCAAGAATGGATTTTGAAAAAAGAGCAAGGGAACTGGTGGGGCAGATGACGCTGGAGGAGAAGGCTTCCCAGCTCCGGTTTGACGCGCCGGCCATCAGCCGCCTGGGCATACCCAGATATCACTGGTGGAATGAAGGACTTCACGGAGTTGCCAGGGCTGGAACAGCTACCATGTTCCCTCAGGCCATTGGGATGGCAGCCATGTTTGATGAGGATATGATGCAGGAAATAGGCGCTGCGGTTGGTATGGAAGCCAGAGCCAAATATAATGCATATGCGGCCCGGGAGGACAGGGATATCTATAAAGGGCTTACACTCTGGTCTCCCAATGTGAATATTTTCCGTGACCCCAGATGGGGCAGAGGTCATGAGACCTTTGGGGAGGACCCGTATCTGTCCGGAAGACTGGGCGTGGGATTTATAAAAGGTGTCCAGGGGGATGGGGAGTATCTACTGGCCGCTGCATGCGCAAAGCATTTTGCCGTGCACAGCGGTCCGGAGGAGAAACGCCACGAATTTGATGCCAGGGTCAGCCAGAAAGACCTTTGGGAGACTTATTTACCTGCATTTGAGGCATGTGTTGAGGAGGGGAAGGTGGAAGGCGTCATGGGAGCCTACAACCGGACCAACGGGGAACCCTGCTGCGGGAGCAAAACCCTGATTCAGGACATCCTTAAGGGAAAATGGAATTTTGACGGTTATTTTGTTTCAGACTGCTGGGCAATAAAAGATTTCCATGAAAACCATCAGGTGACGGAGACAGCGGCGGAGTCGGCAGCCATGGCCTTAAAAAATGGCTGCGACATCAATTGCGGCAACACATACCTGCATATTTTAAGCGCCTGTGAAAAGGGGCTGGTATCAGAAGAGGATATTACGCAGGCAGCAGTGCACGCCCTGCGCACCAGACTTAGGCTGGGGCTGTTTGACCCTGAATGTTCATATCACAATATTCCTTATGAAACAGTGGGATGCAGAAAGCACCGCAAGCTGGCCATTAAGGCAGCGGAGAAATCCATGGTGCTTCTTAAGAACGACAGCATTCTGCCCCTTGACCGGAAATTGAGGAAATTGGCAGTGATTGGTCCAAATGCGGACAGCCGCTGGCCGCTGATTGCGAATTACCACGGAACAGCCCCGCGGTATGTGACGGTTCTGGAAGGGATTGAAAACCTGTTGGGAGAGGAAACGCGAATCTTCTACTCAGAAGGCTGCCATACCATGAAGGAGAAGGTGGAAAGACTGGCCCTGCCGGGCGACCGTATAAGCGAGGCAGTGACCGCGGCAAAGGAAGCCGGGATTGCCATTGTGTGTATCGGTCTGGATGAGCGCTATGAGGGAGAACAGCAGGATTTGGGGAACCGTTTTGACGAGGCAGTGAGCATGGCGGATAAGCCTTCGCTGGATTTCCCTAAATCCCAGAGATGTATGCTTGAGGCCCTGATTGAGACGGGTATACCGCTTGTGGTGGTAAATATGTCAGGCAGCGCCATGGATTTAAAATGGCTGGCCCAGGCTGACTGTGTAAAGGCAATTCTCCAGGCATGGTATCCCGGAGCAGAAGGAGGGACTGCCGTTGCAAAGATACTTTTTGGTGAGAGCAATCCATCGGGCAGGCTGCCTGTTACGTTTTATCAGCCGGAAGATGAACTGCCGCCCTATGAAGACTACAGCATGAAGAACAGGACGTACCGGTATATGGAGGGGGAGGCGCTTTATCCCTTTGGGTTCGGTCTTTCCTATACCAGATACAAATACAGGGACCTGGTATGTTTACCCGGTGAGGACGGAAACGTCCATGTGTCAGTTACAGTGAAAAACATCGGAAATCTGTATGGGGAAGAGGTTGTACAGGTTTATGTAAAAAATCTGGATTCCCCTCTGGCAGTCAGAAATCATTCTTTATGTGCGTTTGTGCGAGTGGGACTTGAGGCCGGACAAGAAAGGACGGTGAATGTCTGTCTGCCGGCTGCTGCTTTTTATGTGGTGGACCAGAACGGGGACAGACGTCCGGACGGCCGCCGGTTCAGTGTGTTTGCAGGGGGAAGCCAGCCGGATGCCAGAAGCTGCCGGCTGATGGATTCAGAACCCCTGGCGGCTCAGGTGGAACTGTGGCCGTAGTGGGAAGAAGGGTGAAGGAGGAGAGAATATGGACTTTTTGCAAGTGAAAAATGGAAAAATTACAGACCAGTCAGGGTCAGATGTCTACCTTAGGGGAACCTGCGCAGGCGGATGGATGAATATGGAGGATTTCATCAACGGGTATCCCGGAACAGAGAGCGGTATGAAACGGGAGATGGCAAAAGCGCTGGGAGCGGGCAAGGCTGAGTTGTTTTTTGAAACAGTGCTGGATAATTTCCTGAATGGGGATGACATCAGATTCATCCGGGAGACAGGGGCAAATTGTATTCGTATTCCACTGAGTTACAGACATTTTGAGGATGACATGAACCCGTTTGTGTATAAGGAAGAAGGATTCAAACGTCTGGACTGTATACTGGATGCCTGTGAGCAGGAAGGAATCTATGTAATCCTGGATATGCATGCCCTGGCCGGCTGGCAGAACTGCCACTGGCACAGCGATAACGAGCGGGGGGCGGTCATGCTGTGGAAATACCGCCATTTCCAGGAACGAATCATTGCGCTCTGGGAGGTATTTGCCGATAGGTACAGGGACAGGAGCGTGGTGGCCGGATATGACATTATGAATGAACCGTCCACAGGCACGCCCACCGGCGAACATGCATATGACTTTTATGAATTCTACCAATCTGACTGGGATGCCATCAACCGGCTGTACCGTGAAATTGCAGGGGCTATAAGGAAGGTGGATAAACGGCATATCCTTTTCCTGGAGGGTGACAATTATTCCAGGGATTTTGCCGGCCTCGACGCTCCCTTTGAGGAGAATCTGGTTTACAGCAGCCATAATTATATCCCGCCGGGGTATGGTCCGGGTAAGTATCCGGGATATTATGACGGGATTTATTGGGACAGGAACAGGCAGGAAAATGCATTCCTGGACCACCAGGGAACCCGGTATGCCATGAAACATCATGTGCCCCTGTGGGTTGGAGAGTTCGGTTCCCAGTACCATGGGTATGAGGAGGAAATACCTGACCGGCTCAAATCCATGGAGGACCAGCTTGACATCTACAATACATACGGCATCCACTGGACTACATGGACTTATAAGGACCCGGGAGTTATGGGGTGGGTATTCCTGAATCCGGAAAGCGAATACATGAAAATCATCCAGCCGGTCCAGGAACAAAAGCGGATTCTCGGGGCGGAAAATTTTGTGGCTGATTACGCAGGTGTAGCGGAAGGAAGACAAAAATCCCGTATGCTGGCTGACTATATACTGGATGTGATGGGAGAAACGCGGATTGACAAGGCCTCCAATGCATTTGTTATGAACTACGGAGTCCTGAACGGATACGCGGGAGCCATGCTTCAGCCCGCCTATGCCAGGCGCTTTAAAGGATACGGGGAAGACAGTCTGGAACGTATTGCCGGTGCATTCAAGCTGGAGAACTGTCTGAAGAATGAGAGGTACCTGGAGTTGCTGAAGCGAATGCTGCATTGATAAAATCCCGGTTCTCTGATAAACTTAAGTTATTATCCCCGTAGACGAAGGCGCTCGGTTATTACAAATGAAAAGGGGCAGGTGTCATGATGCAGAGGAAGAACATGGCTTGGAAAGAACGAATGTCGGAGTACTGGATGATTGGCCTGCTCCTTTTTCTGGTTGCGGTATTTTCGTATATTTCGCCTGTATTCGCAACCAGGGGGAATCTGTCCAACTTCCTTCGTTCCATACCGGTGCTGGGCGTCGCCACGCTGGGCATGGCGATGCTTATGATTACAGGAGGTATTGACCTGTCATGCGGCGCCATTACAGCCTGCGCCGGGACCGCGGCGGCATATCTTGCGGTTCATGGAGTCCATCCGGTGGTGTGCGTGGCGGCCGGTATTCTGTGCGGAGGCGCCTGGGGACTTTTAAACGGCTTTTTGATTACGCGGTTTGAGCTGAAGCCGTTTATTGTAACCGTTGGCAGCAACTACATGATTCGCGGTCTGACGCAGATGGTTACAGGCGGAATCCTTATAGGCGGGCTTCCGGCCTGGTTTTACCGCATATCCAATACAAACCTGTTGGGCGGCATGATATATTCAAACTTTCTTATATTCCTGGTCCTGGGGGCGGCAGTGGTGCTGGTGATGAAATATACGATATTCGGCCGTTACTGCTATGCTGTTGGCTCCAGTAAGAAAGCCAGCAGTCTGGCGGGCATCCGGGTGAAACGCCATCTTCTCAAGGTGTACTTTACGGAGGGGGCTTTGGCCGGAATAGCAGGGGTCATCCTTATGTCCTATCTGAATGTGGGGGCATCCAGTGAGGCCATGGGACTGGAGGCGTATTCCATTGCCGCAGTTATTATAGGCGGAATCCGCTTTGAAGGCGGTGCAGGAGGCGTGGAACGGGCTTTTGTAGGCCTTCTGATTATAGAGATTTTTAAAAACGGAATGGCTGTAGCCGGCCTGAACACTTACGGCCAGCAGGCAGTGACAGGACTTATGATACTGGCAGCCATTGTGATGGACTATTTTAGGAAGAAAAAGGAAGAATCTGTATGAAACTCAGAATGAGATGGAATTTGTGGCTGACAGCCTGCCTGCTTGCTGCCGTGGGCGCCTGTCTTTCGGGGTGCAGTATCAGGGGGAACACAGGAACCGGGAATGGGGATGGGCGGACCTTATATCTGATTACTCTGAATGAAAAAGGTCCGTACTGGAAACCCCTGATTGACAGTGCCAAACAAAGGGCGCAGGAAAGGGGAGTCCGGCTGGTGGTGAAGTCCGGCCAGCCCGGAGATTCCTCAAGACCCCAGAAGCTGATTGAAATGGTCCAGGAGGCCATTGACCAGAAAGCGGATGGAATTGCCATGGCGGCCCTGGAGCCTGAAATGTTTGATGTGAAGGCTGCGGAAGCCATGGAGGCCGGCATTAAGGTGGTCACCTATGACACGGATATCAGAACCAGCAGCAACCGTCTTTCCTATATCGGGACAAATAATTACGAGGCCGGAAAGCGGCTGGGTCAACAGGGGGCCCTGGATTTGAAAGACAGGGGTATAACCCAAGGTAAACTGACAACCGTCACCTACAGCGGTTCCGCACAGAATATGGTGGAGCGGTATAGGGGCCTGCAGGATGGATTTGATGAAGCTATGGGCGAGGATGCCGGGCATTTTACATGGTGCCAGTGGATTATCAACGATTTAAGCGTTTCAAGGGCCAGGGAGCAGCTGGAGACTCAAATAATGTCATATCCGGACCTGAGGGCCGTATTTACGTTGGGGACCGAGTCGGTCATTACCGGGACTATGGAGGCCATAAGGTCCCAGAAGCGGGAAGGAATCTTATATCATTACGGATTTGACTATTCACCCACGCTTGCGGCCGGAGTGGACGAGGGCCTGATTACCGGAATCGTGGACCAGAACAGTAAAGCCATCGGCAGCCTGTTGGTGGACAAGCTGTCTGATGCAGTGAACGGCCAGGAAATCAATAAGGAATATCCCGTGGATGTGACATGGATTAAGGCAGAGGATTTAAAGGAATATGGGAAGAACCAGGAGAGGTGACAGGATGATGGATATAAAGCAGAAAAGCGCGCCCCAGAGGGAGCTTTGGGCGCAGTTTGACGCCTTACAGATGGGAAGCGGATGGGATGAGGAGGATATAAGGAAACCCCAGATTCTGCTGGAGGATGCATTTGGGGACAGCCATCCCGGAAGCGTGCATCTGTCGGGACTTATGGAACAGGCTAAATACGGCGTATTTGAAACAGGCGGATTTCCCGCCCAGTATCATACCACGGATATCTGTGACGGCTGTGCCCAGGGACATGACGGCATGAACTATATCCTGGCATCCAGGGAGGCCATATGCGATATGATAGAGATACACGGCCGGGTGTATCCCTGGGATGGAATGATACTGTCCTCCTCCTGTGATAAGTCAATACCTGCCCAGCTTAAGGCCGCGGCCAGGCTTGACATCCCGGCGATTTTCATACCGGGAGGCAGTATGAGAAACGGGCCGGAAATGACCACGTCCCTGAAAGCCGGCGATATATCCCTGAGACAGAAGCGGGAGGGCGCCATTACAGAACAGGAAATCCGGGATTATAAGCTGACGGGATGTCCTTCGGTGGGAGCCTGCACCTTCCTTGGAACCGCCAGTACCATGCAGTGCATGGCAGAGGCCCTGGGGCTGGCACTGCCGGGCTCGGCCCTTATGCCGGCAACCATGCGGGATATACTTTCATGGGCCCGACGGGCCGGCCGGCTTATCATGAAGCTGGTGGGAGAGGGAATCAGCGCCAGCCAAATTATGACCGGAAAAGCGTTTGAGAATGCTATGATTGTCCACAGTGCCATCGGGGGGTCTACCAACGGTGTTATTCATCTTACATCCATTGCAAGGGAGCTGGGAATCGAACTTCTTCCTGAGATGTTTGATGAGATTAACCATAAGGTGCCCCATATAGGAAACATTACTCCCAGCGGCAGGCATCTGACGGAAGCGTTTTGGTTTGCAGGCGGTGTCCCCAGGGTGGAGCTGGAGCTGAAGGATATGCTGAACCTGGATGTAATGACAGTCACCGGGAAGACCCTTGGGGAAAATCTGGATGACCTGGAGCGGGATGGCTTTTTCGGGAGATACGCCGGGTATCTCAGCAACTGCGGTCTGAAACGGGAGCAGGTAATCTTTCCGGTTGGGGATACCGGGGAGAAAGGGTCTATCGCCATCCTGCGGGGAAATATCGCCCCGGACGGAGCTGTGATTAAATATGCGGCATGTGTAAAGGAGATGAGGGAGCATAAAGGGATTGCCAGGGTTTATGACTGCGAGGAAGATGCCTACCAGGCGGTTGTGAAAAAGGAAATCCATAAGGGGGATATTATCGTAATCCGGTATGAAGGCCCCAGAGGAAGCGGTATGCCCGAGATGCTTATGACGACGGAAGCAATTGTATGCGATGAGGATTTAAATGGCTCGGTTGCCCTTGTTACAGACGGAAGATTTTCAGGGGCAACCAGGGGTGCTGCAATTGGCCATGTCTCACCGGAAGCAGCAGCAGGCGGGCCGTTGGCATTTGTGAAAGACGGAGACATAATAGCCTACAGCGTGAACAGCCGCAGTCTTGAATTGGTAGGAGTTCAGGGGGCAGAGATAACGCCTCAGGAGGCAGGGAAGATACTGGAGGAGAGAAGAAAGGAAGGATTACGGCCGCAGCCGGTCCGCAGAGGAGTCTTTGGCCGGTATACCAGGAACGCCCTGTCTGCCATGGAGGGGGCAGGGTATGAAACGTAGAGGAGGATGCTATTGATGGATGCAAAATATATAACGCCTGCAGTGACTGCATTTGACGAACAAGGGCATGTGGATATGGAAGCCAATAAAAGGATTTACGATTGGCTCATAGAGGGCGGAATGGATGGAATTCTGATATTGGGAAGTATTGGCGAGTTTTTTGCCATTCCCCTGGAAGAGAAAAAGAAGATGATTCAGGATGCCCTGGATTATGTGAACCACAGGGTTACCGTGTACGTGGGCACCGGCGGAACAGTCTTTGAGGAATGTGTGGAGTTGTCGCGTTTTGCCCTTGACAGAGGGGCGGATGGGGTTATGGTTATTTCGCCATATTATTTTAACCTGCCTGACAGTTCGGTATTGAATTTTTATGATACCCTGGCAGGTCGGTTGGATGGTCCGGTGCTGTTGTATAATTTTCCGGCCCGGACAGGTTATGACCTGAAACCGGAGGTGGTTCTGGAACTGGTACGGCGCAGAACGAATATTGTTGGTATAAAGGATACTGTGGATGTGATGGGGCATACCAGGGCATTGATACAGACCGTGAAGCAGGAATATCCGGAATTCATGGTATATTCAGGTTTCGATGAATTCTTTACTCACAATGTCATAAGCGGAGGGAACGGATGCATTGCAGGACTGTCTAATTTTGCGCCTGAGGCAGCTTCAAAGCTTGCAGAGGCAGCCAGAAAGGAAGATTTCCGGCTTCTGCGGGAATGCCAGACAAGGATTGACCGCCTTATGGCAGTGTACGCAGTGGCGGAACAGTTTGTTCCTATTATAAAGAAAGCCATGGTATTGAGGGGGATTTCCATGGAAGGAAAATGCGCCCAGCCCATGCTGGAAGCGGACAAAGATGAGACTGAGAAACTGAGGCATATATTGGTGGGAGAGGGATTGATTTCATGAACCGATTTACCGGTTGAGGACGGATAATACAGAATCAGACGGATAGGGACAAGCCGGCAGCCGCATGTAGCGGTCCTGCCGGCTTGTCCCTATTATTACTTTTGTTTTTACGTGAAGACCGGAAACCTAGAACTCCGGTTCAATCAGCCCGTAGGTTCCGTTTTTACGCTTATAAACAACGTTCACCTGGTCTGTATCTGCGTTCAGGAATACATAGAAGCTGTGTCCCAGCATCTCCATCTGGAGACATGCCTCCTCCGGAATGGTTGGTTTGATGGCGAACTTCTTTGTCTTAACAATCTGAATCTCGTCATCCTGTACTTCGTCCTCTTCCTCTATGAAAGCCTGGGAGAAAGAGATGGCGGCCTGCTTCTTATCAATGAGTTTCTTTCTATATCTGCGGATTTGGCGCTCAATGATTTCCTCTACCAAATCAATGGATACATACATATCGGAGCTGGATTCCTCCGCACGGATGGTATTGCCTTTGACTGGGATAGTCACCTCGATTTTCTGTCTGTCTTTCTGTGCGCTCAGCGCTACGATTACTTCGGTGTCCGGAGTGAAGAAATGTTCCAGCTTGCCAATCTTCTTTTCAACGGCAGCCTTCAAACCTGGAGTTACCTCAATATTTCGTCCTGTTATGGTATAACGCATAAACATCAACTCCTTTTCTTGGGATAGTGACATTATATCATATTTATTGCAAAATTACAATCGCAACCTAAGAATTGTTTAACAATTTATCTTAATTTTTTATAAAAATTCGATTCAAATGCTGTAAATAGCTATTGCATTCCTAATAGCAGAAACCTTGAAATGTCAAGAGAAAACCATGTTTTTTCTTCCGTACTTTTCAAGTTTATCAGAAGTGTACAAAAATAAAATAAATCTAAAGTCGGAAAGGGAAGTGCAAATGAAAAGTTATAAACTTGTGGATAATGTGGATAAGTTGGTGTATAACTATTTTTTGCCGTAAAATGGACAAACTGTGATGTGGATAACTTTGGGGGTAATGTGCATAAACTTCTGGGGATATTGTGGACAGGTAAAAAATCGAACACATTTTTTGTGCAATCTGCTTGGTTGACCATAAGTGCGGGGAAAACAGCCCTAAAGGGCAATGGGTGGAATAGGGATGGGAATATTCTGTAAAACAACGTGGAATTATTAAGTATATGGACAAAATGTTAATTTTTCATTAACCCGTTGAATTAATCTTTCCCAAGTGCTACAATAAGTAAGATTGTATCATAGGCGCAGTATTTGTAGTATTTATCCGGAAAGTCCATAACAGACAGGCATTATGGAATGGTAAGGAATAGACGGGAATCAGCAGGCAGATAATAGATGGTAAGGCATATGCTGCAGATACGGGCGCTGGTTGAAAATTAGTTTCTATTATATAGGAAGAAGTTAGGAGAGTATACCATGAACTTGATTGAAAAGGTGTTCGGGACTCACAGTGAAAGAGAACTGAAGATGATAAGGCCAATCGTGGAAAAGATTGAATCGCTGCGTCCTGAGATGATGGCCATGTCAGATGAGGAACTGCGTGACCAGACCAGAATCTTTAGAGAAAGGCTTGCGGAAGGCGCCACATTGGATGATGTTCTGCCGGAGGCATTTGCCACGGTTCGTGAGGCAGCAAGAAGAACCCTGAATATGGAGCATTTCCCGGTACAGCTGATTGGCGGTATCGTACTGCATCAGGGCCGTATTGCCGAGATGCGTACTGGTGAAGGTAAGACGCTGGTATCCACCTGTCCCGCATACCTGAATGCACTGAAGGGAAAAGGAGTTCAGATTGTAACGGTCAATGACTATCTGGCAAAGCGTGATGCCGAGTGGATGGGCCAGGTGCACAGATTCCTGGGCATGACCGTGGGTGTTGTACTGAACGACATGACCAGCGAACAGCGTAAGGAGGCATATGCCTGCGATATCACTTACGTGACCAATAATGAGCTGGGTTTCGATTACCTGCGTGATAACATGTCTATCTACAAGGAGCAGCTGGTGCTGCGCGACCTGGACTACTGTATCATTGATGAGGTTGACTCTGTGCTGATTGACGAGGCCAGGACGCCTCTTATTATTTCCGGACAGAGCGGCAAGTCCACCAAGCTGTACGAGGTGTGCGACGTGCTGGCCCGCCAGCTGGAGAGAGGCACCGTGTCCAAGGAATTCTCCAAGATTGATGCCATCATGGGCGAGGAGATTGAGGAGACCGGCGACTTTGTTGTGGATGAGAAGGATAAGGTAGTCAACCTGACCGAGCAGGGCGTTAAGAAAGTGGAGGAATACTTCCATATAGAGAACCTGGCAGACCCTGAGAACCTGGAGATTCAGCATAACATTATCCTGGCCCTGCGCGCCAACAACCTGATGTTCAGGGATAAGGATTATGTTGTGAAGGACGATGAGGTTCTGATTGTAGACGAATTTACAGGCCGTATCATGCCCGGCCGCCGTTATTCCGACGGACTCCATCAGGCAATCGAGGCAAAGGAGCATGTGAATGTGCGCCGTGAGTCCCGTACCCTGGCTACCGTAACCTTCCAGAACTTCTTCAACAAATACACGAAGAAGGCAGGTATGACGGGTACTGCCCAGACAGAGGAGAAGGAGTTCCGTAACATCTACGCCATGGACGTTATCGTAATCCCCACCAACAGGCCTATGATTCGTAAGGACATGGAGGATGCGGTATATAAGACAAAGAACGAAAAATACAAAGCAGTTGTGGAAGAGGTGGAGAAGGCACACGAAAAGGGACAGCCTGTCCTGGTGGGCACCATTGCCATTGAGACTTCCGAGCTTCTGAGCAAGATGCTGAATAAGAAGGGAATTCCCCACAAGGTACTGAATGCCAAGTTCCATGAGCTGGAGGCTGAAATTGTAGCAGATGCAGGTATCCATGGCTCTGTTACCATTGCAACCAACATGGCTGGCCGTGGTACGGATATTAAGCTGGACGAGGAATCCAAGGCCCTGGGAGGACTTAAAATCATCGGTACGGAGCGTCATGAGTCACGCCGTATTGACAACCAGCTGCGCGGACGTTCCGGACGTCAGGGAGACCCGGGTGAGTCACGGTTCTATCTGTCCCTGGAGGATGACCTTTTAAGGCTCTTTGGTTCAGACCGTCTTATGGCCATGTTTGAGGCCATGGGCGTGCCGGAGGGCGAGCAGATTGAGCATAAGATGCTGTCCAACGCCATTGAGAAGGCACAGATGAAGATAGAGAGCAACAACTACGGTATCCGTGAGCAGCTCCTTAAATTCGACGAGGTCAACAATGAGCAGAGAGAGGTTATCTATGCAGAGCGCCGCAAGGTTCTGGATGGGGACAATATGCGCGACCTTGTCCTTAAGATGATTACCGACATTGTGGAGAACGCAGTGGATATCTCCGTATCCGATGACCAGACCCCGGATAAGTGGGATTTACAGGAACTGAATAACCTCCTTCTTCCGGTCATTCCGCTGAAACCGGTAAGTCTTTCCGATGAGCAGAAGAAGTCCATGAAGAAAAATGAGCTTAAGCACAACCTGAAGGAAGAGGCCATCAAGCTTTATGAGACAAAGGAAGCTGAGTTCCCGGAGCCGGAGCAGATTCGTGAGATTGAGCGGGTTGTCCTGCTGAAGGTGATTGACAACAAGTGGATGGCGCATCTGGATGACATGGATGCACTGCGGGAGGGAATCGGCCTGCAGGCATACGGCCAGAGGGACCCGGTAGTGGAATACAAGATGCAGGGTTATGAGATGTATGAGTCCATGATGGCTTCCATCCAGGAGGAGACAATCCGGATTCTGTTCCATATCCGTGTGGAGCAGAAGGTGGAGCGTGAACCGGCTGCCAAGGTAACAGGCACAAACAAGGATGCATCTTCCCCGAGCGCGCCTAAGAAGCGTGTGGAGCAGAAGATATACCCCAACGACCCATGCCCATGCGGTTCCGGCAAGAAGTACAAACAGTGCCACGGAAGAATTAAATAATCAACGTAATATCAGGGCCGGTGTGATATCATCTGAACACCGGCCTTTATGAAAATGACTGTATGAGAATGACTGCATATAATCATGGAAATGCCCTGAGCAGGGGCTCGCAAAATATAGATTGAAAGTGGGTGAAGCTGTGGTAGAGTTAGATAATTTTAAGTATACGTTATCAACGTATGACAAACCATTAGTGGAAGTGAGGGATTCACTTTGACCTGGATAACAAGGTCAGGAGAATTGCAGAATTAGATAAATCCATGGAGGAGCCTGGCTTCTGGGATGACCCGGAACAGTCCACCAGGATGGTCAGGGAGTCCAAGAACCTGAAGGATGAGGTGGATACCTACCGTGCGCTGGAACAGCAGTATGAGGATATCCAGGTAATGATTCAGATGGGTTATGAGGAAAATGACGCCTCCCTGATTCCTGAGATTGAGGAGATGCTGGAACAGTTCAGCGAAACACTGGAGAACATGCGGATGAAGCTTCTGCTCTCCGGGGAATATGATTCCAACAACGCCATCCTGCGTCTGAACGCAGGGGCAGGAGGCACCGAGTCCTGCGACTGGTGCAGCATCCTTTACCGCATGTACTGCCGCTGGGCAGAGAGCAAGGGATTTAAGGCACATGTGCTGGATTTCCTGGACGGTGAGGAGGCGGGAATCAAATCCGTCACCGTGCAGATTGACGGCGAGAATGCCTATGGTTACCTGCGTTCCGAGCATGGGGTGCACCGCCTGGTGCGCATATCGCCCTTTAACTCCGCAGGCAAGCGCCAGACATCCTTTGTGTCCTGCGATGTCATGCCGGATATAGAGGAGGATATTGACATTGACGTGAATCCCGATGACATCCGCGTGGACACCTACCGTTCCAGCGGCGCCGGCGGACAGCACATCAATAAGACGTCCTCAGCCATACGAATCACCCATTTTCCCACAGGAATCGTGGTAACCTGCCAGAATGAGCGCTCCCAGTTCCAGAACAAGGAGAAGGCCATGCAGATGCTGAAGGCAAAGCTCCTTATGGTGAAGCAGGAGGAACAGGCAGCCAAGGCAGCGGGAATCCGCGGGGATATAAAGGATATAGGATGGGGAAGCCAGATTCGTTCCTATGTGCTCCAGCCCTATACCATGGTCAAGGACCACCGTACAGGCGAGGAAAGCGGCAATGTGGACGCTGTGCTGGACGGGGCGATTGACAACTTTATCAGCGCCTATCTTCGCTGGATGAGCCTGGGATGCCCGGATAAGAATGAAAGAGAAGAATAAATTTTATATTGATTTATCAGACCAATAAGCCGTTGCTGCTGAGCCGTAATAATAGACCCAGCAGCAACGGCTTTTATTGTAGGTTAAGCACAGAATCGCGTTCTACCAGATAAACAGGTAAGGTAATATACTGTAAAGGAAGAGACGGGTCCTCAATACGGCTGCATAAGCGCATGATGGCAGTCTCACCCATTTGTTTCTTAGGGACATGCATGGTTGTCAGGGTGGGCTGCACAAGGGTGGCGTTTTCCACATCATCGAAGCCTATGATGGAAATGTCCCTGCCCGGACAGATGTTCAGGGCATCCAGGGCCTGATACATGCTGACTGCGGTTTCATCATTGCAACATATCCACGCTGTTGGCAGTTTTGGGAGGGACTGAATCAGGTGCGTAAGCGAAGCGTAATCTTTATGAATGACAGCGGGTGCAATGGCTGACAGAATGGAATAGTTCCGGTGTTCCTGACAGACCTGGATATCCTGATGGTCAGCTATGCAGTTACAAAAACCCAGCCAACGTTCCCGCAGGTTATTGGAATAGTGGATATCTCCCACAAAGCCGATATTTCTGTGTCCCTTACGAATCAGGTATTCTGTAGAACGGTATCCGCCCTGAAGGTTCTGTGTGCCTACGCTGTCAGTAGAAAGCGTATAGTCAGTGTAGTCAATTAAAACCAGAGGAAGGTTTGTTCCGTTTAAAAGTTTGATATATTCCGTGGATATATTCCCTACAGTTAATATCCCCTCAACACTGCCGGCGGCAATGGACTGGGGTATGATTGGCCTGCTGTTATCAAAAAAGTCAACAATCACATTAAAGTTATTCTGGTTCGCGTAATTCGTAATACCATAGACAACCCGGGAATAGAAGGAAAGACTTTTTAAATACCGTTTGTTGAGCAGCAAGGCTATATTGCGTATGGGCAGGGATGGCGCGGAAAGCGTATAGCCTAATTCCTTGGCCTTTTGCATGATGGCCTGCCTGGTATCTTCACTGATACCGTTTTTGTTATTTAGAGCTAAGGATACTGTATTGACAGATACATGCAGGGCGTCTGCAATATCTTTCATCGCTATTTTCTTTTTTCTCATAAATGATTCTACACCACTTTTCCTGTAAATTACTTGATAGATATAGTATATAATATTTCCATTTAAATTGCTAGTGGTTTTTAACATTAAATAATATTATAATTAATATTAATTAATGATAAAAATAACTTGACAAACAAACTGGAATTTATTATAGTTGTCTTAAAGCACTAAATAATTCACAGTGGTAATTGGTAAAAACAGCTATATAGTAAAAGAGTTGTCCAATTTAAATTAATTATTTAGTTTATTCATGTGAATTATTAAGGATTATCATATTCAAAGGAGGTAACCAAATGAAAAGGAATTGGTTAAGAACAACAGCAATGGTATTAATGGTGTCCATTGCTATGGCAGGATGCAGCGGAACGTCAACGCAGGACAGCCAGGATGCGAAAGAAACTGTGAATGTGTCAGAGGAACAGAGTGAGGCCGGCAAGGGGGAAGTGGTGGAAATTGAATTCTGGTCTGCGCCACAGGTATCCCAGCAGGCATTCTGGGAAAGCATGGCAGCACAGTACCAGGAGGTAAACCCAAATATCCATGTAACAGTAAGCGCAATGCCGGAATCACCATCTTCAGAAGCGGGAATACAGTCGGCCATTGCCAGCGGTACTGCTCCGGCAGCCAGTGAAAATGTGTTCCGCGGGTTTGCCGCACAGCTGGCCGAAGCAGAGGCGGTGGTTCCCTTTGATTCATTTGAGGGATTCGATGCGGTTGTGACCAGCCGCGATATGGCATCCATGATGGAGTCATGGAAATTTGGCGACGGACATCAATATGTGCTCCCTATGTTTTCTAATCCAAGTATGTTTTTATGGAGAATGGACCTTTTAAAAGAGCTTGGCTTTGAATCGGCACCTTTGACCTATTCTGAAGTGTATGAGGTGGGAAAGGCGCTTAAAGAGAAGTATCCTGAGAAATTTGTCTGGGCAAGCAATGCATTTACCAACACTTCCTGGTATAAGCGCTGGTGGGATTATCTCACATTGTATATCGGTGCATCCCAGGGAAACGCATTCATAGAAAATAATACATTGGTGGCTGATGACGAGGCTGCTGTGGCAGTATATGGCTTTTTCGATGAGATGAATAAGAACGGGTATCTTCTGGCGCAGGAGGTAACGGACCCCTTTGAAACAGGAATATCACTGGCCACACAGTTTGTGCCCTTCCGCTTTAAGGCTATGCATGAGAAATATCCGGATTTAGTATATGGGACCAATTATGCAGTGGCTAGTGCGCCTGTTCCTGATGGCGTGCCTACAGATGAAGTTAAAACAATGTCGGATAATAAAGGAGTTGTGATATACTCGCAGGTACCGGAAGAGCAGCAGAAGGCTGCATATGAATTCATTAAATGGGTTTATACAGATGGTGCGCACGATGCAGAATGGATGGATACCACATACCTGCTTCCTGCTCAGGATAACCTGATATCAAACGATGAATTTAAGGAATTATTTGATGGGGCTCCTGAACTGGTTCCTTTTGCTGAGAATGTAAGCAATGCTGTCCCGGCTATTGACAATGCCAGCTATGTGGAAACCCATACTGCATTGGGTGAAAAAGGGCTGGTTCCTGTGCTGAATGGAGAAAAGACACCGGAGGAAGCATGGGAGGCAGTAAAAGCTGAAATAGAAGGGATATTAAAAAAGTAGCTGTCTATATATTTGACTGGGAGGGTCAGACATGTCCAGAAGATTGAGAGGGAACAATGGTTATAGAATAAAGAGAGGGGAAAACCGTATTGGCTGGCTTCTGGTGTCGCCGTACATATTATTTGGGGCGGTATTCTTTCTGATACCGCTTATATGGACCTTGTATCTTGCATTTACAGACTGGAACCTGATTTCTCCCCGTTACAGTTATGTAGGAGTTACCAACTTTGTAAAAGCGGTATCAGATGCAAAAGTTCATAAGGCTTTTTTCGCAACATATAGGTTTTTCCTGTTATTTGTGCCGGTTGTGATTATCAGTTCTATGGTAGAAGCGTTGGTTATTTATCATATTCCTAAATTCAAAACGGTTTTTATCATTGGCTTCTTCCTGCCGTATCTGGCTTCCGGTGTTGCATCCTCTGTTGTCGTGCGTGGACTCTTGAGCTATGACAGCAGTATTAATGCTTGGATTAGGCATGTATTCGGAATTAATATTAATTGGCTGAATTCTTCTGTGCTCGCACCAATGGTGATTGCTCTTATCATGGTCTGGAAGTTTTCCGGATACTATGCCCTGATTATAGAATCCGGATTGGAAAGCATTCCTGTTGATGTATACGAGGCAGCGGATTTGGATGGTGCCAGCGGCTGGCAGCGGTTTTTTAAAATCACACTTCCGCTTTTGTACCCGGCATTCTACACGGTTGCCATATTGGCAACCGGTGTGGTTTTCCACATTTTTACAGAGCCCTATCTGCTGACAAACGGCGGTCCTGACGGCGCTACAACAACATGGGTTCTTCAGATTTATGATGAAGCGTTTAATAAGTTGAATACAGGATACGGGTCAGCTGTGGCAATCATGGCGGCCATGGTCACATTCCTGTCAATTGGACTGATTCGCAAGATTCTGGAAAAGTGGGGGAAGAGCAATGCGTGGTAAAAAGACAATAAAAACAGCTGTTGTGTATCTGATTGGAGCTATACTTCTGTGTATCGCACTCTATCCGTATCTGTATATGGTTTTTAATTCGCTGGCCCCCTGGGATGAGGTTGATAAAGGTTTCATTCCATCGCATTTTTCACTGCGATCCTACCGCTGGCTGATTTTCGGAGAGCAGGGAGTCGCCACAAAGCCCTGGATTAAAGCGTTCTTCAACAGTTTGTTTGTGACTACGGCATCCACCCTGCTTATGATGCTGTTCGGGGTGATGATTGCATATGCACTGGCTAAAATTAACTTTAAGGGACGCAAAAAGGTAGATGGGTTCATTATGTTTCAGATGTTTTTCCCGACCATGATATTGCTGATTCCGCAATTTTTAGTGGTAAAGAACCTGCATTTTTATAATACGTATGCGGCAATGATTATTCCAAAAGCATTGAGTCTGTGGGCAGTGTTTTTGTATACTAATTTTTTCAAGGCCCTGCCGGATGAAATTATTGAGGCAGCCAGGATTGACGGGGCAGGTACTTATACGATTATCAGAAGAATTGTGCTGCCCATGAGCAGCTCCATTACAACCATTATTTTTCTGTTTTTATTTATGGAACGGTGGGTTGAACTGCTTTGGGATATGATAGCAGTAAAAAATATTCAGATGCAGACCATCAATGTTCTGTTGGCTCAGATGTTCGGTCCATACGCATCCTATCCCGGTCCCATGTATGCTGGAACTGTAATTCTAACCATGCCTATCCTTATATTATTTATCATATTCCGCAAGAATTTTACTAAAGGAATACAGTTTGTATTAAAATAAAGGAGTTTATGTCATGATGACACCATTTATCAGAGAAGAAAGCAATCCTCTTATTACACCGGAAATGGTAAAGCCGTCCAGAGGGGATTTTGAAGTAGTATGCGCATTTAATGCAGGGGTGGCAGAATACGAGGGTGAAATATTGCTTCTTCTGCGTGTGGCGGAAAAACCGTCTGTTATGAGGGAAGGTTATATCACGGTACCGGCACTGAAGCAGATGGAAAACAGCAGATGGGAAGTTGGTACTGAAGAACTCAATTTGAAAAATCCCCAGTATGATTTTTCAGACCCCAGAAAGGTATTTGATAAAGAAAAGGGAACATATGTCTATCTTACGTCCATATCCCATTTGCGGCTGGCGAGAAGCAGGGATGGAGTCCACTTTTCTGTGGATGAAAAACCATTTATCCAGCCGGATTGCGAGTTGGAGGGGTTTGGAACAGAGGATGCACGGATTACGCGCCTTGGAGATACCTATTATATCAACTATACAGCGGTGTCCTGTAATGGAATTACCACGGCTCTTGCAACAACTACGGATTTTTGCACGGTTGAGAAAAAGGGGATTATCTTTGTGACGGAAAACCGGGATGTGACAATATTTCCGGACCTGATTCAGGGGAAATATTACGCATTGACGCGTCCTGTCCCGCGTCAGATTGGAATGGCGCAGATGTGGATAGCAGCTTCTTTGGACCTTTATCACTGGGGAGAGCATGAGCCCTTAAGGCTTCCACGCTATGAATGGGATGGAGCACGCAATGGGGGAGGTGCAGTTCCCATAAAAACGGACAAGGGGTGGCTGGTTCTGTATCACGGAGCAGATAAAAAATCAAACCGGTACTGTATGAACGCTGCCCTGCTGGATTCCCAGGACCCACATAAGATTCTGGCAGTCAGCGAGAAGCCTGTTTTGGAACCTGAGGCGCCTTATGAGCTGGAAGGGTTCTATCCTAATGTGGTATTCAGCTGCGGAGCCTTACTCCGTGATGAGGAAGTTTACATGTATTACGGTGCGGCTGACCGGGTGATTGCGTTGGCAAAGTCTCCGTTAGCTAAGATATGGGATTATATGGGAGTCAGATAAAGGGGCGGAGAGCAGTGGAATATCTGGAAGAATACAAAAAATGGCTGGAAGCCCCTTATGTTGATGAGGAAACTAAAAAGGAACTTCGGGCTATATCGGGCGACCTGGATGAGCTGGAAAGCCGGTTTGGAAAAAGAATGAAGTTTGGCACCGGCGGCCTCCGCGGAAAAATGGGGGCAGGGACCAACCGGATGAACCTTTATACGGTGAGAATGGCTACACAGGGTTTGGCTGAATATATAAAGAAGCAAGGCGCGGCAGGGAAGGGCGTGGCGGTTTCATATGATTCCAGGCATGGTTCAAAGGACTTCAGCCGCGAGGCAGCCCTGTGCCTGAATGCCAATGGGATTGTGACCTATTGTTTTAATTCCCTGCGTCCCACGCCGGAACTTTCCTTTGCGGTAAGAAGACTGGGCTGTATTGCAGGAATCATGATTACAGCCAGCCATAATGGGGCAGAGTATAATGGGTATAAGGTCTACTGGCAGGACGGCGCACAGATTACAGCCCCCAGGGACATGGATATAATGCAGGAAATCGAAAAGATACAGGATTGCAGGTATGCAAAGACCATGGAGCTTGAGACTGCCCGGAAGGCTGGATTGTACTGTGAAATCAAGGAGGAAGTGGAACAGGATTATTTCAGGGAAATAAAAAGGCTCAGCCTGCATCCTGAATCTATTGAGTTAATGGCAAATCAGTTTAAAATCGTATACACACCCTTACATGGCACCGGTCTGAAGCCGATGACCCGGCTTTTAAAAGATATGGGGTTCCATATGGTCTATGTTACAGAGGAACAGGCTGAACCGGATGGAGACTTTCCCACTGTTGCATTTCCAAATCCAGAGGTACCGGATGTGTTTTCAATGTCTCTGTCATTGGCCAAGAAAGTAAATGCAGACCTGGTGCTGGCAACAGATCCTGATGCAGACCGTCTTGGGGCTTATGTAAAAGAATATGAGAGCGGAAGTTATTATGCCCTGGACGGAAATATGACTGGCATCCTCCTATGTGATTATATACTGAACCAGAAGAAGAGGCTGGGTATCCTGCCGAAACATGGCGCGGTTGTGAAAACAATAGTCACTACCAATATGGTCATTCCTTTAGCAAAAGAATACGGTGTGGACGTGATTGAAGTGCTGACGGGTTTTAAATATATTGGAGAGAAGATTCAGGAATTCCATGAGAAAGGGAGCCATACCTTTATATTTGGATTCGAGGAAAGCTTTGGATGTCTGACCGGAACCTATGCCAGGGATAAGGATGGTATCGGAGCAGCAGCGCTTTTGTGTGAGGCAGCAGCGTACTACAGGCAGCAGGGCAGTTCACTGTGGAAACGCCTGATGGAATTATACAAAAAATATGGACATTATCAGAGCTGCCTCCGGACAGAGGTGAAAGAAGGCGCGGATGGTTCGAGAGAGATTGGGTTGATGATGGCTGGTTTGCGTGAACATCCCCCTAGGACCATGAATGGCAGGCGTGTAAGAAAGATGCGGGATTATCTTGCAGGAAACATTTTGGACTGCAGGACAGGAACATGGCACAGATTGGGGGATGGTATTCCCAGGTCGGATGTGTTATACTTTGAACTGGATGACGATGCATGGTGTTGCGTGCGTCCATCAGGGACAGAGCCCAAGATTAAATATTATTATGAGGAACGATTATAAAATAGATTCTTTGTTCTGTCTGTTGTATAGAGGCAGCCATGGTGATACACCAGCTATTATAAGCTGGTGTATTTAAATTTGTATCCAGGGGGAAATTAGAGAAAAAACAGTTGCATTTAAAATAAAAATATGTTAATATCTTCCTCATGAGCACAGATGTATTTCCAATGCGGACATACGCGCAGACCTACGAAAGGATTGGACAATGGAAGACAAAAGCAAATACTTTGTGGTAAAGCAGAAAGCAGTGCCTGAGGTTCTTTTGAAGGTTGTGGAGGCCAAGAAGCTTCTGGAGACAGAACGGGCCATTACGGTGCAGGAAGCCACGGACAAGGTGGGAATCAGCCGGAGTTCTTTTTACAAGTACAAGGATGACATATTTCCCTTCTATGACAACACCAAGGGAAAGACCATCACCCTGGTGGTGCAGATGGACGATGAACAGGGGCTGCTCAGCGATTTGCTTCATGTGGTAGCCGTGTACAGGGCCAATATCCTGACCATCCACCAGAGCATCCCGGTCAACGGCGTGGCTACGCTTACGCTGAGCGTGGAGGTAAGGGAGAATACAGGCAATGTATCCAGCATGATAGAGGAACTGGAAGTACTGGACGGAATCCATTACGTCAAGATACTTGCCAGGGAGTGATGGCGGGGCGTGCCGTTTGATGTCAGAGGAGAATAAAACACAGGGAGCGGAAGATTATGATTAAGACAGCAGTTATGGGGTATGGTACCATTGGTTCCGGCGTGGCGGAGATACTTGACAAGAACAAGGATGTAATCGCGGTCCAGGCAGGGCAGGAAGTGGAGTTAAAGTATGTACTGGATTTAAGGGAATTCCCGGACAGTCCGGTGGCTGATAAGATTGTTCATGATTTCAAGGTGATTGAGCAGGACGAGGAAGTGAAGATTGTAGTGGAGACCATGGGCGGTCTGAATCCTGCCTATCCTTTTGTGAAGGCCTGCCTGATGGCGGGCAAGCATGTGGTCACCTCCAATAAGGCGCTGGTGGCTGCCCATGGTACGGAGCTTCTGGCCATTGCCAGGAAGAAACATGTGAATTTCTTCTTTGAGGCCAGCGTGGGCGGGGGCATCCCCATTATCCGTCCTCTTTACCGCTGCCTCATGGGAGAGCGAATTGAGGAAATTACAGGCATCCTAAACGGAACCACCAACTTTATCCTGACCAAGATGGATAAAGAGGGAGAATCCTTTGAGAATGCCCTCAAGGAAGCCCAGAACCTGGGATATGCGGAGCGCAATCCGGAGGCGGATGTGGAAGGCCACGATACCTGCCGCAAGATTGCCATCCTTACGGCCATGGCCACTGGGAAAGAAGTGAATTATGAGGATATCCACACCGAGGGCATCACGCGGATTACGGATATTGACTTTAAATATGCGGAGAAGATGGGGACATCGGTGAAGCTGTTCGGAACCAGCCGTATAAAGGACGGCAAGGTGCTGGCCTATGTGGCTCCTGTGATGATTAATAAGGCCAGCCCCCTGTACTCGGTAAACGATGTATTCAACGGCATTTTAGTGAAGGGCAATATGCTGGGCACCTCCATGTTCTATGGAAGCGGCGCAGGAAAGCTGCCCACAGGAAGCGCCGTGGTGGCTGATATCATCGAAGCGGCCCAGAACCTTAAAAAGAACGTGCCCATGGGCTGGTCAGATGAAAAACAGACCATTGAGTCCATGGACCAGGCCCAGTTCCGGTACTTTGTCAGGGTGGCGGGCTCCTACCGCAATAAGGAGCAGGATGTAAAGAGTGCCTTTGGCCAGGTGGAGGTAATTGAACTCTACGGAATGGATGAATTTGCCTTCCTCACTGCCCAGATGACAGAGGGAGAATTCAAGAAAGGGGCTGTTTCCTATGACGCCAGGGAACAGGAACGGTCTGAATACGGTATCAAACAGATGATACGCGCGGTGCTGTAGCATATGGCATCCATTATAAGCCGGATTACCGGAGAAATTATAAGGCAGGGATTTCCCTGCCTGTTTCATCTTTTAACGGGGCTTTACTGCCCTGGCTGCGGCGGCACCAGAGCCCTCCGGGCGCTGCTGTCAGGCAATCTGCTCCTGAGCATCCGGTACCATCCCCTGGTTGCCTATATGGCAGTGGTGCTGGCGGCCGAACTGGCGAGCTTTGCGGTGTCCAGGGCAGCAAAAAACCCCAGATATTATCTGGGGCATGAGAAACTGCTGGTTTACATCGGGGCAGCCATTGTGCTGGTCAACTGGGCGTATAAAAATTATATGCTGGTGGTAAGAGGCGTGGACCTGCTTCCTCTCTGGCCGCGCTGACCCGTACCGGGAACTGCATCAGAACCAAAGGAATCCCGTGGTCCTGGGCAGCTGCATCTGCTGGTTCAGCTGCTCCTGAAGCCGGTTGATAAACTCATTAATCTGGGGGCCGGTCACCGGGTCGCTGAGGGCCTCATAGTAGCAGGCCAGGGCATAGAAAAAGAAAAATGTCAGGGATATGGCAATGGCGCTTAATACCAGCCCTGCAATGGCCCTTGCATTAAAGGATTTCCTGGGTCTTATGTCGGCGTTCCGGGCCATGAGGGCAAGGATGATGCCGATGACGCCGCAGACAAGGCCGGTGGGCATGGCGGTCTGGTTATAGGCCAGGGACATGGGCAGATAAAAAAGACTGCACACAATTCCGATGATGCCTGCTATCATGGAACAGGTGGCCAGGCGTTCGGAGGATGTGAAGTTCTTTCCCTGGTTGTTTGAAGGTGATTTCTGGTTATTATGAGTATCATTCATCATTCTGAATAAGAACCTTTCTTTTGTCAGGCGCAGCTGGTGCCGTGCCAATATATTGTGACTGCTATCCTGGCTATTTTATCACGAAATACCGGCACTGTCCAGATGAAGACGCTTTCCATATGGGGGGAACTTTCTGCAACGGGAACTTTCCGCAGGGCGAACTTTCTGCCAGAACTTGCATAAGCGGTTGGGATGCACTATAATATAACAGTTAGCTAGATTACAGATATGCGAGGTTTACCATGGATATTATTAAAAAACTGGCGGAAGAGCTGAGCATCGGACGCCATCAGGCGGAAGCAGCCGTCAAACTCATTGATGAGGGAAATACCATTCCGTTTATTGCCAGATACCGGAAGGAGGCCACGGGCTCCTTAAATGACGAGGTTCTGCGTAATCTGGACGAGCGGTTAAAATACCTGCGCAACCTGGAGGACCGCAAGAGCCAGGTTATTGCTTCCATTGCGGAGCAGGAAAAGCTGACTCCGGAGCTGGAGCTTAAGATAAGGGAAGCCCAGACCCTGGTGGCGGTGGAGGACCTTTACCGTCCCTATAAGCCAAAGCGCCGGACCAGGGCCATGATTGCCAAGGAAAAGGGGCTGGAGCCCCTGGCGGACCTTATCAGCATGCAGATGACAGGGGAGCCTGTTGAGAAGGCTGCAGCCGGTTTTGTGTCAGAGGAAAAGGGCGTGGCCAGCCCGGAGGAGGCCATCCAGGGCGCCAGGGATATACTGGCGGAGCGGATTTCCGACAATGCGGCTTTCCGTACCTATATCAGGAACATAACCATGAACAAGGGCGTCATCCAGTCATCTGCCAAGGATGAGAAGGCTCAGTCTGTCTACGAGATGTATTATAATTATGAGGAGCCGGTAAAGAAGGCTGCGGGGCACCGCATCCTGGCCCTGAACCGCGGGGAGAATGAAAAGATTCTGACCGTGAAGATTCTGGCTCCGGAGGAGCAGATTCTGGGGTATCTGGAAAAACAGACCATTGTCCGGGACAATCCATATACCGCGCCAATCCTTAAGGAGGCAGCGGCGGACAGCTACAGCCGTCTCATCGGCCCGTCCATTGAACGGGAAATCAGGAACGATTTGACGGAAAAGGCAGAGGAAGGCGCTATCAAGGTGTTTGGAAAGAACCTGGAACAGCTTCTGATGCAGCCTCCCATTGTGGGACGGGTGGTGCTGGGGTGGGATCCGGCCTTCCGCACCGGCTGCAAGCTGGCAGTGGTGGACAGCACGGGAAAGGTGCTGGATACAGTGGTCATTTACCCCACTGCGCCCCAGAACAAGGTGGAGGAATCCAAAAAAATACTGAAGGATTTTATTAAGAAATATAACATTTCCCTCATATCCGTTGGAAACGGCACAGCGTCCAGGGAATCAGAGCAGATTATCGTGGATTTGCTGAAGGAAATCAGGGAGCAGGTGCAGTATGTAATTGTAAACGAAGCAGGCGCATCCGTGTATTCCGCCAGCAAGCTGGCCACCGAGGAGTTCCCGGCCTTTGACGTGGGCCAGAGAAGCGCGGTATCCATTGCCAGACGTCTCCAGGACCCTCTGTCTGAGCTGGTCAAGATTGACCCCAAGTCCATCGGCGTGGGCCAGTACCAGCATGACATGAACCAGAAACGTCTGGGAGAGGCGCTGGAAGGCGTGGTGGAGGACTGCGTGAACAAGGTAGGCGTGGACCTGAACACGGCCTCGGCCTCCCTTCTGGAATATGTGTCCGGCATCAACAAGACCCTGGCCAGGAACATTGTGGCCTACAGGGAAGAAAACGGCGCCTTTAAGAGCAGGAAGCAGCTGTTAAAGGTGGCAAAGCTGGGTCCCAAGGCATTTGAGCAGTGTGCGGGCTTTATGCGCATAACAGGGGGGGAGAATCCCCTGGACGGCACAAGCGTCCATCCGGAGAGCTATGAAGCAGCCGGGAAGCTTCTGGAAAAGCTGGGGTATAAGCCTGAGGAGCTGTCCCGGGGAGGACTGCTGGGAATCAGCAGGAAGATAAAGGACTACAGGCGGACGGCAGAGGCCCTGGGCATAGGGGAGATTACCCTGCGGGATATTGCGGGAGAGCTGGAAAAGCCTGCCAGGGACCCCAGGGATGAGATGCCAAGGCCCATTCTCAGAAGCGATATCCTGGAAATGAAGGATTTGGAGCCGGGAATGGTGTTAAAGGGAACTGTGCGCAATGTCATTGATTTTGGCGCGTTTGTGGATATCGGCGTCCACCAGGACGGTCTGGTACATATTTCCCAGATGACGGACAAGTACATCAAGCATCCGCTGGAGGCGGTCAGCGTGGGGGATATTGTGGATGTGAAGATTTTGAGCGTGGATTTGGCCAAGAAGAGGATTTCACTGACCATGAAGGGCGTAAAGTAAGGATGAAAGAGGTAGGAAATGGTAATCGAGACGCGGAAACCGGAAGAAACATATGAGCTGGGGAAAAAGATGGGCAGGGAGGCAAAGCCGGGCCAGATAATCTGTCTGAGCGGTGATTTGGGCGTGGGAAAGACTGTGTTTACCCAGGGATTTGCAGCAGGCCTGGGCATAGAGGGACCGGTGAACAGTCCCACCTTTACCATTCTGCAGCAGTATGAGGATGGCCGTCTTCCGCTGTACCATTTTGACGTGTACCGCATCGGCGACGTAAGCGAGATGGATGAAATCGGCTATGAGGACTGTTTCTTCGGGGGCGGCGTGTGCCTGATTGAGTGGCCCGGCCTGATTGAGGAGATACTGCCTGAGAAGGCGGTCTGGGTGACCATTGAAAAGGATTTGGAAAAGGGATTTGATTACAGGCGCATTCATGTGGAGGATAGAGGATGAGAGTACTGGGAATAGAGAGCTCGTCCCTGGTGGCCAGCGTGGCCCTGGTGACAGATGACATATTGACAGCAGAGTATACCGTGGATTTTAAAAAGACCCATTCACAAACCCTGCTTCCTATGCTGGATGAGATTGTGAAGCTTCTGGAGCTGGACATGGATACCATTGATGCCATAGCAGTGGCCGGGGGACCGGGTTCCTTTACCGGGCTGCGCATAGGAGCCGCCACGGCCAAGGGCCTGGGACTGGCTCTAAAAAAGCCTCTGATTCATGTTCCCACTGTGGATGCCATGGCATATAATATGTGGGGGGCAGAGGGGCTTATCTGCCCTGTTATGGATGCAAAGCGCAGCCAGGTCTATACGGGACTCTACCATACCCGGGACGGCCTGGAGGTGGTGATGGAGCAGCAGCCCATGGATATGCGGGAGCTGGCATGTCTTCTCAATGAAAAAGGGGAGCGGGTAATCTTCCTGGGGGACGGCGTGCCTGTATATAAGGATATCATCATGGAAACCATGACATCGGCCTATGTATTTGCACCGGCCCAGATGAACCGGCAGAGGGCAGCTTCTGTGGCTGCCCTGGGAATGACTGCGCTTTTGGACGGGGGCAGGTATCACGGCGCCCGGGTTGTGACAGCGGCAGAGTTCACCCCGGATTATCTGAGAAAGCCCCAGGCTGAGCGCCAGAGAGAGGCGGAGCAGTCTGCCGGAGGAGCTGCGGCAAAGCTTCCGGGAGATTATTGATAGCAGCCCTTTGGGCGGCGGGAGAGCAGGGCGCCTGAACGGCTGCATCTGACGGGCCGTCTGAACGGCGGCTGTGACGGAAAGGAGCAGGGAACATGGAGCTGATTCGCGGAGTGCGCCCCATGACGGGCCAGGACATAGAGCAGGTGGCGGATTTGGAGCAGGTTTGTTTTTCCGAGAGCTGGTCGGAGAATCTGATTCGCATGGGCTTAGACAGCAGGCTGGACACGTATTTTGTCTATGTGGACCACGGATACATCCTGGGCTATGCGGTTCTGCGGATTCTGGCGGATGAGGGGGAGATACAGCGGATTGGAGTATACCCCGATTACAGGCGCCAGGGTATCGCACGGAAACTCATGGATACCATGGTGACTTTTGCCAGGGCCAGAGGGGTCCGGGCCATTGCCCTGGAGGTCCGGGAGAGCAACCTGGGAGCCAGAAACCTGTATGATTCCTATGGTTTCCGGCCGGAGGCTGTCAGGAAGGGGTATTACCACAACCCGGCCGAGGATGCCATCATCATGTGGAACCGGACAATATGAAAGAATTACCACTTAAAATGTGAATATTTTATGTATATAATGGAGAGGAACCAGACATTCCTCTCCTTTTTTCTTTAAGGGGAAGAGAAGGGAATGAATGAAAGGGTACGATGACAGAGAAAGGCGAGGGTTCATATGAAAAGGTACAATAAAAATGGACAGCTGGAGACAATAATATGCAATTGCTGCGGAAAGAAACTGGTGGTGCAGCAGGGCATCATCCGGGAAGGATGCATCAGCATTGACCATGCATGGGATTATTTTTCTGAGAAGGACGGACAGGTTCATCATTTTGATTTGTGTGAAGAATGCTATGATGAACTGGTTTCCGGCTTCAAGATACCTGTGGACAGGGAAGAACAGATTGAATTTCTGTAGGATGGGATAAGGAGAACTGCCAAAGCGGTTCTCCTTACTGTATGTGTGCTCACGCCAGGGATATGGTAAAGTATTCAGGAAAGCGGTTTTGGCACAGCACCGGGACCTCCCCCTCGATAAGAGGCGTCAGATAATCCGTCATCTCCTGTGTAATGTCGTTGCCTTCCCTGTTAATCCACTGACGGGGAACTGTTTTTTCCCGGTTGGCAACCAGGGATACGTCCGCTGCAGTGAACTGAATCCTGTATCGGCCCTTTGACGGCAGGCGAAGGAGGGTTGCCATTTTTCCGGTCTGCCCCTGGACCGCGCACTGGACCGCCTTTGTTCCCAGAAGACGGGATTCGTTTAAATCCGTGCGGCTGGCCAGATGAGCGGCGCAGCGCTGCATAAGGTTGAGCTCCAGGGAGCGGGTTTTGCAGCCCAGTTCATTCCGGACAATCTGGGCCAGTACGCCCCCGGTTCCGGCAATATCCCTGTGACCGAACAAATCGGGGCGGTTGCCGGGAGTCTGTTCAGACAGATAGGCTCCGTTTTCATCCCGGATACCCTCGCTGACAGCAATCAGAAGATTTCTGTTTTCGGCCTGACGGCTTCGTATATCCTCCAGAAACCGGCTGACGCAAAAGGGAACCTCGCAGAGGTAAATAAAGTCAGGCCCGCGGTTGCCGTTTACCCTGGAAAGGGAGGCGGCGGCAGTGAGCCATCCGGCGTTCCGTCCCATGATTTCCACAATGGTGACTCCGAAGGAATCATAGACAGCCACATCCCGCTCCAGCTCCGCAAAGGTGGTGGCAATGTACTTGGCTGCAGAGGGAAAACCAGGACAGTGGTCTATCTCCATCAGGTCATTGTCAATGGTTTTCGGGGCGCCGATGATGTTTATATCCTCAATCTCCCGGGAACGGCAGTATCTGGCCAGCTTATCCACTGTGTCCATGGAGTCGTTCCCGCCTATGTATATGAAGTAGGATATTTCATATTTTCTGAAAATATCAACCAGATGCCGATACTGGGCATCGTCCTCTTCCGGCTCGGCCAGCTTAAAGCGGCAGGAGCCCAGGGCGGCGGCAGGGGTCTGGGCCAGTTTATCCAGGTCCATTGTGTTATTGATATAATCCAGCAAATCTATGACTTTTTCCTGTAAAATGCCTTCAATTCCGTTAAGACCTCCGTATATCCGGTCAATGCCCCCCTGAATCATGGCTTCTGTGATGACTCCGGACAGGGTGGCGTTGATTGCGGATGTGGGGCCGCCGGACTGGGCCACAAGCAGATTGCGCATCGATTATTTCCCTCCTGCTATTTATTCATGTATAATGGCAGAACCTGGCGTATGATACGGTTGAATTGTCCGGCGTCCCAGGCACTGCGTCCTATAAAGAGACCGTCCACATCAGGAAGCTGAATCAGCTCCCGGGCATTTTGGGGATTCACACTGCCGCCGTAAAGAATGGGGATGCGGTTTCCGGGTTCCTCTCCGAAGCGCTCGCACAGAATCCGGCGGATGCCTGCATGGCGCGCAGCCACATACCCGCTGTCCGCAGGGATGCCGTTCACGCCGATGGCCCACACGGGTTCATAGGCAATCCAGAGATTCTCCGCCTGCCGGCTGGTGATGGAATGAAGTCCCACCTTTAACTGGGTGCCCAGGGTCTCGCTGCTCAGGCCGTATTCACGCTGGGTCAGGGTTTCGCCTATGCATAGAAGGGGGGTGAAGCCGGAGGCAGCGGCCTTTGCCACCTTTTTCTCCTGGTCAAAATCATCCTCCCTGAAAATATGGCGGCGTTCCGAGTGGCCGATTTCCGCAACGCTCACCCCCACCTCCTTAAGCATAACAGGTGAGATTTCACCGGTGAACTGCCCCTCGTCCTCCCAGCACATGTTCTGGGCGCCCAGCCGGATATGGGATTGGGATGCAATCCGGCCAGCGGTTTCCAGGGCGGTATAGGAGGGAATGACAAACAGGGTCAGGGGACTGTCTGCCAGGTCCTCTGTCAGTTCATGGAGCTGCGTCAGAAATGAAGCTGTGTCCGCAATGGTTTTGTACATCTTTGTGTTTGTGCCAAGATATAACCGATTCAGTTTTTTCATCAAGCCGCCTCCGCTATTTGAGATTTTCGCCTTCGATTTCCTTGATGGCCTCCACCTTGGATGTGGACGCGCAGTCTACGAATTCAAGCTCCAGCCATTTCTCCAGTATCCGTTTTGCCAGTTCGGTTCCAATCACCCGCTCGCCCATACAGATTACATTGCCGTCATTGCTCAACTTCAGGCGCTCCGCAGAGAAGATGTCATGGCAGACGCCGGCGCGGATTCCCTTGAACTTGTTGGCGGTCATGGCCATGCCCAGGCCTGTGCCGCAAATCAGTACGCCGTGCTTCTCATAGTTGCTGTCCATGATTTTCCGGCACACCTTTTCCGCCACATAGGGGTAGTAGGTAGTATCTTCGGTGCTGTCGCACCCCATATTTTCCACGGTATATCCTTTTTTCTCCATGAATGCTGTGAGTTCGTTTTTTAAATGTACAGCAGCATTGTCGCACCCGATTACAATTGTTCTCATATTTTGACCTCCATCACCTTTGAAAATGTTAAATAGTGTTACTATGAGCATATATTAACATTTTAAAATGTAAAAATCAAGACATATTATCAAAAAATGTGAGATAAAACGTAAAAATAACATTTTTAAAACATTATATAACATTTTGGCCAAGCCAGGAACATCTGGACATTTTCTGAAAATACAATTATAATATTTTACAGTCAGATTCGTAACGCTGTGCACCCATGGGCCGCAGCAGGATTGCGACAGGAGGGGAAACAGAAGTTATGGGAAAAAGGGATCTCAGGATTTACGCGCTTTTGGATACGCTGAAGGAATCGCCTGTATTATCCATTAAGGAGCTGGCGGACCGGTTTCAGGTTTCAGAGATGACCATCCGCCGTGATATTGATTATTTAAAAGAAAACCGCCTGTTGTACGAACAGCAGGCTTCAGAACCCGCTGCCCGGGAACACGATGAATATCTGTACTCTTCGGAGCAAATCCGCAATTTTGATAAAAAGGACAGAATCGCCCGGTTTGCAGCGGGCATGGTAGAGGAGGGAGATATCCTGATTCTGGATTCAGGAACAACCACCGGCGTATTGTCCAAATATATACCGGAACAGATGCAGCTTACGGTTCTCTGCTATAATTATCATATTCTGTCCCAGCTGCAGGGGAATGAGAAGCTGTCGCTGATATTTGCGGGCGGGTATTTCCACAGAAACGACCTGATGTTTGAGAGCGTCGAGGGAATCGGACTTATCAGAAGGACAAGGGCCAGCAAGATGTTTGTGTCGGCCTCCGGGGTCCATGAAAAGCTGGGCATGACCTGCGCCCACAATTATGAGGTGGTGACAAAAAAGGCTGCCCTTGAATCTTCCCTGCAGAAAATACTGGTGGCGGACAGCAGTAAGTTCGGCCAGGTCAGGCCGGGCTATTTTGCTGAGCTGGAAGAGATAGATGAAATTATTACAGATGACGGACTGAGCCAGGAATGGCGGGAGCTTATCGCCGGGAAAGACATCCTCCTTCATCTGGTGTAGGACGGCGCTTTACAGGCGTGAATGAAAAGAGAGAGGTAAGTCATGTCGAATAAGAGAATGGAATACATTGCCGCCCGCCTGGACAGCACAGGCAGCGTGAAGGTAGCGGAGCTGAGCCGGGAACTGAACTGCTCGGAGGTGACCATTCGCAGCGATATACAGAAGCTGGAGGAAAAGGGCCTTGCAAAACGGATTCACGGGGGCGCGGTAAAGGTGGGCGGACAGCTCATGGTGCCCTTTGATGCCGGGAATGTGTTTAAGAACAGCGACAGGAAACGCAGGATTGCCCTGAAGGCATATGAATACATTGAGGACCAGGATACAATCATTCTGGATGATTCCTCTATCTGCTATTACCTGGCCCAGCAAATCAGGGATGATTCCTCCAAACATCTTCTGGTTATTACCAACTCCCTGGCCAGCGCCGGTGTATTGTCCCATCTGGGCCATGTGGAGCTGTTCCTTCTGGGGGGACAGGTGGGAGGTAAGCTGGCCTCCACCATAGGCGATGTGGCAGTCAATACCTTAAAGGGGTTCCGGGCCAATAAGGCATTTATCAGCGCCCATGGAATCAATTTTTCCGTGGGGCTGACCTCCATCGGTTCGCCTCAGATGCAGGTGAAGAAGGCGGTGCTGGCTGCTTCGGACCAGGCGTATGTGCTGGCTGACAGCAGTAAGTTCGGCGGGGGATATGTGATGGTGGTGTGCTCCCTGGACGAGATAAGCGGTATTATTACAGATGACGGGATTAAAAAGGAGTATCTGGAGGAAGCGGAAAAACAGCATGTCTATATAGATGTGGTTTAGGCTGTGTCTGAAAATCCGGAGGTAAAAGTAAATACATGGAATGTATACGGGATGGTATGGGTGACCGCTTCACGGTTTTGTGGCTGTGAAGCGGTTTTTGTATACATGCAGCGAAATATAAATAAATTATTGTTTCTAACGAAAGTAGAAAAGAAATAAAAAACAAAATTGAATTGTGAAATAGTGTTAATATCCGAGGCGTTATTTGTTAAAATTAGCAAAAATGTAAAAAAAGCTTGAAAAAATGTTAATTTACATTTATGATTATGTTAGAAAGATAATAAAAACGAAAGCAAAACGAAAACAAATAGAAAGGAAAAGGAAAATGAACGAAAAATTCAAACCTGTAACAGCTATTACCATGGGGGACCCGGCAGGTATCGGGCCGGAGATAGTGGTGGGCACCATGTTGGACGAGGGAATACATGAGTGCTGCAGGCCCTTTGTCATTGGCAGCATCGCTGTTCTGGACAGGGCGGCAAGGATTTTGGGCAGGGAGTTAAGGTACCGCAGGATTGCGGAACCATCAGAGGCCCTTTATCAGTACGGGACCGTGGATGTGCTGGAGACAGGGGATTATGATACGGATTCCATCCAGTGGGGAGAGGTTCAGGAGCTGGCAGGCCGTATGTCCGTGGACTGGATTATGAAGTCCATTGAACTGGGCATGGACAGCAAGGTGGACGCGGTGTCCACTGCTCCCATCCATAAAAGAGCCATTAAGCTGGCTGGGGTAAAGCAGCCGGGCCACACGGAAATCTACCAGGATGAGACGCATTCGCCCTACGCCCTTACCATGTTCTCCTGCCATAAGCTGAGAGTGTTTTTTGTAAGCCGCCACATGTCGCTGGTGGATGCATGCAGGTATGCCACCAAGGAACGGGTGCTGGAGTTTGTGGAGAACATTGACAAGGAGCTGAAAAAGACGGGCATCAGGGAACCGCTTATTGCAGTGGCTGCCCTGAATCCTCACGGCGGGGATAACGGGCTTTTTGGAACAGAGGAAATAGAGCACCTGATTCCGGCTGTGGAAGCGGCCAGGGAGAAGGGAATCAATGCCATTGGGCCTGTACCGGCCGACTCCGTATTCCATATCGGAAAATCCGGAAAATACGATGCCATCCTGTCCCTGTACCATGACCAGGGACATATTGCCTGCAAGACCCTGGACTTTGAAAAATCCGTGACCCTGACCTTTGGTCTTCCTTTTATCAGAAGCTCGGTGGACCATGGAACTGCCTTTGATATTGCCGGAAAGGGAATAGCAGGAAGCATCAGCCTGATTGAATCCACAAAGGTGGTGGCCGAATACGCAGCGCTCATGCACGGAAAAAGGGACCAATAACCAGGGCAGCAAAAAAGGGGGAATATATTATGCCGTTAATAGGAGCAGTGGCAGATGATTTGACCGGGGCCACCACCACAGGCGTACTGCTTGCCAGGTCCAAGGCAAGGACAGCTGTTTTTTTCAACGAGGAGGCTGCGGAGCGGGAAGGGGAGGCTGCGTCCCTGGACGCCATACTGGTCAGCAGCAACAGCAGGGCATTGCCTGCGGATGAGGCATATGAGAAGGTGCGCTCTGCCACCCAGGCCCTGAAAAGGATGGGAGTCAGATATTTCAGCAAGCGGATTGACACTACATTAAGAGGCGGTATCGGAACTGAAATCAAGGCCATGATGGATGTGATTGGCGGTGACGCGGTGGCGGTGGTGGTTCCTTCCATGCCGCAGTCCAGGCGGATTGTGGTGGGGGGCTTCTCTGTGATTGACGGCATTGCCCTGACAAAGACGCCGGTGGCCCAGGATGTACGCACACCGGTGCATGAGAGCTATGTGCCCCAGCTTCTGGGGAGGCAGACAGGGGAGGAGATTGGGCTGGTGACACTTAAGACAGTCCTCCAGGGCAGGGAAGAGATTGCGCGCGCTCTCCAGTGGCAGAGGGAACGGGGAAACCGCATCATTGTGACGGATGCCATAACCCTGGAGGATATCCAGGAGATAGCCCATGCCTGCATTTCCCTGGACTGGAATGTGCTGGCAGTGGACCCGGGGGCATTTACGGCAAAGCTGGCACAGTGCAGAGGGCTGACGCAGGAAGAGGAGCCCAATGTCCCGGAAAACACACTGGACGGCACAGGCAGGACCGTGCTGGTTGCAGCCGGAAGCGCTACTCCCGTGACCAAGAGGCAGCTGGGAATTCTTTTGGAGGACCGGCGGCATGTGCAGGTCAGCGTGGACCCCATCCCCCTGATTGACGGGAGCCGGCAGGCAGCGGAGGAAGTGGAATCAGCCGTCAGGCGCATTACGGAGCTTATGGAAGGGCCCTCTGCGCCCAGGGCCATAGTGATTGAGACAGCCCTTCACGGCCCGATTTTAAACCTGGCTGAGGAAGACGCAAAAAGAGGGTATGCAGATGGCATGAGCGCCAACCGGATTAACGCAGGGCTGGGGACCATTGTACAGTACGTGCTGGAACGCGCTGGCCGGGAACGGATAGCCGGATTATATACCACCGGAGGGGACACCATGGTGAATGTCTGCTTCCAGCTGGGGGTAGAGTGCATCGAGGTGCTGGACTACGTCATTGCGCAGACGGACGTGGGCCGCATGGTGGGAACCTATCAGGGGCTTCCCATCATCGGAAAGGGAGGACTGACAGGATACGACACCATTGCTGTTGACATTATAGACCGCTTGTTCAGAGAGGCAGCCAGGGAAATGTAGGGGGCTGCCGTGACCGGCAGACCGTGATATCAAACGAAACAAATCAGGTGGAGGTTTTTTATGGAAGATAACAGAAAAGATTTTGATATACTGAATAAAATGAAAAGGCTGCCCGGGGGACTGGTTATCATACCGCTGGTGCTGGCAGTTGTCATAGCCACTTTTTTCCCTCAGGCATTTCAGATTGGGGGATACGTAACAGCCCTGTTTTATGACGGGAATTCAGCCATGATGGGATTGTTCCTGATTGTGTGCGGGTCCGCCATCAATGTCCGCCAGGTGGGTATGCCTCTGTATAAAGGCGTCACGCTGACCGGCATCAAGCTTTTGCTGGGAGTTGCCATAGGGCTTCTGGTGGGAAATCTGTGCGGTCCGGCAGGTATTCTGGGGCTGACACCCTTTGTGCTCATTGCGGCCATCACCAATTCCAACGGCTCTCTGTACATATCCCTGTCATCCCAGTTTGGAAATGCAACGGATACAGGCGCCATCTCCATCCTGTCATTAAATGACGGCCCCTTCTTTACCCTGGTGGCATTGGGGGCAACCGGACTGGCTTCCATTCCCTTTAAGGCCCTGGTTGCCACTTTGATTCCCCTGCTCATCGGATTCATCTGGGGAAATCTGGATAAGGGCTTCCGCAGCGCCTGCGCAACCGCCCAGCCCATTGTCACATTCTTCATGACCATTTCCATTGGCTCCAAGACAGATGTGTCCACGCTGGTCACGGCCGGAGCATCCGGTATTGTGCTGGGACTGATATCCACGGCAACAGCCGTAATATTCTTTTTCGTATTCAACCTGCTGCTGCCCAAAAAAGAGCGCAATGCCATGGGCGCGGCAGTGGGCACAACGGCTCTGAACTCAGCCATGACGCCTGCGGCAGTTGCCCAGGCCGACCCGTCCATGGAACCTTATGTGGACATGGCCACGGCCCAGTGCGCCACTGCCTCCATCATTACACTGTTCCTATGCCCGTTCATTACCGCCTTCTTTGACGGGTGGATGAGGAAGAATAAGAAGGGAATCTACTCAGCCCAGGGCTGGGCCGCGGGAAAAGCATGATTTGGGAGAGGATGATTTGAATGAAGGTATATGTCAAGGTCAGGATGAAGGCTGAGTTTATCTATGATTTGCTGCTGTTCCATACGTATTCAAGGCTGTCGGGTTTCCTGGTCAATCTCCTGGGCCTTGCAGTCATCATCACAGGCGGTTTCCTGCTGAGAAACCAGACCATACAGCTGAATCAGGCATTTGTTTATGTGGCCGGCGGTATGATGATTCTTCTGTTTACGCCTATTAACCTGAGGCTTCAGGCGGCAAGGATGATGGGGCAGCCCAGGTATGATTCCGAGATACAGTATGGGTTTGATGAAAACGGCATCGAGGAGAGGCTGGGGGAACAGGTCAGGACATATGGCTGGGACAGGGTGCAGAAGGCTGTCTCCACGCCCAAGGACATTGCTTTTTATATAGAGGAGTCTTCGGCCCTTGTACTTCCAAAGGAAAGTTTTGGGGAAAACTTCATGCCGGTCATGAAGCTGGTGGCGTCCAATCTTTCGCGGGACAGGATTTACATAAGATAATAGAGGAGCTGCTGCGGCAGCTCCCTTTTTTTGCGCGCTGCCTGAACCGTTCAGGTTTGCCACGTTATTTTACGGCGATACTTGATTAATGAGAGGAAAGTGTGATATGATTTTGTGAGTTAAGTATTGAGAGAATGAGGATTACAGTATGTTGGATATATGTTTGTTAGGAACCGGAGGCATGATGCCTCTTCCGTACCGCTGGCTCACATCCATGATGGCAAGGTGCGGAGGCAGCAATCTGCTTATTGACTGCGGTGAGGGGACCCAGGTGGCCCTGAAGGAAAAGGGATGGAGCCCCAAACCCATAGATGTCATCTGCTTTACCCATTACCATGCGGACCACATAAGCGGTCTTCCCGGGCTTCTGCTCACGATGGGCAATGCGGAGCGGGTGGAGCCGCTGACCCTGATTGGTCCCAGGGGACTGGAACGGGTGGTGGGGGCGCTGCGCACCATAGCGCCGGAACTGCCCTTTGAGCTGCGGTTTGTGGAGCTTGGGGAGAACCGTGAACAAATGCAGATGGGCCCCTATGTCATTGACGCTTACAGGGTAAACCACAATGTGCTGTGCTACGGCTATTCCATCACCATTCCCCGTACAGGACGCTTTGACGTGGAGCGGGCCAGGGCCCAGGAGATACCCCAGAAGTTCTGGAGCAGGCTGCAAAAGGGCGAGGAGATAGAACATGAGGGACGGCTTCTGACACCGGATATGGTGCTGGGACCGGACCGCAGAGGGCTTAAGGTGACATACTGCACAGATACCAGGCCTGTGCCTGTGATTGCAGAGTATGCAGCCGGTGCTGACCTTTTTATCTGTGAAGGCATGTACGGGGAAAAGGAAAAGGCGGCCAAGGCCAGGGAATATAAGCATATGACCTTTTACGAGGCAGCAGCCCTTGCAAAGCAGGCCAATCCGAAGCAGATGTGGCTCACCCATTACAGCCCCTCCCTTACAAAGCCGGAGGAATATATGGAGGAGGTCAGGTCCATTTTCCCAAGGGCAAAGGCTGCCAGGGACGGATGGACGGCGGAGCTGGAATTTGATGAGGACTGACAGTGACGGTACCGCGTACCGGAGGACAGACGGAAGTGGAGAGGATACTATGATAGGACAGGCATCAGAGGATGTTTTGATACTGGCAATCGAGAGTTCATGCGATGAGACAGCCGCGGCAGTGGTGAAAAACGGAAGGACCGTGCTGTCCAATGTGATTTCATCCCAGATTGCCACCCATACGGTCTATGGGGGCGTTGTTCCGGAAATTGCATCCCGGGAACATATAAAGGCGGTTAATTATGTGATTGAGAGGGCCTTGGCGGAAGCCCGGGTTGCCCTGGAGGATATCACGGCAATCGGCGTGACCTACGGACCTGGTCTGGTAGGCGCTCTTTTGGTGGGAGTGGCAGAGGCAAAGGCCATTGCCTATGCGGCGGGGAAACCTCTTATCGGGGTGCATCATATTGAAGGGCACGTGTCCGCGAATTTCATTGAGAACCAGGATTTGGAACCGCCCTTTGTGTGCCTGATTGTTTCGGGAGGCCATACCCACCTGGTGATTGTAAAGGATTACGGGGAATTTGAAATCATCGGAAGGACCAGGGACGACGCAGCCGGAGAAGCCTTTGACAAGGTGGCCAGGTCTGTGGGTCTGGGATACCCCGGCGGGCCTAAGATTGACAGGACGGCAAAAGAGGGGAATCCCCACGCCATCCAGTTCCCCAGGGGCAGGGTGGAGGGGGCTCCCTATGATTTCAGCTTCAGCGGTCTTAAGTCAGCTGTGCTGAACCACATCAACCATGCCCGCATGACAGGGGAGGAAATCAATGTCCCTGACCTGGTGGCATCCTTCCAGAATTCCGTGGTGGAGTCCCTGGTAAGCCGCGCCATACTGGCTGCCCGGGAATTCGGATATAAGAAGCTGGCCATAGCAGGCGGGGTTGCCTCTAACTCCGCGCTGAGGAAGGCCATGGCAGAGGCCTGTGAAAAGGACGGGATTCAGTTTTATTATCCCTCTCCTGTTTTCTGCACGGACAATGCAGCCATGATTGGGACGGCAGCCTACTATGAATACCGTAAGGGGAACATATCGGGCTGGGATTTGAATGCTGTTCCCAATCTGAAATTGGGAGAGCGATAAGAATGTCCGGCGGGAGGTACGGAATGGAAGAAAAATATTGTACGGCCGTGGTACTGGCAGCAGGAAAGGGCAGCCGTATGGGCGGGAAAACGGCCAAGCAGTACATGGAAATGGGCGGCAGGCCTCTGGTGGCCTATGCGCTGGAGGCGTTTGAAGCCTCTCCTGTGATAGATGAAATCATACTCATGACAGATGCAGGCCATATGGAATATGCCAGAACAGAAATCGTGGAGGCATATGGCCTGAAGAAGGTGAGCACCATTGGCGCGGGAGGCAGAGAACGGTATGAAAGCGTCTGGAAAGCCCTCTGCACCATTATGGACCAGGAAGAGGGAGAGGATGAAGCCGCAATCAGGGCCAGGCAGAATGGATATGTGTTTATCCATGACGGGGCCCGCCCCTTTGTTACCGGCGATATCATAGAACGGGCGTACCAGGCCGTGTGCAGGTATGGCGCATGTGTGGCAGGCATGCCTGTGAAGGACACCATCAAGCTGGTGAACCGGGAGGGGATGATTGAGTCCAGCCCGGACCGCAGTCTGGTATGGCAGGCCCAGACGCCCCAGGTATTTTCCGTTCCCCTTATTGCAGAGGCGTTTGCCCGCCAGATGAAATCGGACTGTACCGGCATAACGGATGACGCCATGGTGGTGGAGGCCCAGATGGGGGTGAAGGCGCATATGGTAAGGGGCAGTTATGCAAATATAAAGATTACAACTCCGGAGGACCTTTATATGGCTGAGGTGCTGAGGAGCTCCATGGTGTAACGACAGATACACGGTTCAGGGGATGCAGGATGAAATATGGTCCTGCATCCCTTTTTCTTTTGGTTCTTACTTAATTCCAGCTGATTTAAATGCATTTTCATGCAGTCTATATACAATCCAATTGTAATTATTGACAGAAAAATAAAAGACGATATGTGCATAATATACAAAAATGCGGCAATAAACAAGAATATACTATTTAACATTGACAAGCAAATTTGGAAGTGCTATATTAATCACAAGAAGATTGTATCCAAAATCCAATATCCAAAAATAATATAAAGATAACAAGGAGGAAAAAAATGAGGAAGAGAGTAGTATCAGTTTTGTTGACGGTTGCAATGTCTGCCATGGTTTTTGCAGGCTGCAGCACACCCACAGAGGCGCCGGCCAGCAGTGCGAAAGAGGAGACAAAGGCAGCTGAGGACACGAAGAGCAGTTCTTCAGGCTTGTCCGCAGCTACCGTGCTTAATGTGGACCAGCTGCCGGTCACCGGAATCGGAGCCCAGATTGCCACCAGTGTCAAGGCGGGCGGGGATTACACCATTGGCTACATTGCCAAAAACACAACCAATCCATATATGGTGGCCCAGTCGGCCGGTGTGGAAGCTGCCGGGGAGGCCATGGGATTCAATGCAATCACACAGGCTCCCACCACCGCAGATTCGGTTGAGGAGCAGGTGCAGCTGATGGAGAACATGATTACACAGGGGGTGGATGCAATCATTGTCCACTGCGCGGATTCCAACGGCATCATGACAGGCGTGAGAAAAGCGCAGGATGCAGGTATCCTGGTGCTGACCATCGGCACGCCGGCAGCAGAAGACACCTTCCTCAGGACAGGCGTTGACTATTACGAATCCGGATATACCATGGCCAAGGCTGTGGCGGACAAGCTTGGGGGTAAGGGGAAATTCATCATACTTGAGGGACCTGCCGGGGCATCAAACGCAATCGAGAGATTAAATGGTATCAATACAGGACTTTCCGAGTACCAGGGTATTGAAATTGTTGCTTCCCAGACAGCCAACTTTAAGAGGACAGAAGGCATGTCCGTAACGGAAAACCTGATTCAGCAGTATACAGACGTTGACGCAGTTATTGCCTGCAACGATGAGAGCGCCCTGGGAGCAGTCCAGGCCCTGACGGCGGCCAATATGAATGATGTCCTTGTCTGCGGATTCGACGGAAGCGTAGATGCTACCAATGCAGTAAAGGAAGGAACCATGTTCGCTACCTATAACACGGACCCCTATGGTTCAGGATTTGTTGCATGCGCTTATGCGGTTAAGTACCTGAATGACAAGACGGAACCGGAGGGCAAGTTCATTCCGTTCCCGACAGCGGCGAATGACCCGCTTGTAATCGCAGATACGGTTCAGAATTACATTGACAACATTGCCTGGTGGAAGGTTATCCAATAGAATCCGGCAGGACTGGAGCTGAACTATTTCACCTATTTGTCCCTGCAGGAAACTGCGGGGACGAATACAGAGAAACTAAATTTCGTGAGAAGTATTGGGGTGAAAAGATGGGGAAAACAATATTAACAGCGCAGCATATCACCAAACTTTTTCCGGGAATGAAGGCCCTGGATGATGTGGATTTTGATTTGCAGGAGGGGGAGGTACACATCCTGGTAGGTGAGAACGGCGCGGGAAAGAGCACACTTGCAAAGTGCCTGCTGGGTGCGTATAAGCCCGAAGAGGGGGAGGTCAGGCTGGATGGCCGGGCCGTTAAGTTTAACGGAACAAAGGAGGCTCTTGCCAAGGGAATCGTGGCCGTATATCAGGAGTTTACACTGGTTCCGTATATCAGCGTTGCCCAGAATATCTTTCTGAACAGGGAATATAAGACCAGGCTGGGATTGATTGACCATAAAAAGATGGAAGAGGAGGCTGCAAAGCTTTTAAAGGCATTAAACTGTGAATACATCAATCCCAAAGATTATGTAAAGAACTTAAGCATTGCAGAACAGCAGATGGTGGAGATAGCCAAGGCGCTTTCCTTTAACCCCAGAATCATGGTGTTTGACGAGCCCACCGCCACCTTGTCCGAGCGGGAGGTGGATTCCCTGTTTGCCCAGATTCACAGGCTGAAGGCAGAGGGAATCGGTATTATCTATGTGTCCCACCGGATGCAGGAATTTCCCCTTATAGGGGACAGAATCACGATTCTCAGGGATGGGGTCAAGATTAACACCGTGGGAATCAACGACTGTACCAACGAGGAGCTGGTCAACATGATGGTGGGGCGGAGTGTGGAACAGGTCTATGCGCGTACGGAGAACAGGCATGAGGGGATTACCCTTAAGGCGGAGAATCTGTGCGATTATCATGGGCGAGTCAGGAATGTAAGCTTTACGGTTAAAAAGGGCGAGATTGTGGGGCTTGCCGGATTGGTGGGGGCAGGGCGCACTGAGACAGCCCAGCTGCTCTATGGAATCGAGAAGATTAAATCCGGAAAAGTTTACATACGGGGGGAGCAGGTGTTCCCAAAATCACCGGTACAGGCTGTCCGGATTGGAATCGGACTGGTAAGCGAGGACCGGAAGAAGCAGGGCCTTGCCCTGGATGAATCCATTGCCCTTAATATGGTGGCGGTGAGTCTGAAGAAGATATTCCCCAACTTTTTTATATCAAGAAAGAAAATTACCGAGGTTGCTCTGGGGTATAAGAAGCAGCTTCGTATCGCTACTACCAGCGTAAATAAAGCATGTAAATATCTGTCCGGCGGCAACCAGCAGAAGGTGGTGCTGGCAAAATGGCTGAGCTTCGACCCGGAAATTCTGATTTTCGATGAACCAACCCGCGGCATTGATGTGGCTGCAAAACTGGAAATCTATAATCTGATGGACAGGCTTGCAGCTGAGGGCAAGGCCATTATCATGATTTCTTCCGAGCTTCCTGAAGTAATCGGCATGAGCGACCGCATTTATATCATGCATGAGGGTGAAATCGTGGACGAGGTTGTAAGAGGAACAGAGGGATTTAATTCCGAGGTAATCGGAGCCAGGATGATGCTGGGAGCAGGAGGTGCTGAGCATGCAGAAGAATAAGATTGCACAGAGAATTAAAAGCCTGCCTCCGGTGGCCTATATGCTGGTTGTCCTGATTGTGATTTTCAGCGTCATGAGCCCTAATTATCTTACGCTGATGAACTTTAAGAATGTGCTGATTCAGGCAACGCCGTTAATGATTGTTGCATTCGGCCAGACCTGCATTGTGCTGACGCAGGGAACCGACCTGTCCCTGGGAGCCCAGGTCAGCTTTGTAACCGTATTTACCGTGTGGATGGCTCTGAGGGGAATCCCGCTTCCCGCAGCAATGGTTCTCGCCATTTTATCCACGACCCTCATCGGAGTGGTGAATGGAGTGATTGTTGCCAAGGGAAGTATCCCACCGTTTATTGCGACTTATGGAATGCAGAACATACTGAACAGCCTTTCATTACTGCTGGCAGCAGGCTCATCCATCTACTTTCCCAGTTTTACATACCGTATTATTACGGAGACAACAATCCTGGGAATCCCGCTTATGGTCTGGGTGGCTGTGCTGGTATTCATCATGGTATGGGTCGTGCTGAACAAGACCAGGTTCGGAACCAATATCCACGGACTGGGCGGAAACAGGGAAGCCCTGCAGCTGGCAGGCATCAATCCCATCATCTGCCTGATTAAGACATATGCATTTGCCGGATTCATTGCAGGAATTGCGGGAATCATCACACTCAGCCGTATTGAGGCGGGCATGCCCACGGCGGCCACGGGCTGGGAATTCCAGGCAGTGGCAGTCACCCTTCTGGGAGGCACCTCCCTTCGTGAGGGAAAGGGCGGCGTTACAGGTACGATTTTTGGCGTGCTTCTTATCCAGGTCATTAAAAACGGCCTGAACATAGTGGGCGTGCAGTCAATTAAGCAGAATGCAATCATTGGTTCTATCGTTCTGATGGCCATTATCATCGATGCGGTTGTCCGTACTCGTTCAAAGGAATAGGGGGATAGGGACATGAAAGCAAAGAGAATATTTGAAGAGGTAAGAAATTCAAAGGTATTTTACAGCCTGATAGGCCTGATTATTCTGGTTATCTTTTCCGCTGTCGCTGCGCCGAATTTCAGGACGGTTGACAACATTATCACGGTATTCAGGCAGGCCAGTGTGCTGCTGGTGCTCAGCGCAGGATTAACGGCAGTGCTTCTGACCGGCGGTATGGATTTATCAGTGGGGGCAACCGCTGGTTTTATCGGATGTATCTGTGCCCAGTGCATCAAAAGCGGCGTTCCGATTCCGGCAGCCTTTATACTGGGAATCCTGATTGGACTGGTGGTGGGTGTCATCAACGGACTGCTGGCCGGCATACTCCCCAGCTTTATTGCAACCTATGGAACCAACTGGGTCATGAGCGGGCTTGCGGTCCTGGTCATGCAGGGGGCGGTTATCTATGACCTTCCAAAGGGGTTCACGCAGATAGGCGTGGGATACACAGGTCCTGTCCCGAATCTAATCATCATAGCGGCAGTTGTGGTGGTCCTGATATATGTCCTTCTTCAGAAAACCACGTATGGCCGTCAGGTGTACGCCTATGGCTCAAATCCCACCGCAGCCAAATATGCAGCTGTGCCGGTTAAGAAAATCATGCTGTCCGCATTTATGATGTGCAGCATGTGCGCAGGCCTTGCAGGCATGCTGATGACAGCCAGGTTAAATGCAGCGGACGCAGCCATGGGAGACAGCTACGGGCTGCAGACCGTAGCGGCGGTGGTCGTAGGCGGAACCTCCATGCTGGGAGGGGAAGGCGGCGTCCTTGGGACTGTAGTCGGAGCCTTGATACTTACGATTATCGTCAATGTAATGAACCTGAAGGGGATATCCTCCTATGCGCAGGGTCTGGTAATCGGCATTGTTATCATTGCCATGGTGCTGTTTGATACCTACAGCAAGAAAAGACAGGAAAGCAAGGCGGCATGATTGCCGGATATACGGGTATTAAAACTGCCCCCGGAATATACCACGGCAGTTTTAAGATAGATAATTCATGAAAGAGAAAGAGAGGAACATTAATATGCCATTAACAATCCGACCACTTAATTCTGGTTATATTCCGACCAAACCATTGGAGTACTGGTACCATTTTTCGTGTAAAAAATTTGTGGAGAAGCTGGGAATCACCAATGACTCGGACCAGCTTCCGGATTTCACGTTCTTAATTGAAGGCGGGGACCAGCTGATTCTGGTTGATACGGGGATGTCCTGGACGGAACACGCCGACAAGTACCATCACGGTCCATCCATGCAGAGACAGGGGATTGACGACATCGAATCCCGCCTGGCCCAGGTTGGCCGCAAGCCTTCTGATGTTGACATTGTATTGTTCACGCATCTGCACTGGGACCATGTATTTTATCTTGAGAAGTTTACAAAGGCTCGTTTTATCTGCCATGAGGCGGAGTGGAGCTATGCCCATAACCCCATTCCGCTGCATTATAAATCATACTGCAGACCGGTCATTGCCAAGGACGGGGATGTGACCTGCGGTGATGAATTTATTGCTCCCTATGACCAGCCGGGAGTAAAAGAGCGTTTTGAGACGGTTAAGGGCGAGGCGCAGATTGCTCCGGGCGTAAGCGTATTTGAATCCTTCGGACACTGCCCGGGCCACATGACGGTGGTGGTTGAGACAGAAGACGGACCTTACTACTGCGTGGGCGATTCGGTATTCGTAATGGGCAACATTGATGCGCCACAGGCCATGCAGGATGAGCTGCACTATGATATCTGCCCTCCGGGACGTTATGTTGACATAGTGGCTGCGTGGCAGACAATCCGCGACACGGTCCGCCGCTGCAGGGAGGCGGGGGTAGACCCTCATAAGCACCTTCTGCTTGCCCACGATGTTATACTGTCGGCCGCTGTGGAGAGATATGAGGACTCTCATGAGAACAGGCTTCCGGTAATCGGGCTTAAGGACACGGATTTTGTATTTGATGAGTACAAGAGCGCGATTATTGACAAGGACGCGGAGAAAGCGTCCCAAAGGGCAAAGACCAAGTACTTCACCCAGAATTAATGTGAGTATGTCCCCGTGAAGGAACGGGGTCCATAGGGGATATTGTGGAGACTGCCGGGCGGAGGGTCTTCACAATATCGTATGGGAGGAGAAGTGAAATGAACACAATCGCAATCATAGGAAGCTGCGACACCAAGTACAGGGAAATTGCATATATGCGTGAGCAGATTGAGAGCCAGGGCGTCAAGGCAATGGTAATCAATGTGGCCACAGGCCCCAATCCTTCTTATGGATATGATGTTTCCAGGGAAGAGGTGGTCAGGGCGGCAGGAACAGAGTGGGATGAGCTGGAACCCAGGACAAAGGGCGAGAAGATTGCATTTATGATGGATGCAGTGGCATCCTATGTGGAGAAGCTGCATGCAGAGGGCGCGATTGACGGAATTCTCTCTGCGGGAGGCCTTCAGAATACGGTTATGGCCACCAATGCCATGAAACGTCTTCCCATAGGTTTCCCCAAGGTCATGGCCACCACGGTGGCATCCGGCCGCAAGACCTTTGAAAGTGTGGTCGGGGCAAAGGATATTGTGACAATTCCGTCCATATGTGATTTTACCGGACTTAATATAGTGACAAGACAAATCATGGCAAATGCATGCGCGTGCTGTGCAGGTATGGTGAAGCATGGGGGACAGGCTTTGAAAAAGGGCCCTAAGCCGGTTGTGGGTGTGACGTTGATGGGGATTACCAATACAGGGGCATGTGCTGCAATTGACGAGCTGGAACGGCTGGGCATTGAGGCCATTGGGTTTCACTCCACCGGTGCAGGCGGAGCCATCATGGAGCAGATGGCGGCAGACGGCCTGATTGACGGTATTTTGGATTTGACGACACATGAGATTACACAGGAGTATTTTAAAGGCGGATTTTCCTATGGGGAAGATTCCAGATACCGGCTGGTCCGCGGAGTGGAGAAGAAGGTGCCTCTGGTAGTCAGCGTGGGCGGTCTGGATTTTATTGATTTCCAGACAGGAGAGTTTCCGCCCCGCATGGACCAGCGTGTCTACATGATGCACAATGCCAATACAGCTCATATCAAGCTGCTTCCGGACGAGGCTGAGATTACAACAGACAGGTTTGCCGCGCGGATTGAGAAAATTGATTACCCGGTAAAGCTCCTGATTCCCACGGACGGAATGCGCCATAATACCCGCAAGGGCGAGGAGCTCTATTATAAAGAGGTGGATGATATCATCATCCGCCGGTTAAGGAAAATCAGGAATCCCAATGTGGAAATCATTACGATACCGGGAAATCTGGACACGGAAGCATGGGGCATTGAGGCCGCCCATCATATGGTGGACGAACTGAAAGAGCGCGGTGTGACAGGGGATGAAATAAAATATCAGGACAAGGAGGGCGTTCTTTAAAATGTCAGAAGATGTTAAAAAAATTGCAGAGGAACTTGTCATAGCCTGCAAAAGAGCATATACTAGAGGTATACAGACCGGAAGCGGCGGCAATGTGAGCGCCAGGGTGCCAGGGAAAGACTGGATGATTGTAAAGGCAAGCGGCAGTTCTTTTATTGACAGTACGCCAGAAGGTTTTGTAATCACGGATTTCGATGGAAATCTAGTAGAAGGGGAAGGAAAACCTACAAGAGAGGCTTTACTTCACGGCTTGCTATATAGAATTTGTCCAAAGGTGAATGCTGTTGTACATACACACTCACCGTATTCAATTGCATGGGCGTCCACAGGAAAGGCCTTAAAGAGGACCACATGGCACGCCCAGCTTAAGATGAGCGCGGATTTACCAACGTTGGATGTTCCTGCGGCGATGGTAAAAAAAGAGTATTTCCCAATGGTGGAAAAAATATATAGAGAGAACCCGGATTTGCCCGGATTTTTACTTGTGAATCATGGTTTAGTGGCAGTCGGAAAAGATGCAATTAATGCAGAGCATACAGCAGAATTAATTGAAGAAACCGCGCAAGTGGCGATTTTAAAAGTGACCGTTTCGAAGCTTGGCTTGTAAATATTACTTAGGTGAGAGCTATATGAAATCTAATATGCGTATTACAATGAATGACCTGGACAGGGGAATGCTTCAGCATAACAAGCTTCCGGACCTGGCTTTGGACAAGCTGATGGAATGGATTATGAGCGGCAAGCTGTCAATGGGTGACAAGCTGAATACCGAGGAGCTGGCTTCCCAGCTGGGAGTCAGCCGTATGCCGATTCGGGAAGCGCTGGCCAATCTTGAAAAGAAAGGGCTTGCTGAATCGGTCCCCTATGCAGGAACCAGGCTTGTGACACTGACCAAGGAGGATGTGCGGCAGATATATATAGCGAGGACGGCATTGGAGCCAGTGGCCGCAAAATATGCCTGCGGAAAGATTACAGATGAAGACATCCGGAACCTGAAGGAGATTCACGCTGAATATATCCGCATTGTCAGGCAGGATGAGCTTGATGCAATTGATGTGTATCAGCAGAACAGGCTGTACCATTTCTCCATCTATAAAATCAGCCGGCTGGACAGGGTCTGTGCGATGATAGAATCGCTGTGGGATAATTTGTCATTCTTCAAGCTGATTTACGGCCAGAAGCTGTTGGAGGGCCGTGAATCCAGGGAAAGGATGATTGAGGAGCATCAGAGCTATCTGGATGCCCTGGAACAGAGGGACAGCGAACGAATCAGTCATTTATTGACTCAGAACCTGAAGAAGAGAACGGAGAACATTCCCTACTCTTTGGACGTGTATTTTCATGAGAATGCGTAAATCCTGATATACGTGTATAGCAGAAACAGAAAGTGATAACAGAGCTTGGGCATCGAAACCGGATGCCGGGCTCTTTTGTTTTGCCAGGCATAGGAGCGCTGTGAATAAAGGAGAAAAGATGGATTCTGTACTTTATACATTACCGGAGACAGTACACAAACAAAATTATATCATAGCGTCTTATCATATCAGGCTCCCGAAGGAAGCCGACATTCTGAAAAAGGCAGCAGCCCTTGCAGTGGGGCAGACCATTGGGACGTGGATTCCGATTCCGGGAATTACGGAGGAGATTCGGGAAACGTATATGGGAAAGGTGGTAAATGTATTTGATGTGCCTTCCCTGGATTTGGCCACCCAGATTGGGGATGACCTGAGGGAATATCTGATTCAGATTGCCTATCCTGCCGTGAATTTCGGCGCGGATTTGCCGCTGATGATTACCTCTCTTCTGGGGAATGATGCTTCCACCTCAGCCCAGGTAAAGCTTTTGGATATTGAGTTTTCAGAGGAATTTGCCGGAAAATTCAGGGGACCGCGGTATGGAATTGAAGGAATCCGCAGGTTTGCCGGAATAAATGACCGTCCGATTCTGCTGAATATGATTAAGCCGTGCACAGGGCTGACCCCCAAAGAGGGTGCAAACATATTTTATGAGACAGCACTTGGAGGTGTGGACTTTATTAAGGACGATGAATTGCTAGGAAATCCTGTTTACAGCAAGCCCGGAGAACGGGTAAGGGCGTATAAGGAGGCTGCTGAGGCTGCCTATGAAAAAACAGGGGAGAGGGTGAAGTATTTTGTTAACATAACCAGCGGGGCGGATGAAATCATTGAAAATGTAAAACGGGCGGAGGATGCCGGGGCAGACGGACTGATGATTAATTTTGCAGTTGTGGGATACAGTGTGCTTAAGCACGTGGCAGAGCATACGGCTCTCCCGGTCCTGGGACATTCGGCAGGCGCCGGAATGTATTTTGAAGGCGCCATGAATGGAATGGCCTCGCCTCTGGCCGTGGGAAAGCTTGCGCGTCTGGGGGGAGCTGATATAGTAATGATTAATACGCCCTATGGGGGCTATCCTCTTCTTCACCAGAAATATATGCAGACAGTGGCCCAGCTCACCCTCCCTTTCTATGACATTAAACCCTCTATGCCATCCATTGGAGGAGGCGTCCATCCAGGGATGGTGGAGAAATATATCAGTGAAGTGGGAAAAGACGTTGTTCTTGCGGCAGGAGGGGCTGTCCAGGGGCATCCGGGCGGTGCTGCGGCAGGAGCCCGGGCAATGCGCCAGGCCATCGACATTGTGATGAGCGGAAGGCCCTTTGAAAAGGCAGCAGAGGAAAAAGAAGAGTTAAGGGCGGCCTTGTCACGGTGGGGCTATATAAAACCATGATTGGATATTGTATATTTTATCCGAAAGTGTTATACTATGTCCGGAAAAAGGAGGTATCAATATGGTACGTGAAATTATGCTGTATACATCCAACGATTTAAGAGATTTTATGCATCTGGCGTGTGCATCTCCCCTGGATATTGGAGTACATACAATGGACAATCAGATTGCAGACGGAAAGTCCGTGTTGGGGCTGATGGCCATAGACTATAAGAAGCCGGTCAAGGTGGTTTCAGAGGATAAAAAGTTCCTGAAGCAGCTGGACCGCTGGGCTGTGGATAAGGATATATAAGAAGGCTGCCGGGAAATGCATGTGCGAATAGGTGGAAGAGCTGGTTGGAATTACCTGAATCAGGGAATTCCAGCCAGCGGTAAAAGACAGCAAAACCAGTGAGAAAACCGTGAGAAATACCATCAGCCAAAGAACAGAAAAAAAACCATCAGAAAAAAGTCGAAAAAAGTGTTGACATCTGTCGAATAACATGATAGACTAATCGAGTTGCCGCTGAAAGCGACAGCAAGCACAAAACCCAAAAAAAGAGTTTTGAAAAAATTAAAAAAAGTACTTGACAAAACGTCGAAACTTCTGTAAAATAGAAAAGCGCGTTCGGAGAGGTATCGAAGTGGTCATAACGAGGCGGTCTTGAAAACCGTTTGTCCGCAAGGGCGCGTGGGTTCGAATCCCACCCTCTCCGCTGCAGACGAGTTTGTATGATTTGCCTGCGAATATAAATTGAATATGAAACAAGATTCAACCAAGCAGAAGTACCCAAGAGGTTGAAGGGGCTCCCCTGGAAAGGGAGTAGGTCGTTAGTAGCGGCGCGAGGGTTCAAATCCCTCCTTCTGCGGTCGGAAGCATTGCTTCCATCGTACCTTTAAAATTGAAGACTGAATAATACACAAACCCTGAAAATTCTAAAACAAAAGGTCTGGTTTAGACCTTTGGATTTGAGAAAATTCAGAACAAAACCAAGTAATGAAGGTTAAAGATAACTAGCCAAGCTAAGTAGTCTGAAACCAAGGAACACTCTTCGCGAGGGTGTTCACAAACGTAACGGTTCCGGAATACGAACCGTAACTATTGTGAACTAAGTTTTCACGTAATGTTCGTGAAAGACCTCACATAAGTGAAAAACTTAAAACATGAGAGTTTGATCCTGGCTCAGGATGAACGCTGGCGGCGTGCCTAACACATGCAAGTCGAACGAAGCAATCGGAGGAAGTTTTCGGATGGAATCTGATTGACTGAGTGGCGGACGGGTGAGTAACGCGTGGATAACCTGCCTCACACTGGGGGATAACAGTTAGAAATGAC